>JBFMBT010000447.1:0-4069 GCA_040754875.1 Verrucomicrobiota bacterium | reverse complement strand
GACGAGGGGTTGCGGGCCTATAATGCGGAGTTTGACCAACTGTTCAAACAGATCGCGGAAATCCGGGCAGCTGACCAGATAAGCGCCGATACCACCCAAAGCATGACCAAACGTTTGCTCAAGCACTGGGACGATTGGAGCGTGCAGGACGGGAAGCTGGTTTTTTCCACCCCTGAGGTGCGCGAGGCGCACGCCAAGGACGTGGCAAGTTTGGGCGACGCGGTCGTCCGCAGCCGCAAGGCGCGGGAGGCGTTCGATTCCCGAAAGTAGGCGGGGCCCGCGCGGAGGAATGGAAAATCATTATTGGGGCAAAATCATGACGGCCAGCTCCGGAGGAGCGCCATGGGGCCGTTGTCCAGTGGTATTCGGGTAGTGGTATCGTACCGCTACCGGTATTCGCGGTGGCGGACCAAGACTTCGGACCGCGCGACTCCAGTCGCGCTTGCGGCATGGCGCGCAACGGAGGTGGAATTTCGCCCGCATCGCATTGCCACGTCGTAAGCGGGCAGGATGCCCGCGGTCCGGTGGACACGGATAAAAGGGAAATCCGAAACCCGAATGACGAAATCCGAAACAAATCCGAAGTGCGAAAACCTAACTAACTAAAGGTCGAAAGGATGACGCTTTCGGACCGCGGCTGTCCCCAGCCGCAGCGTGTGGCCTGGAATCGCAATGTGGCACTGCCGGGGGCGTTGAATATCCGCGGAGCTTTGAACGTGCGACGCCTCACGGAGATGGGGCGGTCCGGCGGTCCGACACGCAAGTTCCAGGCGACGCGCTGCGGCTGAGGACAGCCGCGGTCCGGGAGCGTTACCAGGTAGAAGCCGGTATGAATATGGCGCCGCTGGCGGGGTCGCCTCGGCTGCCGTACGGTTTGGGCCCGCTCACGACACACGTCAGTTGTCCCTCTTGCAGCGTCACGCCCACTGTCCAGGTCGCGTTGGAACGGGAAAAGACCACATAGCCCATCATCCGTTCCATCTCCTGGACCCGACGCAGGCATACAGAAATATGGCGGCATCGGGCAGCACGGACGTCAGGCCGTCGAGCCGGCCCAGGGCGAGCGTGGCACGATCCAGTAGCGCCTGGGATTCGCCTTCCCAGACCAATGGCGGGTCCGGCGGCAGGGGCCGGGGCACGAAGGCGCGCCTTCTCTCCCGTGGAGGAAAGCGGCACAAAGTGTCCGGTCAACCCGCGTTGCATCGTGTTAAACAACCTTTAATAAGGTGGTTCGTTATTAAACGGTATGGTGCTATCGTTTAATAAGCAATGCGTAACTCGCGCTTTTTCAACGGCGCGACTTGCGGCGTTTCCGGCATTGGCGGGTGCTCACGCGGATGCG
This sequence comes from Verrucomicrobiota bacterium, assembly GCA_040754875.1. Taxonomy (GTDB): domain Bacteria; phylum Verrucomicrobiota; class Verrucomicrobiia; order Limisphaerales; family JBFMBT01; genus JBFMBT01. The sequence continues at coordinate 2,727 of JBFMBT010000447.1, read as the reverse complement.
GACGGTGGCGCGCCGGCGGGCGGCCCAATACTCGGGATCGCGCGTGGCAGCCAGATGGCGCTCCAGGGAATCGCCGCGCACGAGCAATTTGTTCGGGCTGGGCCGCTCGGATTCCAGCATGCCGGCGTCGATCAGCCGGTAAATGGTGTGCTTGGACACGCCGGCGCGGTGGGCGGCGTCGCGGACAGAGACGCGCTCGATGGGTTTGCCGGGCTTGATGACGAAGGTGCCGTCGCCCTGGGATTGCACCACCGGCACAAACGTGCACGGCGGGGCGACGGGTGGTTCGGGAGCGGCAGCCGTCGCAGGCGCCGCGGGTGTGACATTGCGATTTTTGCACCGTCTGGTTTTCTTCATGTTGGCTCCTTGTTGTTTTTTCATGGGTGCAGTCTGCGCGAAAAAAACGGGGCGCGCCAACAAAGCAGCAAAAACTGCAAACTATGCAAACTGTGCAAACTAAATTTTTGTTAAATCGTTAAAAATCGGAAGGGAAATCGAGGCCGAGGAGGAGAACGAGGGCGAGGACGATCGGGTTACGTGGGATGACCTGCCGGTTCCGCCCGCTTCCGCCCGATATCGGCGGGTCAGGCTTCCAGTTTCGCGATGGCGGCTTCCAGGCTGAAGCGGATGAAGAGCCATGCGGGGTGCTCCTTTTCCGATTGCTTCGCGCGGGTGAGCACTTCCTTCATCGCGGGCAGGGCGGGACGCGCCGCGGCGCCCATGAATTGCAGCGCGCGGCAGGCTTCCAGCGCCGCGTCCAGTTGCGCGCCGCGCATTTCCTTCATCAGCGCCGCCAGCGCGGCGTCCGCATCGCCCAAGCCCGCCAGCGCCGCGGCGGCCGCCACGCGCACGCTGGGCGAGGTGTCCTGCAACGCCAGGCGCAACGCGTTGCGCGCCCGCTCGGCGTCCCGGCCGGCGGCTTGCAGGCCCACGGCCGCCCAATAACGCACGGCGCTGTCCGGGTGGCGCAAGAATTTCATCTGCTGCGAAACAACGTTCGGGCGGCCGACGAGATCGGCCGCTTCCATGATCCGTTCCAGCGGATAGCGCCGCGAATCCTTCGCCAGATCAAACACGGTGCCGCCGCGGCTGCGCTCCCACGCATCGGCCTCCGGCAGGAAGCCCGCGTCGCGCGTGGAACGGCTCCACACTTGTTGCAGGCGGCGCAGGCGATCGAGCGCGGCGCGGTGTTGCGGCGAGCCGGCGAGGTTGTGCAATTGCTGCGGGTCCGCCTGCACGTCGTATAATTCTTCGAGCGGCTTGCGCGGGCCCGCGTAGGCCATCTGCGCGGCGTTGAGTTTGCCTTCGGCGGCGAGGCGGGTGATTTCGCGGCGCATGTCCGCGGCATCGGAATAGCCTTCGGGCTGATTCCAGGAAACGTGCGGCATGTAATTGCGGACGTAGAGATACTGGCGGTCGCGCACGGAACGGGAGAGATCAAACGCCTCGTCCACGCGGTCGCGCGCGCCGTGAACAAAATTCACCGCGTCTCCGGCGCGCGGTCCCAGGAACGCCCGGCCTTGCAGGTAATCCGGCACCGGCAGTCCGGCGAGGCTCAACACCGTGGGCGCGAAATCCACGAAGCTTACCATGCGGCCCGTGGTCTCGCCCGCCTTCGCCGGGGCGAACTGCGCGTACTTCGGCGGGAACCGCACCATCAACGGCACATGCAGGCCCGAGTCATGAAGCAACCGCTTGTGCCGCGGCAGACCGGAACCGTGGTCCGAGAAGAAAAAAACAATGGTGTCCTCCGCCAGGCCGTCCTCCTCCAGTTCCTTGAGGATGCCCGCCACGATTTTGTCCATCGCGGCGACGCAATCATAGAACCGCGCGATGGTGCGCCGCACTATCGGCGTGTCCGGATAATACGGCGGCACGGGCGCCTTGGCCGGATCGTGGCGCTCGGCTGGTTTCAAATATGGCTGCACCTCCTTTTCGAATTCGTCCCACGACCAGACGCTGGTGCGCGATTGGTGGGTCATCATGAGGTTGAACACGCTGAAGAACGGCTGGCCGGGTTTGCGCTGCCGCCAGTGCGCCTTGGCGTCGCTGCGGTCCCAGGCCTCGGCGATGAACGCCTTCTCGTTGGCGACGTTGTAATCGGTCTTCACGTTGTTCGAGCAGAAGTAGCCTTCCGCCCGCAGATACGCCGGGAACCCCTTGAAGCCCGCCGGGATGGGAAATTCCGAGCGCAACCGTTGCGTGCCCAGAGACGTCGCATACAGCCCGGTGATCAAGCACGAGCGCGCGGGCGAACAGACCGGCGCGCTGGCAAACGCGTGCGTGTAACGGACGCTCTCCCTGGCGAAGCGGTCCAGGTTCGGCGTGCGGGCATATTGGTCGCCGTAACATCCGAGCGTGGGGCTCATGTCCTCGGTGGTGATCCAGAGGATGTTGGGCTTGGCGGGCGCGGCCTGGGCCATCGTGGCCAGCAGGGAAAGCACAACGGCGAGAAACACGGGCTTCATGTGGTTGACTCTATCGGGCTTGCGCGGATTTCGTCAAAGAGAACGAGGCTGCGCTGGGGTGTACCCCTTCCGGCGAGGATTCCCTGAACCCCAGCGCCGCCAATTGCCCAGACCAAGGGTATTGTTGTAATGAATTATACCGCAACCACTTTTACAGAATAACGAACTCCTGAGCCGCCCGCTCGAGTTTGCCCGGTCCTACGTGTCCACCCGCAGCCGGCGCGCAATCGGCTTGTATAACCTTTTGGAATACCCTAAG
>JBFMBT010000446.1:0-4081 GCA_040754875.1 Verrucomicrobiota bacterium | reverse complement strand
ACGGGCCGCGTGGCGGGCTGGCCGGGGGCGGGGGGCGTGGGCGCCGGTTGAGTCTGGGCCCAGGCGCCGACGCTCGCGAACAAGAGCGCCGCCAGAAAGGGTTGGTTGAATGTTTTCACGCGGGTTGGTTTGTTTGAGGTTGGAAAGTCGCTATTTCTTCTGGTAACTCGCAACGAGTTTGAGCGTGCCACTGAGCTGTTGTTGCTTGGGCCGCTCGGCGCGCAGGGTCAGGTCGCGCACGCGGATCAACGAGCTGTCGCTCGCCAGCGCGACAAGGAGGTTTACCAGTTCCGCTTCGCCGGAAATAACGGTCATGGAAATGTTTTGTTCGTCAAAGAACGCGTTGGTGTTGGCGCCCATGCCTCTCGATGACGTGGGCGAGCCCAACGTGGAAATGGTGACCTTGTTGCGCTGCGCCAGCATCTGCACGGTGCGCGAGAACTGGAAGGCTTGCTCGGCGGGAAGGACATCCGAGCCCTGGGCTTCCAGCGACTCGAGCTTCTGTTTGCGGGACGAAACTTGCGCAATTTCGGCTTCGTATTTGTCCAGCCTGGCCTGGGCCTTGCGCAAATCCTCCTTCACCTTGTCCCATTCCTTGAACTGCGGCCAGATGAGCCAGAAATTGATGATGAAGAAAAAAACCAGCAACAGGCCCACCACCAGGCGGCGCTCCTGCGGGCGTAGATTCAATTGGTCAAAGAAGGAGCTCATTCAATTCCCGTGGTGTTGGCCAGTTCGCATTCGAAATACCAACTGGACGACTGGTCGGCCTTCGTATCGATGCGCGGCGCGCTGACTTCCGCAAAGAGCAGCTTGTCGTTCAGTTTATACTTGCGCATTACCTCGTTGAAATCGGTCACTTTGGACGATTGGTTCGGCCTGGCTTCGCCGCGCAGGATCAGCGTCTTTCCTTTGCTGAACGAAAGCTCCGTCAGCGTCAAATCGTCGGGCAGTTTCTCCGCCGTGGCCTTCCAGCAATCCAGCGCCGCATAACGCAGGCTGATTTGTTCGCGCAACACGTCGGTCAGCTCCGCCAGTTCCAGGGCTTTCTTGTAATCGGTTTCCAAGTCGTCGATTTTTGTTTGCACCGTGTTGACTTGAAACTTCTGGTATTGCAGGGCGCCGAGATAAATGCCCACGCCAACCAGATACAACGCCACCAGCAGGCCCGCGCCGCGCATCCAAAGGCGGTCAATGAATTGCTGGCCATAACGCGTGGCGTATTCCTCGGGCAAGAGATTCAAACCCCGTTCCGTGCGCGCGGCATACTGTGCGCTCAACGCGGCGACCTTGGGCCGTGCCAGCGGCACGCTGGTTTGAATAGTTTTGTTGGACCACTCACGCAACGCCTGTTCCCACGCGGCGGATAAATCGGGTTCTGCCACGAGGTTCCAGCGCAGGTTCTCCGTCAACCAGCCCTCCATTTCACCGGCCCACGCGATTTTGGTGAGCTGATCGTGCAGTTCCGTGCGCCAACTATCCGACGCGTTCAGGTGCAGAAGGCTGACATTTTTAAGCACGCCGGCCTGATACCACGACGCGAGGCAAAGAATCTTGTCGCCAAACTTGCGCGGAAAGATCCACACCGCGTCGCTGGTTTCCTTGACCGCGAGCAGTTCGTGGACAAAAGGCAATTCGAGGCGGTCGGGCAGGTAACCCTGGCTTTCCAATTCGCCCAGGTGTTGCTCAACCAGGCTGCGCGACGCGATGAGCACGATGACCGTCTGCATCTGCTCGGGCAACGCGCTGGTCACCGGCAGCGCCTGCGCCGTCCAGACAATCTGCGTGATGGGCAGCGGCGAAATACGCTCCAACTGAAATTCCACCAACGCGGGCAATTCGGATGGCTCACACGGCGGAACCTGCGCCACGCGCACGAACACCTGGTCCGCCGGCAGCCAGGCGATGTTCAACGTGCGCTGAAAGAGCGAATGCCAGTCCTTGCGCACCCACTTTTCGGGCAGGGCCGCTGGCGGCGTGGCGGGCACTTCGCCGGCGAGATTGACCTTGTCGCCGCTGGTGGAGAAGCGCCACAGACGGCGCTGCTCGCCCCCCAATTCGAGCACGTTGCAACTATTGACGCTTGCCATGTCAGGATTTCATCAGGAATGCGGTGCGCCCATCGTCCACCAGCGAGCGATGTTCCTCGGTCTGGGTGACGCGCAGGACCTCTTCGATGGTCGTCTGCCCTTTTTGCACCTTGTTCCAACCATCGTTGCGCAACGTGCGCATGCCTTGTTCGATGGCGCGTTGCGCGATGGTGGATGCCGGCGCGCGGTTCAAAATCAACGGGCGAATCGCCTCGTTCAACACGAGCAACTCGTAAATACCCATGCGGCCCTGGTAACCGAGCTGGCGGCAGATGTCGCAGCCGACGCCGTGGTAGAATTTCGCCGTCTCGATTTCATTCGCCGGGAAACCGATGCGCGCCAGGTAATCGCGCTCGACGCGTTGCTCGGTCTTGCAATGCGGACAAATCGTGCGCACTAAGCGTTGCGCCTGCACGGCTTCGACGGATGACGCCACCAGGAACGGCTCGATGCCCATGTCGATCAAACGCGTAAATGCGCTGGGCGCGTCGTTGGTGTGCAGCGTGCTGAACACGAGGTGGCCGGTCAGCGCCGCGCGGATGGCGATTTCCGCCGTTTCCAAATCGCGAATTTCACCCACCATGATCACGTTCGGGTCCTGGCGCAGGATGTGGCGCAGGCCGACCGCGAAGGTCAGCCCAATATCCGAACGCACCGCAATCTGGTTGATGCCCTTCAGTTCGTATTCGACCGGTTCCTCAATCGTGATGATGCGTTTGTGCACCGAATTGATGGTGCTGAGAAACGCATACAGCGACGTCGATTTGCCGGAGCCGGTGGGGCCGGTGACGAGGAAGATGCCGTGCGGCTTGACGATGATGTCGCGGATGGCCTGCTCGTCCTTCGGCGCGAAGCCGAGTTTGTCCAAGCTCAGGAAAATCTTGCCGCGCGTGAGCAAGCGCAGCGAAACGCTTTCGCCATACACCGTCGGCACCGTGGACACGCGGATGTCGATTTCCTCGCCTTTGATGCGGACGTTGATGCGGCCGTCCTGCGGGAGGCGCTTCTCGGCGATGTTCATCCCGGACATGACCTTGATGCGCGAGATGATGGCTGCCTGGTATTGCTTCAACTGCGGCGGCATCGGCGCCTGATGGAGGATGCCGTCAATGCGGTAACGGATGCGCAATTCATCCTCAGCCGGCTCAAAGTGAATATCCGTCGAACGGTCCTTGAATGCTTCCCAGATGATCTGGTTGACGAATTTGATGACGCTGGCTTCCTGGTCGCTCTCGGTGATTTCCTTGTCCTCGCCGATGAGCAGTTCCATCGGCTCATCCTTGGCGAGTTCATCGAGCGTTTCGGCGCCCACGCCGTAATATTTTTTCAGCGCCTTTTCGATTTCCTCGCGCGGCGCGAGGGCGAATTTGATGGGGCACTTGGCGTCGAATTGGACGGCGTTTTGGAGCGCGGTGTCGAACGGATTGCTGACGACGACCTGCAGTTCGCCGTTTTCAAAAGCGGTGGGGAGGACGGTGTATTGAAACGCGACCTTGGTGGAGATTTTCTGGCGCACTTCCGGCACGACGGTGAGACGGGGCAGATCCAGAAAAGGCCAGCCCAGGCAGGCGGACAGGCGTTGCAGAAATATTTCTTCTGACAACCCGGCCTCGCGGCAGAAGAAGGTCAGCAGCGACTCCTGGGACCCGTTCTCCGCAGCCACCCGCCACTCGCGGCTCCACTCCTGAAACTGGTCAGGTGAGGCCAAAGCGGCTTGGGCAAGCACGTTCTTAATCGAGGTAAATGCCATGCAACGCTTGTATCAGCAAACTGTTATACAAGTAAAAGTAGAGAAAGTTGCGCTTGGGGTCAAAAAGTTTCCCCCTAATTTCCGGCCGGTGAAGACCCCATCACCGCGCAAACGCACTGCGATCACCGCCACTTGGGCGCAATCCAGCGTATAATCCCCCGCTTTTCATGGCCGCTTCACTTGTTTTTTCCGGATTTCAAGAAATCGCTCCCGGATTTCCGCCACCTTGCCCATGGTCAGG
>JBFMBT010000445.1:0-4090 GCA_040754875.1 Verrucomicrobiota bacterium | reverse complement strand
CTGCACCGCGCCGTCAATCTGCTTGAGGTTGGCGATACAGGAGTTCTTCTGGGCCGTGGTGCGCGCTTTCACGAAGTTGGGAATCGCGATGGCGGCCAGCAAACCAATGATGGCGACCACGATCATGATTTCAACGAGCGTGAAGCCCGCTTTGCGTGAGGTTTGGATCTTCATAGGTTGACCTTTCTTCTGTCCGCGGCGTGGACGAAGCGAAGGGCTGTTATTTACAAATACGTCGTGTCCACATACTGCCCATCGCAAACCGCGCAGAGGACGAATAGCAGGAGGCGCGCCAGACTACGTACGGCTTATGCGCAATCCCGATGAACAACGAGAACCGTGGTGTATCGTTCTTGTTCCAAGGAGGTTGCACCAATTCCGACCGAGCGACTCGGTGATCGAAACACTGGCAACGAAAGCCAGTGGAAATCGCGAAACGAGACACCAAAGTTGCCTCTTTACTATGCAACCAATTGATGTCAAGCAGGTTGAGTTAGAAGAGAAGACGACACTGCTGATTGTCCAAAATCGAGGCACCTCTTACTTGATCCCTTCGATGATCACGCGCGCAATCGTGGGAATGATATCGCGCTCGTTGGCGTGGTCGGTCGTAAAGATAATGAGGACGATTTTCGCGCCGTTGGGCAGTTCAATATAGGCGGCATCGTGGCGCGTCTGGCTGGTCCAACCGGCTTTCGACCACAGCTTCGCCCCCGGCGGCAACGCGGCGCCGATGAACTTCGCCTGGTTGTCCGGGTCGCCGCTCCTGGCGAACGGATCACGCGCCATGAGCTTCATCATCTCGGCGCTGCGTTTGGCGCTGACCGCCTTGCCTGAGACAATCTCGGTCATCAATCGCGCCGTGGCATCGGTCGTCAGCATGTTGCGTTTCGGTTCGAACAACTTGATGGCCTGCGTTTCGCGCCCGTATGGGCCTTCGCACCACGGCTTCTTGTTGGCGTTGATGTTCGCGTAACCGAGCGACGCGAAGTAGCGGTTCACCGCGTTGCGTTGGTCGAACCACGCCTTGATTTCGCGCTCGGACAACTCTGGTCCGCTCGTCGTGCCCGTCAGCAAATCGATGACGTAATGCGTCGCCTCGTTGTATGAATGCACGGTCATGTCGCTCATCGCGCGGCGAAGTTCGGGCGTGTCGCCGAGCTTGCCGTCTTCCATCCATTGATGCGCGGCGGCCAGGTAGAAAAGCTTGATGACGCTCGCAGGATAGATTTGCACGTCGCCCCGATGGCTGGCGCGCGCCGGACGTTGCGGGTCGCGCAAGTCCACCAGCGTGATGGCAATTTGATTCGTCAGCAGCTTCTTGGCGGCGAATTTATCGAGCGCGGTTTTCCGCGCTTCATCGACGAGCGCCTGAAGCCGTGCGTCATTCTTCGCGGTTTGTGCCTGAGCTTTGCGGGCGGGCATGGCGAGGACGATTAACACCGCGAGGAGCCATTGGACAGCTTGAAGTCGTGCGTTCATGGGGTAGGGGAAGTGGGCGATTCGGCGTGCGCGAGCAGGCGCATCCAGGAATCGCCGTGCTTGAGGATTTTCAATTCATTCCACGCGGCGGTCAGCGTGAGCGTGTCGCGTTTGGTGTGGCCCAGCACGAACACGCCGCCGGGCGCCAGCAATGTCGGGAGCAACGCGTCATCGAGCAAGCGTTGCGACAGCGAATTGGAGCGGCGCCCGACGTTCTTTTCGCCGAACGGCGGGTCGGCGAGAATCAAATCGAACCGGCGCTGCGCCTCGGCCAGTTGGGGAATCGCCGTGAACACGTCCTGCACGCGCAATTCCATCGACGACGCGTCCAGTCCGGACTCGCCGAGATTCTGGCGGATGAATTGCGCGTGCTTGCCGGACTTCTCGACGCACACGGCGATGGTGGCGCCGCGGCTGAGGCTCTCGAGGCTGAGCGCCCCCGAGCCGCCAAACAATTCCAGCACCCGCGCGCCATGCACGCGCGCGCCGAGGCTGTTGAAAATCGCCTGGCGCACCAGGTCGGGCGTGGGCCGCACATCAAAGCCTTTGGGAACTTTCAGGATTGTTCCACCCGCCGTTCCGCCAATGATGCGCATGCGCTGCTTATGCGGCAAAGCGCGCCGCGTGGCAAAATGAAACGCACGCTGGCCCCCCCCGAACGCACGACGCTCGTGGAATAACTCAACGCGCAATGATCGCACTTGTTTGGAGTTCACGCTTCAGCGTGCGGCGGGACGCGTCGCTTGTGCCGTTGTAAGAGAATGAAGAAGAAACGTGCGTGTGCGAGATACTCCTAACCGCTGATGCTGGCGACACTGCCTTCCCCAAGCTGAAGCTTGAACTCCCTACAAGGGGAGGAGCTGCGTCTGGGAATTTCCCCGCACGCGCCGTGGTCGTGGAATGGTTCAACACGCAACGATCGCACTTGTATGGAGTTCACGCTTTAGCGTGTGGCGGGACGTGTGGCTTGCTTCGTGGGCCAAAGAAGATTCACGGAACGTTCCAAGGCTTTGCTGTTGGCTACGCTGCTCTCCACAAGCTGAAGCTTGAACTCCAAACAAGAGAAGCGTCACAGTTCAGGGGCATCCCAACCCTTTCCGTAATCAAGGATCGGATAGTTCCGCCAACTGGCCAGCACGAAGGCGCGGCCCAGGTTCTTGAGATGATCACTGGCGGAGGAAAACGGCCATTCCTCCCACTTGGTCACGTAACCATGATGCACCGGGTTATGATGGATGTAGTTGATGGTCGCCCAATAGTGCGCCTCGCTGCGAATGGCTCGCTCCACCGCATTGTGCCAGACCTTTCGACCGCGTGTATTCTGCTCATGGTTCCAATTGTATGACGTGCGGCCATGCAGCCGGCCCAATTTTCCAAGGAAGTCTTTCACACGTTGTGTGGCAACAAGCAGGTGATAGTGATTGGGCAGAATGCACCAAGCGACGATGTACTCGCGAGAATCATTCTCCGGCACGCCGAGCAAAAGGTCGCAGAACTGCTCCATGCGCTCCACCGTGTAGCCGATATGTGGCTTGTGCTCGTAACAGGCCGCCGAAACATGGAAGTGAATATGGTGGCTGTCCTGATGCTGGGGACTGTGCCAGGGGTAACCGCGCAGTTTTCTCCATTCGAGCAAATCCCCGCGCTGGCGCTCAGTTAGTTTACGCCAAACGTACCGCGCCTTGTCGATTCCCATTCGGGTTCTTGTAGTGGCGGGATAGGACGGCGTAAAGGTGAATCAAGCGAATTGGAGGCCGACACGTCCCTCCGCAAGCTGAAGCTTGAACTCCAAACGGGAGAAAGCGAAGCGCTTGGAAATTCCCCCGAACGTGCGACGACCTTGGGATGATCCAACGCGCGAGGAACGCACTTGTATGGAGTTCACGCTTCAGCGTGTGGCGGGACGCGTTGCTTGCGCCGGTGTAAGTGAACGAAGAAAGGGATGTTTGGAAGATAAATTGAGTGGGTTGACGGGGCGGCGCTGCCCTCCGCAAGCTAAAGCTTGAACTCCAAACAAGAGAAGGAAACGCGTCTGCGAGTTGTTTTGAGCGCGTTGCGGAAACAAAAACGGCGGCCCGTTGCCGGACCGCCGTTCGCAAAGCGAGGAACTGAAATTACAGTCCTTTCTTGATCATGTACTTCAACAAGTCGCCCACGCGATTGCTGTAGCCCCACTCGTTGTCATACCAGCTCACGAGCTTGAAGAAGCGCTTGTTCAATTCGATGCCCGAGCCCTTGTCGTAGATGGACGACGAGGTGCAATGAATGAAATCGCTGCTGACGACTTCGTCCTCGGTGTATTCGAGGATGCCCTTGAGATACGTCTCGCTCGCCTTCTTCATGGCCGCGGAGATTTCCTCATAGCTGGTGTCCTTCGTGGTTTTGAAGGTCAGGTCCACGACCGAAACCGTCGGCACTGGCACGCGGAACGCCATGCCCGTGAGCTTGCCCTTCACTTCGGGGCAAACCAGACCCACCGCGCGGGCCGCGCCCGTCGTGCTCGGAATCACGTTCTGCGCCGCGGTGCGGCCGCCCTTCCAATCCTTCTTGCTCGGACCGTCCACCGTCTTCTGCGTGGCGGTGTAGGCGTGCACCGTGGTCATCAGAC
>JBFMBT010000444.1:0-4137 GCA_040754875.1 Verrucomicrobiota bacterium | reverse complement strand
CTAACGAGGGCCTGTCGGGTTCGAGGACGAGGACGAAGGACGAGCACGATTACTGAACACTGGATACTGATTACTGAATACTTGCCGCCCCCTTGTTGATCCCTGAACTTTGAACTTGGAACTCTGAACTTCAATCACCCGGCTCCATCTTCGCGATGGCCGCCATGATTTCATCGGCGATTTCCTGGTAAATCTGTTTCAGCCGCGGCTTCGGGCAACTCCTGGCTTCCTCGCGCTGCTTCTCGAAATACAGCGGCTCGCCGAACTGGATGGTGATCTTGCGCGGGCGCGGAAACTTCATGTACCGGTTGAACGCCTCGAACGATCCGAAAATTCGCACCGGAATCACCGGCGCATTCGACTTGATGACCGTCAGGCCGATGCCCGCCCGCGCCGGTTGCAACTTGCCGTCGCGCGTGCGCGTGCCCTCGGGGAACAACAGAATCAGCCCGCCCGCTTCGAGCCGGTCCAGGATCGCCTTCAAGCCGGCGCCGCCCCCGCCGTCGCGATCCACCGGCACCGCTTGCAGCGCCCGCAGGTACGAGCCGAAAACGGGGAAGCGAAAGAGATTTTCGCGCGCCAGATAATTGGTCATGCGCGGCAGGGGCGAACCCACCAGCGGCGGATCCAGAAAACTCGCGTGATTGACCGCCAGGATGCCCGGCCCCGTCAACGGCACCCGCTCGCGATGCAACACCCGCCACCGGAAATAAAGGCCGAACACTATCCGGCACACAATCGCGGTGACGCGGTAGGTGAAGCTCATGCCGGCTCCGTCCGCAACGTCCGCGCGTCCCCGGCCAGCCGGCGCTGCACCTCGGCGATGATCGTCGCGCTGGATTCCTGGGGTGTCTGGCCCGATGTATTGATGACCTTCGCGCCCAGCGGAATCATCAGGGGCGCGGCCGCCCGCTGGCTGTCGCGTTTGTCGCGGGCCGCCAGGTTCTCCCGCACGCCGTCGGCTTCACGCCGGCGGTTGCGCACGTCCAACGACGCATCCAGGTAAAACTTGAATTCCGTTTCCGGAAACACATTGGACCCGATGTCCCGCCCTTCCATGACGAGGTGGCCGAACTTCACGCATTCGCGCTGCTTTTTTTTCATCCAATCGCGCACCTTCGGGATGGCCGCCACGTGCGGCACCGCCTCGCTTGTTTCCGCCGTGCGGATTTCCTTCTCCGGAAAATACCCGTCCACCAGCAACCTCACCTGCCCCTCCGCGCACACCAGCGTCGTTTTCCACCGGCGCAACACCGCGGCCACCGCCTTCGCTTCATGCACATCGACGCCTTGCTTCAGACAATGCCACGCCAGCGTGCGATACATCGCGCCGGTGTCCACATAAGTGTATTCCAATGCCTTGGCGACCAGCCTGGCATTGGTGCTCTTGCCGCTGGCGCTCGTGCCGTCGATTGCGATGACGATGCTCTTCTTCATGCTTGCCCGCGACAGCGAAACGTTTCGCTGTCAAAGTTTAGCGCGCGCTACTGCAATGGAAAAGCGCCGCGTTGGCAAGCACGATGAACATTCTTGCCCCCCACATTCATTTTCCCCCGCTCTGAAATCTCAACTGTTCAAATTTCAAATCCCGCTTGCCATCTGCCATCTGCCATCTGCCATCTGCCATCTGCCATCTGCCATCTGCCATCTGCCATATCCGGCCCGCCCTCGCCACCCAACCCAGCCGTCCGTTTTGCCCAACTCCTCCCCATTCACTTGCTTGCCGGATCTTTCCGCCTCAAGAAACCAAGCTGAAGCTCCCGCACGGACTCCCTTTATCTATTGATGGCGCGGGCTTGATCGGGGTTAGGCCGCTGACTACCAAATCTTGCCTGCAACCTCATAAACTCTGTCAACGCACCTCTGGACAGTGCGCAACTCGGTGACTGTCCGATAATGCTCCAGCTCCGAATTTAACGCATAGCGAGAAATCGCAACACTCTTGGAATCTTTCTGCGCAACAATCCTCGTGTGATTCGAGTCGGTAACCAGAACTCGACCTCGCATGGATACCCGAAAGCCGCCACCCGGCAACTCGGTCCGGACAGGCTCCAGCTCTCGGTCAATGGCACGCTCAATGGTGGCATCAGAAACAGAGAACAGCCCTTCCCGCTCGAAGAACACCAGGAGGCTATCAACCTCACCAACGCGCAACCGCTTTGTAATCTCCTCTCCCCGGAAGGTGCGAACAGCGCACCGGCCGTCAGCGAAGATGTCAATGCCGGGCGTAATGTCCGTGCCTGAACGCTGCGAGATGACGCGAATCATTGTCGGTCGCACTGCGACTGAAATGACGGGCTGAGCAGCGGTTTTGGCGATTGGGGTGTTCCTGCATCCGGCGAACGCCGCCACTGCAACAGCAAATACCATGATGAGTCGCGAGGTGCGCATAAGCGGTCAACAGGTATTGGGCCGAATCAAGTCCGGCCTGGCCCGTGAACCGGTGGCCCTCATCCTTCTCATCGGTTTTCCTACTAAAGCATTTGCCTTTCAAACGCAAGCGGCTGATTTGGCCGGGCAATGCTGTCCGAGTTTTCCCACACACCACCTTCATTTGCCCCATTCGCTTGCTTGCCTCCTCACGGTCGCCCCGCCAGCAACCCCGTCTTCCCAAACAAAATCACCGCCTGTCCCACCGGCGGCATCGCCCCATAACGCAACTCCTCCCCCTCCATCACTGGCATTCCCACCTGCGACAACGATTGCAACAATTCCATCGCCGTCCGCCGGTCCTCCATCACCGCCGCCGCGCCAATCGCAAATCCACTCGCCGACGCCCCAAACCCCAGCACAATCGGCCCCGAATCAATGTCCTCCCGCCCTTCCGCGCCCGGCGGATGCTCCCGCACCGCCGCGTAACCAAGCAACGACTGCACCAGTTGCTTCCTCGCCAGCGCGTATTGCTGCTCCGCAAACTCCGGCGCGAAATCCTTCAAGAAGTGCAGCCCGTACATCATCGAAATCCCGCGCGGCCCTTGCCGTCGCTGGAGATTTTCCGGCGTGATGTACGTGTAATACATCCCTGTGCCCCCGTCCAGATAATGCGCCCGAACGCTTTTCACGCACCGGATGCCCTCCTCACTCCAGCACGTCTTGAACAGCCGGTCGTACCGCGCCAGCGCCGACAACGCCACAAAGTTGTCGCTCAACCACCACATGTCCTTGTAGCTCCGCAGAATCCCCTGGTCCGCCCGCGCGTATCCCTCGCCCAATCCTTTCGCCACCCGCTGCATCAGCGCGTCATACCGCGTGTCATCCGAAACCTCGCGATATCGCGCCGCCAGATTCAGGAAGTGCCCGTGCACAAACGCCGATGCCTGAATTTCCCCCGAACCAAACGGCTCGCCCGTGTGCGGCGCAATGAAGCCCGTCAACCGCGGCTTCTGCAACGCCTCCAGCAACCATCGCATTTCCGCCAGCGCCTCCTCCCGAAACTCCCTGTCGTATGCCGCCAGGTTGGCGCACGCATAACCAAAATAGCAGAGCCCCAAAAACGGCCACTCCGCCTCCGCGATATTGGCCGTCCACCCATCCGTCTGCACCGCCGGCCCGCTCAGGTCGATTTGCCGGTAAACCCGCCGCAGGTATCGAAACTCCGCCCGGCACGCCGCCGGCGACACCAGCAACTGCGCATCCCGACTCTCAACTTTCGGCACTGCAACCGTGGCAAACGAAAGACTTGGCGCCGCAGCCGGTGGATCTACCACCTCGTCCAAAGAAACCATGCCACTCTTCCTGTCCGCCGGTCGCAAACCATTCTCGCGCGCCCCATCATTCCCACCCGCCGGCTTCCCACACCCCATCAACACCCCAGCCAGGAGCACAGCCAGATAACTCGAAGAAACGCGCAACAACCTCGCCATATAGTTCCCGTGGATATCCGAACGTAGCCCACCCAAACCAATTCCGCAAACGCAGGAGCCCAGCGATCATCCCCTCCCCTCATTCGTTTGCCCCCATTCGCTTGCTAGTCGGCCCCCAATCGGTGTTTTTTCTGAATCTGCGGGGGCTCAGTCCATCACTTGACACATCTATCACTCCATGGCACACTACTTCCATGCGCCAGGGAGCGCCACCGTCCACCGCGGACCGGCCCGCCGCCATCCGTCCGCGCCCCCTCGCGCCCACGTGTCTCGC
>JBFMBT010000443.1:0-4144 GCA_040754875.1 Verrucomicrobiota bacterium | reverse complement strand
GAGGTTCTTCCTTCCCACCTCGTCGAGGATTTCGCGGCTGCGCGGCGATGCCATCAATCTCAGGGATCGAATGGCGCCGGAATCGACCCACCGATCATCATACTCGCCGAGAGCGCACTTTTTCAGAAACGCCCACTCTTCTTCCATGACTGGGTCCAGCAACGCACTCACCACGGCGTACGCCCACCGATTTGCAAACAAGCCGTCTTTTGACGGTGCAGCGGCGTGCTGAATCACCAACCGCAAGTCGTCAGGCACGGCAACGAAACTCAGCAGTTGAGTTGCGTTCCCTCTGGCCGTCGGATCAGCCAGCAGCGCCAGCAACGCAGACCTCAACTCCGGATAGTAAAGGAAGGTTAATTCGAACAGGTCCTCTTCCTTCCTTTGGCTTTCGTAATCGCCGACCAGCAGCTCTTTCAATTCGGCTTTCTGCGCTTCTCCGCTGAGCCGGGCGATGCGTCGCACGTCCCTGGGCCCGAAACTCCGTTTCAAGATGTATTCGTCACCCAACCCGGTGCTGTAGTTCTCGTACCCTGCTTTGCTGATGTACACCCGAATATCCTCTGTCGAAATCTTCTTCTCCTCGTAGGTTCCCTTGACCAATCCGCGTTGGTCAGACACCAACTTCAGCCGCTGAACGTGAATGATCTTGCCGTCCACCCCTCTCTCAGTCAGTTCGACATCAAGGATGGCGTTGGCGAGTGGCCGACCTGCCCCATCCACTACCTTCGCCTTGAACTCAGCGGCCCATACCCGGCCCGCAGGCGCTCCGAATATGATGAGCCAGGCCGACAACAGCGAAGCCCCTATGTGCATTCTCATAAGGAAGTGCTGAAGTATTCCTAACGGCCATGGTGAAACCACACGAAGACCGGCTCGGATTCGCCGGGTTCCCGAGATTCCGATGGAATTCCCCATATGGCGAAACTAGAACAACCGCTCTCCGAATACAATCCTCGATTCGCTGCACCGTGTTGCGGCTCGTTGCGGCTCCGACACTCCGAAAGGCATCGTCCGGCTTTCTTGGCGATGTAATCGTTTTCCGCTTTCGCGGTGAGGTTCAGCGTCTTGATGGCGCGCAAAAAATCCGGCGACGTGGAAACTTCGAAATACACCGTGGAATGCTCGATTTGCGCGAAGAACCCCGCTCTCCCGCCCGAATTGACGCTCCTTGCCCCCTGCATTACAACACGGGTAATGAATCTTGTTGTCTCTCCGCGAGCGGTGGCGTGGACCGCCTTGGTTGCATTGGCCGCCCTCATCCCGGTTTCCGATGCCTGCGCGCAAACCAAGCCGGTTCCCGGTCTGATGGTCACTTATAAAGCGGGCGGTGCGACGGATACAGCGGTGGCTGGCAGCGTGTCGCTTTACGTGCCGGCCGGGCAGGCGGTGTCGCCCTTTGTGGGCCCGGGGAAATTCACGGCGGAATGGAGCGGTTACGCGTCGGCGGATTTGCGCGATAGTTTCACCTTCCAGGCGGAGTTGAGCGGCGCCGTGAAGGTGGAGGTGAACGGGGCCATCGCGCTGGATGTATCCGGCACGGGCAACGCGACGGAACCCGGCAAACCGGTGCGCCTGAACAAAGGCACCAACGCGTTCAAGGTCACGTTCACCAGCCCGGACCAGGGCGATGCGTTTCTGCGCCTGTTCTGGTCGTCACCCGATGTGCCGTGGGAACCGGTGCCCGCCACTTCGGTGAGCCGCGATGCCGAGCAACCGGAGGCGGCGAAGGGCCAGGCGCTGCGGCTGGGGCGCGAATTGATTGTCGAGCATCGCTGCGCGAAATGCCACGTCACGGCCGGCAATGCGATTCCCGAACTGGCGATGGATGCGCCGGCGTTTGACGGCATCGGCTCGCGGCGCGGGCTCGACTGGATGGCGGATTGGATTGCCGACCCGCGCGGCCAACGGCCCACGGCGCACATGCCCAAAATGTTTCACGGCGCACAGGCAAAAGACGACGCGCGCGCGGCGGCGGCGTATCTGGCATCGTTGAAAGACACATCGGCCGGCGCAGGCGCCGACCCGGCGCCGAATCTGGCGGCCGCCGGCAAGGAATTGTTTGCCACACTCCATTGCGTCGCCTGCCACAACGCGCCGGACGATGCGAAACAGGAACCGGCCAGAGTGTCACTCAAACATGTGCGGCGGAAATTCCCGGCGGGCCAACTGGTGGCGTTCCTGCAAAAGCCGGACGCGCATTACGCATGGATTCGCATGCCGGACTTCAAGCTGGCAAAGGACGAGGCGGACAAATTGGGCGCGTATCTGATTTCCGCCGCGGAAGCGCCGAAACCAGGCGCCGCGCCGGATGCGGCGTTGGTCGCGCGCGGCAAGCAACTGGTGCAAAGCAGCGGCTGTCTGAATTGTCACGGGCACAAGCTGGAGAATTCGTTCAAGGCAAAGTCGCTGGCGGAACTGGCGGCGGCGAATTGGAAAAGTGGTTGCTTGGCCGAAGCGGAGGGGGCGAAGGCGCCGTTCTACGCCTTCAAGGCGGAGGAACGCGCGGCCTTGCAGGCGTTCGCGGCCACGGACCGCACGTCGCTTACGCGGCATGTCGGGCGCGAGGCGGCCGAGCGACTGACGCGCAACCTGAATTGCGCCGAGTGCCACGGCAAGTTCGATGGCTTCCCCGCGTTGCACATCCTGGGCGGCAAGTTCAAGCCCGAGTGGAGCGAGGCATTCATCGCGGGCAAGGTGGGCTACAAGCCGCGTCCGTGGATCGAGGCGCGCATGCCGGCGTTCGCGCAATACGCGGCGATTCTCGCGCCCGGCATGGCCATGCAGCATGGTTACGCGCCCAAGGCGCCCGCCGAACCGCCTGTCAATCCGGAAGCCGCGCAACTGGGCCTGAAATTGATCGGCGTGGACGGCGGGTTCTCATGCATCGCGTGTCACGCCGTCAAGGACCTCGGCGCGACGCAAGTGTTCGAGAGCGCGGGCGTGAACCTGGCGTATTCCGGCGAGCGCCTGTTGCCGCAGTATTTTCAGCGCTGGCTGACGAATCCGTTGCGCATCGATCCGCAAACCAAGATGCCCGTGTATTTCGACCAGGGTCGCAGCCCGTTGACCGATTATTTCGAAGGCGACGCCAACAAGCAGATCGACGCCCTCTGGCAGTACTTCCGCCTGGGCGACAAGATGCCGCTGCCGAAGGAAGCGACGCAATGATGATGGATTATGCAAATGCGCTGCAAACACCGCGACCAGTTCCCCACCCGCGAGGGGAGCGACACTGGGCATGTCGAGGTGTGTGGACATACCCGACCGGTTGGCAAACACCACGGCCAGTTCCCCTCCTGGGAGGGGTCAGGGGTGGGTTACGTTGCGTGTGGCAAACCCGAACAATTCAACAACTCGTCCAACGCGCCTGTCATGAATTTCCCGGTTCTGATTTACCCCATCGCGAAACCCACCCCCAGCCCCTCCGGAGGAGGGGAGCGACGCTGGGCGTGCCGAGGTGCGTGGACATTTCCGATCCATCGGCAAACCTGCGGCCAGTTCCCCTCCTGGGAGGGGTCAGGGGTGGGTTTCGTTGCGTGTGGCAAACCCGAACAACTTGAAAACCTGCACAACGCCCTCGCCATGAATTTCCCTGTCCGATTCCATCCCGTCGCGAAACCCACCCCCAGCCCCTCCGGAGGAGGGGAGCAACACTGGGCGTGCCGAGGCGTGGAGACATATCCGCCGCGTCAGGAAACACCACGACCAGTTCCCCTCCTGGGAGGGGTCAGGGGTGGGTTCCGTTGCGTGTGGCAAACCCGAACAATTTGAAAACCTGCACAACGCCCTCGCCATGAATTTCCCCGCCCGATTCCATCCCGTCGCGGAACCCACCCCAGCCCCTCCGGAGGAGGGGAGCAACACTGGGCGTGCCGAGGTGTGGAGATATATCCGCCGCGTCAGGAAACACCGCGACCAATTCCCCTCCTGGGAGGGGTCAGGGGTGGGTTTCGTTGCGTGTGGCAAACCCGAACAATTCAAAAGCTCACCCAACGCGCCTGTCATGAATTTCCCCGTCCTGATTTACCCCGTCGCAGAACCCACCCCCAGCCCCTCCAGAGGAGGGGAGCGACGTTGGGCATGCCGAGGCGTGGAGACATATCCGCCGCGTCAGGAAACACCACGACCAGTTCCCCTCCTG
>JBFMBT010000442.1:0-4164 GCA_040754875.1 Verrucomicrobiota bacterium | reverse complement strand
TTCGAGCCTGCGTCGCGCGATGAAGAAGTTTGATTTGAGCCGCCGACAAATGCATTCACCGCTGTCTTTATACCGCGCCTGCCGGTTGGAAACCGGCGATACAGCAGGTTGGAAACCTGCGCCACGGTGGGCGCCCATTTTCTCCTCTTGTCCTGAGCGGCGGATGTGCTAACGTTCGCGCCCTTTGTGGATATCGCGAAAGAAATATTGAAGCGGCGCACGTTCGCCATCATCTCGCATCCGGACGCGGGCAAGACCACGTTGACGGAGAAACTGCTGTTGTACGGCGGCGCCGTGCAGCTCGCCGGCTCCGTCACCGCGCGCAAAAACCAGCGCGCCACGACGTCCGACTGGATGGAACTGGAGCGCAAGCGCGGCATTTCCATCAGCTCAACCGTCCTGCAATTCGACTACGCCGGTTTCCGCATCAACCTGCTGGACACGCCCGGCCACAAGGATTTTTCCGAAGACACCTATCGCGTGCTGACGGCGGTGGATTCAGTCATCATGGTCATCGACGCGGCCAAAGGCGTCGAACCGCAGACGCGCAAGCTCTTCGAGGTCTGCCGCCAGCGCGGCGTGCCCATCTTCACGTTCATGAACAAGTGCGACCGCCCGATGCGCGATCCCCTGGCGTTGCTGGATGAACTGGAAAGCGTGCTGGGCATCGGCGCGTTCCCCGTGAACTGGCCCATCGGCAGTGGCGCGGAATTCCAAGGCGTCTATGACCGCCGCGCGCGCCAGATGCATTTGTTCGAGCGCACCGTCGGCGGCCAGTTTCGCGCACCGGTTTCCGTGGGCGGCCTGCATGACCCGATTGTGCGCGGCCGCCTGGATGACCAGACATTTCACAAAGTGGCCGAGGAACTGGAAATGCTCGACCACGCGGGCGAGACATTTGATGAAGCCGCGGTGCTGGCCGGCCAGACGACACCGGTGTTCTTCGGCAGCGGCATCAACAACTTCGGCGTGCAACTGTTGCTCGACGGTTTCCTCAGCCATTCGCCGCCGCCCAAGGCGCGCGTCATGGCCGGCACGCCCGTGGCGCCGGAGCATCCCGAATTCTCCGGTTTCATCTTCAAAATCCAGGCGAACATGGATCCGAAACACCGCGATCGCATCGCGTTCCTGCGCGTCTGCACCGGCCGGTTCGAGCGCGACATGACGGTGACGCACGCGCGGTCCGGCAAAAAGGTGCGGCTGTCGAGTTCGCACAAGCTCTTCGGCAACGAACGCGAAACTGTCAACGTGGCATTCCCCGGCGACATCATCGGCCTGGTCGGCCATTCGGACTTCGGCATCGGCGACACGCTTACGACCGACCCGGCCATCAGCTACAAGGAAATCCCTCGATTCACTCCCGAAGCTTTCGCTTATCTGCACAATCCAAACACCGCGAAATTCAAGCAATTCCGCCAGGGACTGGACCAGTTGTTGCAGGAAGGCGTCATTCAAGCGCTTTACCTGCGCAATGCAGCCAGCAAGATTCCGTTGCTCGCGGCGGTGGGACCGTTGCAATTCGAGGTGGTGCAGTTTCGCCTGGAAAGCGAATACGGGGCCGAGTCGCGACTGGAGGCCTCGCCGTGGCAGGTGGTTCGATGGTTGCCGCCGGAACTGAACGAAGACGAACTGGACGCGCTGTCGCTGCCGACCGGCGCGCGCCTCGCCTACGACCTGGGCAAAAACCCCGTCGTGCTGTTCCCGAATGAGTGGTCGGCCAATTACTTCCCGCAAACCAATCCGAAAGTGCCGCTGTCGCATCTGCCGGTCCAGACCAGCAAGGAGTAACCGCTGCCGAACGGCGGCCGGGCCGTGGCGCGATTCGGACGAGCCGCGGCGCGATCCGGATCGGCGCTGGTCAGGGAACCTCCCGGGAATGGCTCGCTTGCTCAGGCCACCTTTACCTTCAATTTGTGGCCTTTGATCTGGCTGCGATTCAGCTTGGCGATGATCCCGTTGACGTGTTCGGAAATAACATCGACAAACAAATGCCGCTCGCGGACATCCACCACGCCCACCACTTTCGGCGGCAGTCCGGTTTCGCCCATGATGGCCCGCACCACGTCATCGCGGGTGACGCCCATTTCCGCGCCGACGTTCATGAACAGCCGCGTCTGGCCATCCGGCGTGCGGCGGCTGTGCTTCGGCCCGGGCACAGGTTTGGCCACCACCGGCACGCGGCGCTCCGGGATGACCACGGGGCGCTTCGCGGACGCCGAAGCCGTTGCCGGCGCGGGTGAGACGACGGGCTGAGGTTTCGCGGCCGCAGGCGCGGCGGGTCTGGCAGGTTGAACCGGGGGCGTGGGAGGAATCACGGGCACGGGCGCACGCTGAACGGCTGGGCGAACGGGCCGTTCCGTCCGCGCGGGCCGGCGCTCTTCCCGGACTTCCCGGGCGGGCGCGCGCTCGGGGCGCGGCTCCTCACGCGACGATCTTCCGCCGGGCGCCTCGCCGCCTTGCAAGTGATGAATCAACGCCGACGCAACGTCGGTGGAACTAAAACCCTCCTCCAACAAACGCTCGATAAGATGATCCTGCCGTTTGAATTCGCCGCTCTGGAGCGTGGCGCGCAGGCTGTCCAGAAACGCACCGGCGCGGGCTTCCTCGACTTCATCCGCGGAGGGAATCGCGGCGCGCGCAATCTTCGTCTTCGTATAACGCTCGATGTGCTGCACTTGAAACAGCTCGCGCCCGGACACGAAGGAAACCGCCCGCCCGCTGCGCCCCGCCCGGCCCGTGCGGCCGATGCGATGCACGTAATCCTCCGCGTCATACGGCAGGTCGTAATTGAAGACCACCTGCACATCGTCCACATCGATGCCGCGCGCGGCGACATCCGTGGCGACCAGGAATTCCAGGCCCGATTTGCGGAACTGGTTCATCACGCGGTCGCGTTGGTGCTGGCTCATGTCGCCATGGAGACGGTCGGCGGAATAGCCTTGCGCGTTCAGATGGTCCACGAGGTCGTCCACCATGCGCTTGGTGTTGCAAAAGATGATGCCGAGCTTCAGGTCGTGGATGTCAATCAGCCGCGTGAGCAGCTCGACCTTGAAGCGCCGGTCCACTTCGTAATAAACCTGCTCGACCGTGGGCACGGTCAACGCCTTCTGCTCGATGCGCACCTGCTGCGGGTCCCGCGCGTATTTCTGGATCAATTCCTGGATCGGGCGCGGCATCGTGGCCGAGAAAAAGACGGTCTGCCGTTCCTTGGGCACCGCCTGAAGGATGAATTCGATGTCATCGCGAAAGCCCATGTCGAGCATCACATCGGCTTCATCAAGGACGACCATTTTCACGCCGTCCAGGCGCAGCGTGCCGCGTCGCATGTGGTCCATGACGCGGCCGGGCGTGCCGATGACGATGTTGGCGCCTTGCTTGAGCCCGTAGAACTGGCGCTCGTAGGATTGTCCGCCGTAAATCGGCAGCGCGTGGATGCCGCGCTTGAAGGCGGCGAGCTTGTGCACCTCTTCGGAAACCTGCACGGCCAGCTCACGCGTCGGGCAAAGAATCAGCACCTGCACGCCGCGCTGATGCACATCCACTTTTTCAATGGCCGGCACGGCGAACGCCGCCGTCTTGCCGGAGCCGGTTTGCGACTGGCCCACCACATCCCGCCCTTGGAGCAAGACCGGAATCGCCTCGGCCTGGATGGGCGACGCCTGTTCGAAGCCCAATTTGTCGATGGCTTTGAGCAGTTCCGTGGAAATGCCCAGTTCGGAAAATAATTTCGGTGTCATTCAAGTGTCTTCACGACCGACCTAGCCTAACTGAGCCGGTGGCCCGGAGGGAGGAATTTTTCGGGGAATGATTAAATCGCTATCGAGAACCCAAGGCGCACCGCCGGAGCTGACTTGCAAGCGAATGTGGGCAAACGAATGGGAAGTATTGGCGAAACTTGAAAACGAGGTGTTGGGATGGCAGGCGCTTGGGTTGAAACGGCGTTGCTGCGCCCGGGGACGGACGCGCTCCAGGCGAACGAACCTCCGGTGTCGCGGTTGACAGGTGACACAACACGCTCGACCAACTCGTGGACGTGGCGAAAAGCCTGAAGCGATGATGGGCGAGAGTTTGTAGCGCAGGTTTCCAACCTGCTGTATCGCAGGCTTCAAGCCTGCGCCGCGTGAAATGAAAGTTTGATTCGCGAGCAACCGGCGAGTGTGAAGC
>JBFMBT010000441.1:0-4247 GCA_040754875.1 Verrucomicrobiota bacterium | reverse complement strand
GAATTAACATTTTCACGCCGGCGCAGGCTCGAAGCCTGCGATACAGCAGGTTGGAAACCTGCGCTACGAACCGCGCTCCCACAGAAACCGCTTGTTTTCACTCCTCTCGCGATTACTTTTTAAGAAAAAGATACTTATGACACGGGAGCACGTTGAGACAGCCATCAAGGAAGGCATCCCATTCTTGATCAGAATGGCGGACGGGGAAAAATATGAGGTGACGGGGCCCTACCAGATTGCGCTGGGGCGTACGACGGTGGTCGTCATGGGCAAAAATGATATGCCGCATGTTCTGCCGTTGTTGACCATGACGGGCATCAGTTATCTCAAGCCAAAAAAGTAGATTCCGATGCCGGTCGGGCGTTGGGCGCAAGTACCGGTGAGTGTGGATCAACCATGCCATGCGCGCTTTGCTCGCCATAATGGGGCCGATGTGGTTCAACGTTTTGCTCCTTGGGATAACCGCGCTGGGAATCTGGCTGATTCATCAACAACGTCGGGCGGCAGGCATCACGTTGACAACCATCGGCGCACTCTGGCTGCTCGTCCAATGTATCCCCGGCATGAAGCGAGCCCAACCCATGGCGCAACGCAACAGTTGCATCGCCAATTTGAGGCAAATTGAAGGTGCAAAAGAGATTTGGGACACGGACCAAGGCACCAACGGTGCCGCTCCAACCGCAACGGACATCGCGAAGCTCTTAAAAGGTCAACAGCTTCCAATCTGTCCCGCGGGCGGCACCTACTCTATGAGCGGAGTGAATCAAAAGCCGAGCTGCACTGTTGCCGGCCATACGTTGTAGCGGGCCAATTCATTTCTTCTCCCCCTTCTTCCCCTGCGCCGGTGGCGGCGGAACGTCCTGGTTCAATTTGTCGTAAATGGCTTTGAGACGTTTCACAACGTCGGGGTTTTGCGCGGCCACGTCGTGTTGCTCGCCGGGGTCGTTTTGCAGGTCGAATAGTTGCATCGCCTTCGGCTCCGCGCCGGTGCGCAGGCCGGGATACTCGGATGGCTGGGCTTGTTCGTAGGGCGCGATGATGGTCACGCCGTCCGGCCCGCGCGGATCAATCCACCGGCCATCCGTTTCGAGCCTTTCGCGGCGATCATTCGGCGGCAACACATGCAGGTTCCAACGCGCATCATGCACGTTGGCCAGCCGCGCTCCCTGCTGGCCGAACACGCCTTCGTGCGGACTTTTGGCATCCGACGTAAACAGCGGCATGATGTCTTTGCCGTCGATGACGCGGTCCTTGGGCGCGGGAATATTCGCCACTTTCAACACCGTGGTGAATAAATCCATCATCACCGCGGGCGCATGATTCACGTGGCCCGCCGGGATTTTTCCCGGCCAGCGCGCGATGCACGGCACACGATACCCGCCCTGATAGGTCGTGCCTTTCATGCCGCGCAAGCCGCCGCTGCTGCCGCCATACCACGGCCCGTTGTCGCTGGTGAACACCACGAAGGTCTTCTCATCGAGCCGCAGCTCCTTCAGCTTGCGAAACACCTCGCCCACGCTCCAGTCCAGTTCCGCCAGCGCGTCGCCGTAAAGCCCCGCGCCGCTTTTCTTGTAAAACGCCTCGGACGCGGCCAGCGGCTTGTGCGGCATGGCGTGCGGCAGATAAAGGAAGAATGGTTTGCTTTTGTTGCGTTCGATAAAACTGAGCGCGCGCTCGGTGTAACGCTTCGTCAGGTTCGCCTGCACCACCGGATATTCGACCGCCTTGTCGCCCTCGACGAGTTGCACGGGCCGCATGTCGTTGCTGTAGGGAATGCCGAAGTATTCGTCGAACCCGCGGTCCACGGGGAAGTAACCCGGCTTGTGGCCCAGGTGCCACTTGCCCACCATGCTGGTCGCGTAGCCCGCCGACTTGAACAGTTGCGACAGCAACACCTCGGATTTCTGCAACACCATGGCATCGGCCTGCGGGCCGCCGTCGGGCGCGGGATTGCCGTTCATGCCGGAACGGAAGGGGTAACGCCCGGTGAGCAACGACGCGCGCGTGGGGGCGCAGAAGGGCATGGGCGTGTTGAACTGCGTCAACTTCGCGCCCTCGGCGGCCATGCGGTCGATGTTAGGCGTCTTGAATTTGGGATGGCCGTAGCCGGACAAGTCGCCGTAGCCAAGATCATCGGCCAGGATGAAGATGACGTTGGGGCGTTCGGCGGCGTGCGTGAGCAGACCGGAGGTGAATAATAAAACGATGAGCAAGCGAAGGCAGTTCATAGGATTCCGGCAGTTTGACATTCAGTTGGGCGGCGGGCAATGGCGGGTTTACGCATTTACGAATGACGCGCTGTGGGCAACTCGGTGCAGACGAACGTCCGGCGCGATTTTTTGGTTTTTTCAAACCGACACGGAGCAAATGGGGGTGACGGCCGCGCGGGGCGGCGATAAGCAATGTTCATTGATGAGTGGGGCGTGATTTTTTTTCCTCATACCCGGCATTACACCACGGGTGATGCTTGGAATATGCGGCCGGGTCGGGTATCACTCCTCCATGAACCGCCTGTTGTTCGCCTGCCTCGCAGCGCTGACCGTGTTCCACGCCGCCGCCGCGCCCCTCGAACTGCCCAAACGCTGGATCTATGTGCAGCAAAATCTCTATGTCGATAAGAACATCGACGACCTCCAGAAGCTTTTCGAGCGCGCCGCCGGGGCCGGTTACACCGGCGCCATCCTGGCGGACTCGAAATTCTCCAAGCTCGGCGACATGGACGCGCGCTATCACCGCAACCTCCAGCGCGTGAAACAAATCTCCGCCGCCACCAAAATCGAAGTCATCCCGACCATCTTCTCCATCGGCTATTCCAACGACCTGCTCTGGCACGATCCGAATCTCGCCGAGGCCTTGCCGGTGAAAGAGGCGTTGTTTGTCGTGCAGGGCGGTGTCGCGCGCTTGCAGGCCGACCCGGCCGTGGTCCTCAAGGGCGGCGACATGAATGATTTCAAGCAATGGGGCTGGGTTGATAAAACCGTCGGGGCCGACAACGGGGCCGCCCGCACCACCAATCCGAACGGTGAGAATGCGCGGCTGTCCCAGAAGCTGCGCGTCAGTCCGTTCCGCCAGTATCACCTCAGCGTGCGCATCAAAACGCAGGATTTTCGCGGCAATCCCGAAATCAAAGCCATCGCCGGCGGCCGCGTGCTCACGCACTCCAATCTCGGCGTCAAACCCACGCAGGACTGGACGGAGCATCACGCGGTGTTCAATTCGCTGGAAAACACCGAGGTGCAGATTTATCTCGGCGTCTGGGGCGGGCGCAGCGGCACCGTGTGGTGGGATGACGCGAAGGTCGAGGAGGTTGGTTTGCTCAATCTGGTCCGGCGCGCCGGCGCGCCGCTGGCCGTCCGGCGCGAAGGCGGCGCGGCGCTCGTGGAAGGAAAGGATTTTCAGCGGGTGGAAGACCCGCTGATGGGCAGCAAACCGTGGAAGGGCGAATACACCGTCTATCATCAACCGCCGGCCATCAAGACGTCGCTGCCCGACGGCACGCGCCTGCGCGTTTCCTATTATCACACCGTCACCATCCACGACGGACAGGTGATGATCTGCCCGTCCGAACCCAGGACCGTGGAATTGCTCCGTGACCAGGCGCGCCGCCTGCACGCCGCGTGGGGCGCGAAGGGTTACATGATGTCGCACGATGAAATCCGCGTGCTCAACTGGTGCGCCGCCTGCCAGAAACGCAACCTCGATGCGGGCGCGCTCCTCGCCGACAACGCCCGCACCTGCGTCAAAATCCTGCGCGAGGTCAACCCGGGCGGGGACATCTACGTCTGGAACGACATGTTCGATCCCCATCACAACGCGCACAAGGACTACTACCTGGTGCGCGGCGACCTCGCCGGCTCGTGGGAAGGCCTGGACCAGGACGTCATCATCGTCCCGTGGTATTTCAGCAAGCGCGACGCCAGCCTGAAATTCTTTGCCGACCGCGGCCATCGCATGATCATCGCCGGTTACTACGACTCCAATCCCGCCAACGTCCTCCAATGGCTCGACGCCGCCGCGAAGGTCAAGGGCGTCGAAGGCGTCATGTACACCACCTGGCAGCGCAACTTCAACGACCTCGAAAAATTCGCCGAGCACATTCGCTCGCGGCAAAAGTAAGCGCATCTTAGAAGTAGTAACGACGCGCCGAGGTTCGGAGTCCCGCCTTCAGCCGTAACGACGCAATAAAGCAACCACGAATGGACACGAATTCACACGAATGACAGGCCAACGCGTGCTTTGGCCCAGAA
>JBFMBT010000440.1:0-4339 GCA_040754875.1 Verrucomicrobiota bacterium | reverse complement strand
AAAATAATGCTTGCTTGGGTGGGGCATGGAGGGGTAGAGTGGGGCGTTGTGGGGCAAGTGTGGGCTGCAATCCCATACGGGCCAGACACATATGCCATCAACGGAATCCAACGCGGCGACGATCTATTACAATTCTGTCTTCCGCCATGGCGTGGACGAGAAGCGGCGTTTGCAGATTCCGGCGAAGTGGCGACCGGTGCAGCCGGACACGGAATTGACCTTGATTCTGTGGCCCAACGGCAGCCTACCCGAGGCATGCCTGCTGGTGCTGCCGCCGGACGAAATGGCCTCGCTGGCGGCCAAGCTGAAAGCGATGCCGTTTGCCGATCCGAAGGCCGAATCGCTGCGGCGCTTGCTGGGTCGCAAGTCCGCCAGCGTGACATTGGACAAGGCCGGGCGAATCTGCCTGCCGGAATCCATCGCCAAGGCCGCGCTGATTGAAAACGAGGCCGTGCTGGTGGGGTTGGTGGACCGGTTCCAGATCTGGAACCCGGCCCGCTACGACGCCACGAACTCGGTGGATGACGCGTTACTGTCCGAAGCCTTTAAACTGATTTGAACCATGAGCATGATGCAATTACTCGCGGTCGGAAAGAGTTTCAGGCCAGGCAAGACTTCACGCTACGAGCTGGCGGACAAGCCGCTGCCCAAGTTTGCGGACGTGGGCCGGCCCATTTCGCTGGCTCCGTCCGGCGAAACGGAGACGGCGCAACCCGATTTGTTCGCGAACGCGCCGGCGACCATCACAGCCACGGCCGATGCACCGGCTGTGGCTCCGGCGCCGGCGCAGCGCGAAGCGGCGCGCAAATCCCTGTTCCGCATGCCGACGATGGGCGCGGCGCGTTCCCCGCGGCCCGCGCGCGACCCGCAGCAGGCAGAATTGGCGCTCAATGCCGTCCGCGTGGTGCGGAACGATTTGAGCGATTCGGATCTGGAATTGGTGGCCGCCAGACCGGCCCCGGTCACGCCGCCGCGAAAGCACGCGCCGATGGCGCCGAAGCCGACGTGGTGGCAGCGGCTGACCGGTTGGTTGGGAATGCGAAAGGCCGGAGCATAGGAACCGGGCCATGCGAAGTGACCAGCTTTACCCACAAGCCGATCATGGTAACGGAAGTCTGCGCGGGGCTGCAGGTGCGGCCCGGCGGACGGTACGCCGACGGGACGCTCGGTGGGGCTGGTCACGCAGCAGTCATTTTGAAAGCGAGCGCACCGAATGGATGGCTCTTTGGCTCCGATCGGGATGGCGCCGCGGTTGAAGCGGCGACGGCGCGCCTGGCGGAGTTTGCCGGTCGCTTCGAGATCCGCCGCGCCACGTATGACGAACTGGCGGATTGGATCGCGGCGGACAGTTGCGACGGTGTGCTGCTGGACCTGGGTGTGAGTTCGCCGCAACTGGACCGGCCCGAGCGCGGGTTCAGCTTCCAGCAGGACGGCCCGCTGGACATGAGAATGGATCCGCGGCAGGCGTTGACGGCCGGGTCGCTCGTCAACGAGGCGAGCGCCGAAGAACTGGCGCGGTTGTTCTGGGAACTGGGCGACGAAAGCGACGCGCGCCGCATCGCGCGCGGCATTGAACGCGAGCGGCAACAACGACGAATCATGACGACGCGGCAACTGGCGGACTTGATCGAGCGATTGAAACCGCGCGCGGGCAAAAAATCGCATCCGGCGACGAATGTTTTTCTTGCCCTGCGGATGGCGGTGAACGATGAACTCGGCCACTTGCAACGCGGGCTGCACGCGGCGCTGAAAATTTTGAAGCCGGGCGGAAGATTGGCCGTCATAACCTTCCATTCCGTGGAAGACAGATTGGTGAAGGAATTCGCGCGGACGGGCGAGCGGGATTACACGGCGCCGGGGGATGTGGACGTGCCCGAGTTGCGGCGGCCCCGGCGGCCGCTGTTGCGGCGCGTGAACCGGAAGGCGATCACGCCGGGCGAGGCGGAACTGGCGGAGAATCCGCGGGCGCGCAGCGCGCAGTTGCGGGTGATGGAGAAAATTTGAGATGGCGAAGAATCGAAAAAATCAGTCGGCGGCGGTCCGGTTCGGGCCCGCGTTGAAGGCATTGCTGTTGTGCGTGTTCATCGGCGGGTCGGCCGTTGGGTACGTGTGGCAGAAGAAGCAGATTTTTGCCCTGGGCCGCCAGATCGAGAAACTCGAGAAACAGCTTGAGGACCAGCGGCAGAAGAACAAGGAGCGCCAGGACCAACTGGCGTATCTGCGTTCGCCGCGGGTGATCGACGAACGGGTGCGGGAATTGCGGCTGGGCCTGGCCGCGCCGCAGCCGTCGCAGATTGTGCGGGTGGTCGAGGTTCTGCCCGAACCGCCGGCGCCCGCGAACAACCAATTATTGGCCAGCCGTCAGTCCGGAGCATCCATGATGAACCCGTAAGCGGTGGTACCTCAGTCGGAATTTAATGCCACCGCCCGTGAGCGTCTGAGGAACCGGACGTCACGGGCGGTTGGCCGAAAGGTTCAGTGAAAATGTTGAGACCGTTTCAGTATCGGAGATTGCTGCTCCTGCTGTTGCTGATGGTGGCGGCGTTCGCCGGCCTCGGCTACCGGCTGGTGGACCTCCAGGTGCTGCGGCATGACGAGCTGCGCGACCGGGCGCAAGTCAACACGCGGCATCGCTATGTGCGCGAGCCGCGCCGTGGCGATATCCGCGACGCCCGCGGCAACCTGATGGCAACGAGCGTTTTCGTGAAGACCGTGTGTGGTGATCCGACGCTCATCGGCCCGCATCAACGCGAGGTGGCGCGCGCCCTGGCGCCGCTGCTCCAGCTCAACGACGCGGACATCGCCGCCCGCCTGCAACCCCGCACGTTCACCAACAAGAGCGGCGTGCTGGTGACCAACCAGTATGTCGTCTTGAAACGCAAGGTGCGCGTGGAAACGTGGAAGGAAATCCAGGAAACGATGAAGGAGCTTTCCTTGAACATCGACGAATCAAAACTCACGCGCAGCCAGCGGACGTTCGTGCGCAATCTCCGGACCAAGGCGATTTTCACGGACCCGATTGACGACCAGTTGCGCATTTACCCGAACGGCACGCTGGCCGCGCACGTGCTGGGGGGCGTCGGCATGGGCGAAATTGAAATCGAGGGCGAGCGCATCCCGAACACCGTGGGTGTGGACGGCGTCGAACGCACGTTCAATTCCAAACTGCGCGGTGTCCATGGCTGGCGGCTGACCGAAACCGACAAGAGCAAACGCGAGCTGGTTCCCTACCGTGAACAGGACGTGGAGCCGCGCGACGGCTTGAACGTGGTGCTGACGCTGGATGCGACCATCCAGCACATCGTCGAGTCCGAACTGGCCGAAGCGATGAAGAAACACACCCCGGTCAGCGCCTCCGCCATTGTGGTGCGGCCAAAAACAGGAGAGATCCTGGCAATGGCGACCCTGCCGACGTTTGACCCGAACAGTCCCGGCGACGTGATCCCGGACTTCCGCCGCAATCGCGTCATCACGGACATCGCGGAGCCGGGCTCGACCTTCAAGATCGTCGTGGTTTCGGGCGCGTTGAATGACAACGTGGTCACTCCGCGCGACATGTTCGATTGCGAGCACGGCAGTTTTTATTACGCCGGCAGGCGGCTGCGCGACCACGAGTCCTACGGGCTGTTGTCGGTGCAAAGCATCATCACCAAGTCGTCCAACATCGGTTCGGCCAAAATCGGCATCAAAATGGGGGAGGCCAGCCTGCTTCAATACATCCGCAAGTTCGGCTTCGGCGACCGGACGGGCATCACGCTGCCGGGCGAGGTTGGCGGCATCGTCCACCCGCTGAAGGACTGGACCAAGCTTTCCATCTCCCGCATCCCCATGGGCCATGAAATTGCCTCGACCCCGCTGCAAATGGTCATGGCCATGGCGGCGATCGCCAACGAGGGACGGCTGATGCGCCCGATGGTGGTGGACCGCCTGGAGGACGAGGAAGGCCGGGTGGTGGTGAAGTATCAGCCGGAGGTTGTCCGACAAGTCATCAAGCCGGATGCGGCCCACAAAATGGTGGAAGCGCTCAAGACCGTGGTGTCCACCAATGGGACGGCGCTCAAGGCGAAACTCGACTTATTCACAGTCGCCGGCAAGACCGGCACAGCGCAGAAACCCCCTTATACACCAGGGAAATACTTCTCCTCGTTCATCGGGTTTTTCCCAGCCGATAACCCGGAGTTGTGCATAAGTATCGTTTTGGATGAACCCAAAAGCGGTGGATATTACGGCGGCCAGACGGCCGCGCCGATTTTCAAAAACATCGCCGAGCGCGCGGCCAATTATCTCAATATCCGGCCCGAGCATGAAGAAAAGTCGCCGGCGTTTACCTTGCGCGGCT
>JBFMBT010000439.1:0-4361 GCA_040754875.1 Verrucomicrobiota bacterium | reverse complement strand
TTGGGCTCCGGCATCGGAGAGGGAAGTGAGCTTTTCCGCCAGGCCGGCGGGCCGGTCTTCAATCGTGGCGGCCCAGACATCCGCTGAAGTGATCTTGAGTTTCATGGCAACTACGGGTTGTGAGGCTTGTTTCGCTGGATGTGACAGCAGTGTAGCGAGTTTGCGGCGAAAAGGCAGCAAAAAAAGAAGCCGGACTTCTTCCTTCGATGCTCACCGACCTGTCCGCCGGCCACCACCCAGCCCCAATTCATGGGCGGAATGTGCGAAGCCGGTCATTCCTCCAACTTCACCCACGCCACCACGGGGAAGTGGTCGCTCGGGAACCGGCCATCACGCGCGAAGGTTACAATCTCCGTCTCCAACGCCTTCACGGCGCCGCGGTAAAGTATCCAGTCGATGCGGTCGCCGCTGCGGGAGATTTCCTTGAAACCGTTGAACGTAGCGATGCCTTCGTTGCGGCGCACGGGCGCGGTTGCCCAACTGTCCGTGAACGCACCGGGTTTCACGAGTGCTTCATAAGCCTTGTTCCGGCCCGCCACGGCGTTGAAGTCGCCCACCAGCAGCACGGGCAGAGTCGTCTTGAGAGCCTCAACCCGATTGAGCACCAACGCAGCGCTCTTTTCGCGCGCCTCCTGGATCTGATGGTCAAAGTGCGTGTTAAAGAAATAAAACTCGCGCTTCGTGAGCCGGTCGCGGAAGCGCACCCACGTGACCATCCGGCGGTTGGTGTTGCCCCACGTCGTGGACGCAATGACCTCCGGCGTGTCCGATAACCAGAAATGGTCGTATTCCAGCGGCTCGAGCCGGTCCTTGCGGTAAAACACGGCCATGAATTCGCCTTTGCTGCCGCCGTCGCGGCCCAGGCCAATCCACTCGCTTTTTCTTTCTTCAGCAACTCCTTGCGGGCTGCCGTCCATTCCTCGCGGGAAACGACTTTGTGTTCCCGCGCCGATGGGTTGGTTGATGTTTCAGTCATAGGTTTGCTTTCTTGTTGGTTGTTTACGGACCGAGTCAAAGGGCTTTCAAGACACAGGAAGTCAGGGAGGATTCAGCATCCTCAGCTTCACTGGGACTTGCGGGACTCCCTCGCCCGTCGTCAGGACTTGGGCTTTCGCACGGCGCGCATCTTGCCGCTGCCGCCGCCGCCGCAGTAGAAAACGCCGGCGCCGTCGGCCTCGAGGCCGCTCACGCCGACGCCGGCGGGCATCTCCAGCCGCTCAAGCACGTCGCCGTTCTCGGGGTCGATGCGACGGATATCACTCTCGTCGCCTTCCCAGGTGCCGTGCCAAAGCTCGCCGTTCGTCCAGGAGACGCCCGTGACGAAACGGTCTGATTCAATCGTGCGCAGGACGGCGCCGGTCTCGGGGTCGATCTGGCGGATCTTGCGGGCGCGATACTCGCCGACCCAGAGCGTCCCTTCGGCCCAGGTCATGCCGGAGTCCCCGTGGGAAGGCGCGGGGATGGTGGCGACGACCTGGCCCGAGTGCGGGTCGATTTTCTGGATGCGATCATCGGCGAGTTGCCACAGGAACTTGCCGTCGAAGGCCGTGCCGGCGTCGCCGATGACCGGCAGTTCGCGGACCACCGCGCCGCTCTGGGGATCGAGGGCGACGATGCTTTCGCCGCGGGCGAACCAGACATGCGCGCCGTCGAAGGTCACGCCATGGATCTGCTCCATGCCGGGATAAGGGCCGTATTCGCGGAGGATCTCCGCCGGTTGGGATTTGCTCTTTCGTGTTGTCTTCATGACCCCACAGTAGCCCACCTCCAGCGCAGCAGGGAGTAACAATGTTGTCGCGAATCCGCCACGTGTTGAGTGCGCTGGAACCGCGTCCGGAGTGCGCAGCAAAGTGAAGTGGCGATGCACCTTGCGTCATCCCGAGCATTCGATCCACCCCATTGCTGTGCCCGGGGACGGGCACACCCCGGACTAGCGCGCGCCGGCCCTGGAGCTTTGCTCCTGGTGCTTGTTTGGAGATTGATGCTTTTGATCCCGGAGTTTTGCCGCTGGCCCTTTCGGATTGGTTCCGGCCCGGCCAGCGCATACCCTTCCGGCGATGCCGGAAAGCGCAATCGAACAGGTGCGGGAAAGTCTGGATGCTATTTATCGCGCGGAGTCCCGTCGCATTCTTGCCACGCTCATCCGGTTGCTCGGCGATTTCGACCTGGCCGAAGACGCGATGCAGGACGCCTTTGCTGCGGCGCTGGAACGCTGGACGCAGGACGGTATGCCGGCCAATCCCCGCGCCTGGCTGGTATCGACCGGACGGTTCAAGGCGATCGATGCGCTGCGTCGGCGCGCGCGATTTGACGCCTCGCAGGAAAAGATCGCCGAACAACTCGAAATCGAACCGGGCGAGACAACACTTGGGATGGACGGCCGCGTGGAAGACGACCGGTTGCGGTTGATCTTCACCTGTTGCCATCCGGCGCTCGCGCCGGAGGCCCGCGTGGCGTTGACTTTGCGCGAGGTCTGCGGGTTGACGACGGAGGAAATCGCCCGCGCCTTCCTCACTTCCGCGCCCACGCTCGCTCAACGGATCGTGCGCGCCAAGACGAAGATTCGCGACGCGGGCATTCCTTACCAGGTGCCCTCTCCGGAGGAACTGCCGGACCGTTTGGACACGGTGCTGCAAGTCGTCTATCTCGTGTTCAACGAAGGTTACTCCGCGTCTTCGGGAGCGTCGCTGACGCGGGGGGACCTCTCGGCTGAAGCCATCCGGCTTGGGCGGTTGCTCCTCGAATTGTTGCCGGAACCGGAGGTGATGGGGCTGCTCGCGCTCATGCTCTTGCAGGAATCGCGTCGCGCGGCCAGGACGTCGCCGGCGGGCGAACTGGTCCTGTTGGAGCACCAAGACCGCTCGCTTTGGAATCGCGAACACATCGCGGAAGGCGTGGCGCTGGTGGAACGGGCGTTGTCATCGCGGCGGTTCGGTCCCTACACCCTCCAGGCGGCGATTGCCGCGGTGCATTCCGAAGCCCCCGACTCGGCGGGGACAGACTGGCCGCAAATCGTCGCGCTTTACAGCGTTCTGGCGCGGGCTGAACCATCGCCGGTCGTCGAGTTGAACCGCGCCGTGGCCGTGGCGATGCGCGATGGGCCGGAGGCCGGTCTGGCGCTGATTGATGCCATTTTGGCCGGTGGCGAATTGACGGATTATCACCTCGCGCACTCGGCACGGGCGGATTTGTGCCGGCGGCTGGGCCGGAAAGCCGAGGCCCGTTCCTCCTACGAGCGCGCCCTGGCGCTCACGCGGCTGGAACCGGAACGGCGGTTTATCGAAAAACGGCTTCAGGAATTGGACGAAAAAAAGTGAAGGGCGCTGTCGAATTCCAGAAATCCCAAACGACTAGCTTTTGAAACGGTCAATCCAAGACCGTCGGAACAACAAGCAAACGAAACACAAACATGAAATACATGATGATGGTGAAGCTGGATGGAAAATCGGAAGACGGCCGGAAGTACGAGGCCGGGATGCCGCCCGATGCGAAGCTCGGGGCCGCCATGGGGAAACTCATGGCAGAAATGGGCAAAGCGGGCGTGCTGGTCGATACGGGCGGGTTGCTGCCCATGTCGAAAGGGGCGCGCATCCGCGCCGCGGGCGGCAAATTGACGGTGACGGACGGGCCGTTCATCGAGTCCAAGGAAATCATCGGCGGCTACGCCATCCTGCGGGCCAAGTCGAAGGAGGAAGCGCTCAAAATGGGCGAGGACTTCATGAAACTGCACGTGGATGTTCTCGGCGCCTCCTACGTGGGCGAACTGGAAATCCGCCAGATGTTCGACCCGGCCGACTGCGGTCCTGAACATGCAAAGTGTTGACCGGAGCCGCAGCCGATTCTCCCAATCCGCGGCGCCAACTCATTGATGAGGAAGCGACATGAAATACATCTGCCTTGGATACATCGAACCGAACAAGTTTGAGACGATGTCTGAAAGCGAGCGCAATGCGATGGTGGACGAATGCTTCACCTACGACGACGAGTTGCGCAAGAAGGGGCACTTCGCCGGCGGCGAAGCGCTGCAAGGCCCGCAAACGGCCACGACCTTGCGTTGGAAACATGGCAAGGTGTCCATCTCCGATGGTCCTTACGCCGAAACAAAGGAACAAATCGGCGGCATCCTTGTGCTCGAAGCGCGGGACTTGAACCACGCCATCCAGTTGATGTCGAAACACCCGGGCGTGAAGGCCGGCCCGTTCGAGATTCGTCCCGCCGCGGACCTCACCGGAATGATCCGTGAAAGCGAACAGCGGCGCGCCGAAGGCAAAGCGAAGTCGAAATGACAACGGCGGGGGGCCCCCCAGGGGGGGGGGCCCGGCGGGAAAAAAAAAAACACACGACAAGGCCGGTAAGTTTTA
>JBFMBT010000438.1:0-4372 GCA_040754875.1 Verrucomicrobiota bacterium | reverse complement strand
CATCTCGAACGTGAACACCGCGCCGGTCGTGGTTTCGCGCGGCTATGTGCGGGCCCCGCTGGAGAGCAGCAAGTGGATCAGCCGCACCATCCTCATCAACACCCGCCGCGATCCGATGTTCACCAAGGGCCTCGTCGCCAAGGGCCAGATCACGCTCAACGGCAACAATGTCACGGTGGACAGTTTCGATTCGGCGGACCCGGCTTATAGCTCCAACGGCGTCTATGATGCCAGCAAACGCAAGGACAACGGTGACGTGGCCACCAACGCGGGTCTGACCAATGCCTTGAGCACCGGCAACGCCAACATCTACGGCAAAGCCTCCACCGGCCCCGGCGGCACGGTCGGCATCGGCAACAACGGCGCCGTTGGCAGCCTGGCCTGGCACTCCGGCGGCAACAGCGGCATCCAGCCGGGATATTCCTCCGATGACATGAATGTGTCCTTCCCCGATGTGAAGCTGCCTTTCAGCGGCGGGTTCCTTCCGGGCGGCGGGGGCGGCAATCAATACGTCATTTCCGTCAGCGGCGATTACCGTGTGTCCAGCATCACCGGCAGCGTGGTGGTCAAGAGCAACGTCAACGCGCGCATCATTGTGGACAACAACATCAACATCACGGGCTCGGACAAAATCGTCATCGAGAGTGGCGCCAAGCTGAACCTCTACATGAACGGCGCCGATGCGAAAATCGCTGGCAACGGTGTCGTCAATCAGAACGGCAACGCCTCCACATTCTTCTATTGGGGGACGCCCAACAACACCAGCCTGTCCGTAAACGGCAACGGCGCGTTCACCGGCGTGATTTACGCCCCCAACGCCGATTTCACCATGAACGGCGGCGGCGGTTCCGCCGAGGACGTCACCGGCGCCAGCGTCACCGGGACCGTGAAAATGAACGGCAATTTCAACTTCCACTACGACGAGAATCTCGGCCGCCTGAACCTCACGCGCGGCTATATCATCACCGCTTGGAACGAACTGTAGCGCCAGACGCTGCACTTCGCTTCGCACAACTGCCACGCCGGCCAGGGCGCGGCAGTTTTTTGTTCCCCGGCGCGTAAAATTCGGCAACAGTCCACCCGCTTGTTATGAAGCGAATGATGCTCAGCCTGTTGGCCGGTTGGCTCACGCTGCCGATTGGGGCAGCGGAAAAGCCCGTCCGGGAATGGAACTTCGAAAATGCCACCCCGAATGCGCTGCCTGCGGGCTGGGTCGCCGCCAAGACCGGCACCGGGCCGGGCAGCGATTGGAAGGTGCTGACGGATAACACCTCACCGCATGGCGCCAAGACCGTGGCGCAGATGTCAGGCGAAGGACCCAATCCGCTGTTCAATTTGTGCGTGGCGGAAGGAACATCTTTCGCCGACGTGGACATGACGGTGGCTTTCAAGCCCATCAAGGGCGAGATCGACCAGGGCGGCGGATTGTTGTGGCGCTACCAGGATGCGAACAATTATTACGTGGCCCGGTTCAATCCGTTGGAAGACAACTACCGCGTCTATAAGGTCACCGGCGGCAAGCGTAAGCAACTGGCCACGGCGGATGCCACGGGGCTGGCGGGGCAATGGCACACCATGCGCGTGGTGCACAAGGGCGACCAGATCCAATGTTACCTGAACGGAAAATTGCTTTTGCAGGCGAAAGACACGGAGATTCCCAAGGCGGGCAAGATTGGTTTCTGGACCAAGGCAGACGCGGTGACGGCGTTCGACGGGCTGGTGGTTCGCGAAGCCAAATGAGCGGCGGCTGCCGGGCGGCTGCCCGGCCGTGGAGTAATTTGGCCGCGCCGTGGCGTGATTAGGATGGGCGCGGCTGGTCGCCGTTGACGCCAGAAAAGATATTTCCTTTTTCCCGCGAGCGGTTAGGATTTCCTCTCATTCGCGACGCAAGTCGCGGACCTGACACGAACGAACGAGATTGAATTATGCCACTGACACATACCCGAGACCTTTTTGCGAAGGCGTTGAAAGGCAAATACGCGCTGGGCGCGTTCAACGTCAACAACATGGAGCTGCTCCAGGCCATCAT
The DNA here is from genome assembly GCA_040754875.1 of Verrucomicrobiota bacterium. Taxonomy (GTDB): domain Bacteria; phylum Verrucomicrobiota; class Verrucomicrobiia; order Limisphaerales; family JBFMBT01; genus JBFMBT01. The sequence goes on along the minus strand of JBFMBT010000438.1, from coordinate 2,343 downwards.
CGAGGCCTGCGAAGAGGAAAAAGCGCCCGTCATGCTCCAGATTTCCAAGGGCGCGCGTCAGTACGCCAACCCGGTTTACCTGAAGAAGCTCATCGATGCGGGCGTCAGCCTGTCGAACATCCCCATTGCCGTGCATCTGGACCACGGCGATTCCTTTGAGCTGTGCAAGGAATGCATCGATGAGGGGTTCACTAGCGTCATGATTGACGCGTCGCACGAACCGTTTGAGAAGAACATCGAGATTTGCCGGAAAGTCGTTGATTACGCGCACAAGCACAATTGCGTCGTCGAAGGCGAACTGGGCATGCTCGTGGGCGCGCAACATGACGACGGCGAGGAAGGCGGCGGCTATTCCAAGGGCGGCTGCTACACGCACCCGGACGAGGCCGTGGAATTCGTGAAGAAATCCGGCGTCGATTCGCTGGCGGTGGCCATCGGCAACAGCCATGGCGCGTACAAGTTCAAGGGCGAACAACACCTGGACATCGAACGCCTCAAGGCCATCAAGAAGGCCCTCGTGGACGCCGGCCTGGGCGATTACCCGCTGGTGTTGCACGGAGCCTCCAGCGTGCCGAAGGACATCGTCGTCGAGATCAACAAATACGGCGGCAAGATGGGCGAAGACACCGCCGGCGTGCCCGAGGCGGACATCGAGATCGCCCGCCGCACCGGCTGCACCAAGGTGAACATCGACACCGACCTGCGCCTGGCCATGACCGCGGCCATCCGCAAGGTGTTCGCGGAAAGCCCGAAGGAATTTGACCCGCGCAAGTACCTTGGCCCGGCCCGCAAGGCCGTCAAAGAACTCGTGCGCCACAAGGTCCGCAACGTCCTCTGCTGCGCCGGCCACGCCTTCGACTAGGCAACCTGCCAGACATTCTACAAGCCCGGCCCTCGGACGCACCGGAGGCCGGGCTTCGTTGCTTTCGCGCCCGTAGCGTAGCCGTCCCGGCTGCGAGTGACAGCACCGTCCCGGTGCCAGTCCTTGCCTCCCGTTCGTCCTCGTTCTCGTTCTCGTCCTCGAAACCATTCGTCGAAACTCAGGTTCATAGCCCCGGTGCGCATGCGTAAAGCATATTAAGCCTTCCATGAACTGGAGAGTTTCCACGGCCCCGGACCGCGGGTCTGCGACCCGCTTACGATGTTGCGAGCCAAGGCGGGTCAGCAAAAACCCACCGGCTTTGGCCCACGGGGCAGTGGCGGACCGCGGTTCACTCCCCTCCGGTCGACCTCCCGTAGCGTAGCCGTCCCGGCTGCGAGTGACAGCACCGTCCCGGTGCCAATCCAACCTTCGGCCCTCGGCTATTGACGATTTGGCCATTGACCATGCGCTCACCCCTCACCCCTCAACGCAACTCTCAACCCCCGCAGCGGGCCACACGTCCCACTCGTATCGTTCATTACAGGCAACCAAAAACCTGCAAACGATCGGATTGCTCTATTCTGTCTGTGGGTGGCGCATCACAACGCCTCCATCACGACAGAGGGGCTCGCTTTTTTGTGTCAACAGATCCCGCTGCGTACTGCCGGGCAGTGGAAGTGCTCTTTCGGAGAACCCGATCTGGAAGGTTCGAATCGATGCTGATTGAACCTATCGCGAAGATTTGGCGAGACGCTACTAACAGCGACCGCACTGCGCGCAATTCTTGAGCGCTGGCTTACCTTGATATTTCCGGCGGATGCTTCAGGCAGCAAGGAAAAGTCAGAAGCCCCTCCAGATTATCTGACCAAAGCAGAATCCGTAGAACAGCTTCGGCTTTCTTACGTCGCGATCAGCATTCTTTCAACACGCCCTGACCCCGCAATGCTCCCGGGATTGGTTAACGGCTATTGCTCCAATCAGTTTTGTTATGGTGACAGGAATGTAGGATCGAGCACGCAACGGTTGCCTCTCAAGAGTATTCAGGAGCCACTGCGAGTGCTGCTTCAGTGGGGCTACACCGAACAGGTACTGCCACAACTGAAAGCATTAGCGTTGAAATCCTCACAGAACAGTGCGGAAGCCGAAAACCTGCATTGGTTTGCTCGGCAGTCCGAGGGGGTGCTTCCGTCATTCGTTTGCCCCGCTTCGCTTGCTTCCCTTCGGACTCCGCCCATCGCCCATTCCCGCCATTGGCGTCCCTTCGCGTAATTGGCGGGCAGATCCGAACGAGAATGGAAGATGGAGAATTGAGGATGGCGATGCCTGGGATCTGGCAACCGCCCGCCATTTTAACTCATGTAACCCATTTAACCATGTAACTTTTTAACTCGGTCCACATTTTTTGCTTCATTGGCTTCATTCGCTTCACTCGCTTTAGCCTTAAGCCCAAAAACGTGTCACCCTTCCTCATGATGTTGCCA
>JBFMBT010000437.1:0-4380 GCA_040754875.1 Verrucomicrobiota bacterium | reverse complement strand
TTCGAAGGAAGATTGGCGCGCGGAAGGTTCGGAGTCCCGCCTTTAGGCGGCTGCGCGTGACAGTAAAAATACGCAGGGAATTCTCCCACGCCTCCTGAATGGCCACGCCCAACCGGCTGAAGCCGGGACTCCGAACAAATCAATGTCAGGCTGCGTGAAGGGGGCTCGCCCTTACCCTGGAAACCGTTAAAACGGTTTGGCGTATTGCCGTCGGCCGCAGCACCTCGCTGAAGCGAGGTGTTAATGAGAGGCGCGGCGCGGCGCGAATTCATTTTTTGTGAGTTTATTGCGGCAGTCATTGAAGTTTGGGGTTTGTTGCTTCCCTGAAGTTTGGATTTTGGATTTTGATGCTTCTAAATCATCATTCCTTTGGGCCAGCGCATGCGCTCGCAGCCGGGGATGGAGACTCGCTCGTATTCGAATGGCGCCAGGGTGCGGCCGCCGGCGCGCACGGCCAGCGCCAGCGACCAGAAATGGTCCGCATGACCCGCGCCATCGCGCGACGCGGCAATCGACACGCGCCCGGAAGGCGACGTGATTTTCTCGGGCTTGCGCAGGTCGTCGCGCAGTTGGTGGTCGGCGGGAATTTCAATCGAACGTTCCTCGAAGGCGGCGAGCAGGTCGGTGGCCATGATTTCGGTGACGCGCGCGGTGGCGTGATGGCGGCCTTCGCGCGCCAGGCGGTCGGAGATCGGTTCGGTGGAGGAAAAATTCACGCCGCGCACGCGCGAGCCGTGGCGTTCCTGGAGGTATTCGCACAGACCGAGGCCGATGCCCGTCATGTCCACCTGCAACGAGCGCAGGCGCGGCAACTGGCACACGAGGTCGGCCTGCGCCTGTTGCGCGGGCAGGCGCATCTCCGCCATGCGCAACATGCCGATGACGCGCCGCGTGTGGCCGTCGCGCTCGATGACGGTGAGCACAGAAAGGTCGCGCTGGCGGCCCACGTCGAGCCCGGCTTCGAGCGGATGTTGCGCGCCGCGCAGGCGTTCAAGCGTGTCGGCGCTCCATTCCTGCGAGTCAATCGCGATGGGCGAACGTTCGGCGGCGCTGATGAGCGCGACGGGCAGCAGCGAAATATTTTCATCGGCGAACGCGCATTCGTAATTCTGATCGTAGGCGGCCTTGTCCAGCGCGGCGGCGCGGGCTTCATCGGGCGTGATGGTCGCACGCGTGACGGGGTCGAAGATGGGCACGCCCTGGTGGAAGGCGTCGGTGCGCGTGATGCGGGAGACGTTGAACTGGCCGCTGGTGACCAGGCGATAAAACAGGTTGTGCTTGCCGTTGCCGGTGGAGGCGATGCGGCAGAGAAAATCGGCGTTGCTGGAAAGAATGGGCTCGGCGGCCTCCCAGATGGCGTGGGCATCCTCGTGAAACGCAAACTCGTCGAGGATGAGGTCGCCGGAGAAGCCGCGCGCGGTGCGGGGATTGGCGGCGAGGACTTTGATGCGGCCGGTGCGATTCTTGCGCGTGACGCGCACTTCGAGGCGCATGTTTTCGTAATCGGCCTTTGGCGATTCATCAGACGTCTCGTATGCCTCTCCCATCCGCGTGCAAACCTCCGCGCACTTCGCCACAAACTCCGCGCCGTTCTCGCGGGAATTGGACAGCACCGTCACCAGCCGGCCGGGCGCGCAGAGCAAGCGGTCCACCGCCCACGCGGCGAGGCTGTAGCTTTTGCCAATCTGGCGGGACCAATGAAGCACCTGGATGCCGGTGGCGCGGTCATCGAAAATCACCCGTTGATATTCGCGCAACCCCAGCCCCTGGATGCGTTTCAACCGCTCTTCCTCTTCCGCCCGTTTCTCCGCCTCCGCCACCGCTTCCCGGCGCCGCTCCTCCCGCTTTTTCTTCGCCTGTTCTAATTTCTCCCGCCACCCCTCTGGGTTGGATCGTTCGTTCGACGAGTTGGTCAAAGACGCGGGATCGGAGTGCCCCGTTTCAATCAAACCACGACGGCATTGGCTTTCTCTCTCTCCAAGGTGACGAGCGGTTCCATCGTTGGCATCAATTCTTCCGGACGATTCGCCAGCCCGCGATGGTTCCCCTCCTGGGAGGGGTAAGGGGTGGGTTCCCCTGGCAAATCCCAACGCATGAAACTCTCCGGGCGCGTGAATTCTTCCCTCCTTGGAGAGCGGGCCGGGCGAGGGTTGTGGGGTCAACAACTGTTCCCGGGTTGAGGGCGAGCCATCTTCTTCGCTGACCTTGCTGACTTTGCCCCTTGAACCTCGACCTTTCATGCGGTTTTTCCTCCTTCCCCGCACAACTGCGGCAATTGCGGAATATTCTTTCCGAACAACATCTCCCGCACCCGTTGCAACTTCTCGTCGTCGTCCAGCGCGTTGGACTGCGCCACCTGCCGCAACCTTGGCATCTGCGCCAGCAACGCCCGCGCCGCCTCGAATTCAAACCGCTCCCGCTCCAGGTCCAGCTTCCGCTCGCGCAGCTCGTACTCGCGCACATTCAGCGCAATCCTTGTCAATTCCGCCAGTTCCTTCGCCGACACCTCTTTGCTGTGCAAACTCAGCTCGAACGCGATCTGCCCCACCATTTGCAAAATCGCCGCGTACACATCCGTCGGGTTCTTCCGGAAATGCTCCACCACCTGGTTCGCCTTGTTCGCGCTCGTCGCGAACACCGAAAACTCCCGGTTGAACGCGCTCTGATCGAAAAACGTCCGCAGCGACTTCTCGCTGATCTTGCGCCCAAACTCCTGTTGGATGCGCTTGATGAGTTCCGGATACGTATGGTTCTTGAACCACTCCAATATTTTTGCCTGTTGCTCCGGCGTGTAGTTCGCCATCACGTCCGAATCCGGACGCACCTTGCGCTTGCGAATCTGCGTGCTCATGTTCGTGATTAAATGGTGTTGGCCAGCAATTCCGCCTTGCCCTCTTCCGTCAGCCGCCACTTGCGCGGTCCGCCCAGTTCCGGCTGCACGCCCACGACGAGCCGCCGCGCTTCCAGCCCGTTCAACGCCGCGCGCGTCTCCGCCGTCAACGGCGGCGGCGCCAGTGCCAAACGCAGATGGTTCACCAGCGCCGGCTCCGGCAGCAGATACCCCTGGCATTGATCCAGCGTGCGCAAAATTTCCAGATTCAGATTCAACATTCGTGTGTTCATGGGATTTACGATTTACGATTGACGATTGACGAGTGGGTGGTGTTTTCGGACCGCGAGGTGGCGAAGCTTCCGGACCGCGGCTGTCCCCAGCCGCAGCGCGTGGGCTGCAACCGAGGTGTTGGACTGGCTGGCGCGAAATGTCTGCGAAGCGCTGGGGGCGCGGCATTTATGCCGCTTCAACTCCAGATCTCGCTGAAGCGAGGTGTTAATGAGACGGGCACGAGGCGGAAGAAAATTCTCCTCATCCCCAAAAGAGCCACGCGCAACCGGCTGAAGCCGGGACTCCGAACCAGGATGAAGCGAGGTGTTAATAAGAGGCGCGGCGTGGCGAAGCTTCCGGACCGCGGCTGTCCCCAGCCGCAGCGCGTGGGCTGCAACCGAGGTGTTGGACCGACTGGCGCGAAATGTCTGCGAAGCGTCAGGGGCGCGGCGTTCACGCCGCTTCAGCGTCGCATCGACAACGCACCCGGAAGCAATCGACCGCCACAACGAGTCCGCGAGTTGAAGCGGCATAAATGCCGCGCCCCAGTTCAGGCTGCGTGAAGGGGGCTCGCCCTCACCCTGCCCTCTCCCCCAGGAGAGGGTTCTGCCGTTGCCGCGCTGGGATGAACTCAAAGCGTTTGGGCACGCGGAAGAATGAGCCGCCTCATCCCGCCGAGCGGGACTGCTACGGATTGTTGAATTACTCGGGCGCCGGAAACTGTTAAAACAGTTTTTCAACCTCCACGCGTCACGGTCACCTCGCTGAAGCGAGGTGTTAATGAGACGGGCACGAGACGGAAGAAAATTCTCCTCATCCCCAAAAGAGCCACGCGCAACCGGCTGAAGCCGGGACTCCGAACCAGGATGAAGCGAGGTGTTAATGAGAGGCGCGAGGTGGCGAAGCTTCCGGACCGCGGCTGTCCCCAGCCGCAGCGCGTGGGCTGCAACCGAGGTGTTGGACTGGCTGGCGCGAAATGTCTGCGAAGCGTTGGGGGCGCGGCGTTCACGCCGCTTCAGCGTCGCATCGACAACGCGCCCGGAAGCAATCCACCGCCACAACGAGTCCGCGAGTTGAAGCGGCATAAATGCCGCGCTCCAGTTCAGGCTGCGCGAAGGGGGCTCGCCCTCACCCTGACCCTCTCCCCCAGGAGAGGGGAGGCGGAATCGAGCACGTTGATTATTCGATGGCGCGTTGAAGAATCCAGTCGTTGATGGTTCGTCAGTCAGAGCCTCGTTACCTCGGCTGCTACAAGTTGAATGCGGGCGCGCCTCCAC
>JBFMBT010000436.1:0-4411 GCA_040754875.1 Verrucomicrobiota bacterium | reverse complement strand
CATCATTGCGCGGTGCAGGCTTGAAGCCTGCGATACAGCAGGTTGGAAACCTGCGCTACGACCACCACCCATGTTTCCCACCCGTTTCCGCTTCCGCTTGGCAGCCCCCGCTCCCGGTGTATAGTGTGGCACGCATCGCCGTTATGTACCTGCGCATGGCCAGACGCATCCTCGTCGAGACCGACAAACGTCTCGTGTGGAAATTCCTGTACAACTTCGGCTGGCGCGGCATGCGCTCGGTGCAGAAATTCAAGGCCGGCCTCCGGCGCGGTGAATATTTCCCGCCGTTCCTCTACATCTCCGTCCTGAACAGTTGCAACCTCCGTTGCCAGGGCTGCTGGGTGGATGTCACGGCCAAGCAGGAAAAGATTCCCGCCGAGGATTTGGACCGCCTCATCCGCGAGGCCAGCGAGGCGGGCAACAGTTTCTTCGGCATCCTCGGCGGCGAACCGTTCATGTACAAGGGCCTGCTCGATGTCCTCGCGCAGCATCCGGACTGTTACTTCCAGATTTTCACCAACGGCCAGTTTATCACCGACGACGTCGCGCGGCGGATGCGCCGCATGGGCAACGTCACGCCGCTGGTCAGCATCGAAGGCACCGAGATCGTCAGCGACGAACGCCGCGGCAAGAAGGATGTGCTCAGCAAGACGATGCAGGGCCTGCAAAATTGCCTGAAGCACAAGCTGCTCACCGGCGTGGCCACCAGCCTGTGCCAGACCAACTTCAAGGACCTGCTGCGCGAGGAATGGCTCGACCGCCTCATCGACATGGGCGTCATGTACGCGTGGTATCACACCTATCGCCCCGTGGGGCCGAGCCCAAACGAGCAACTCTGCCTCACGCCCGAGCAACAAAAACAGATCCGCGAATTTGTCGTCGAGATGCGCTGCCAGAAGCCGATCGCCTTGATTGACGCGTATTATCAATACGACGGCCAGGCGTTGTGCCCGGCGGCCACGGGCATCAGCCATCACATCAGCCCGTGGGGCGCGATCGAGCCGTGCCCCATCATCCAGTTTGCGAAGGAAAACATCCGCGACCCGCGCCCCATCCGCGACGTCTTTGTGCAGTCCGAATATCTCGCCGATTTCCGCCAGCTCGCCGCCTCGACCACGCGCGGCTGCATCGTGCTCGAGCGCCCCGACCTCTTGAAACAATTTGTGCAAAAGCACCATGCGCCCGACGGCACCGCGCGCGGCACCGCCCTGGCCGAACTCGAAGCGATGAAGCAACGCCCCTCGCAATATCGCCCCGGCGCGGAAGTGCCCGAAAAGAGCTGGGTCTATCGCCTCGCCAAAAAACATTTCTTCCACGACTTCGGCGCGTATGCGAAGGCGGGCTTCAGCAACGGCGCCTCCCCCAACTCGTAGCAGCCAAGGTAACGAGGCTACATTTGCGTTGGTAGCAGGGTTTGTGGTATTTGCACCCGCGCACTCACACGGGCCATACAGGCCAAGGTTGCATTTTAGTATCATTATGATACTGTATCTATGCCGAAGAAAATACGGGAATTGATTCGGGATCTGGAACGGGCCGGATTTGTCAACCGCGGTGGCAAGGGAAGCCACCGAAACTATGAGCATCCCGTCGGCGGGCGCTTGACATTGTCCGGGAATCCCGGGGACGACGCGAAACATTATCAGGAACGGGACGTGCGGAACGCAATCCGGCGCGCGCAGGATGGTTGACGCCGGGGAAGCACGTTCAAGACATCACCATGAACAAACGAACGGCCAGGAAACGGAAATCCGATCGCTACCTGAAAGTGGTTGAATGGAGCGAACGCGACCGATGCTATGTGGGCACGTCGCCCGGCTTTTTCGCCGGCGGTGTGCATGGAGCTGATCCACAACAGGTCTTCGCCGAACTCGGCGAGGTCATCGACGAGTGGATTGACATCCTGGAAAAGGACGGCAAGGAACTTCCCCCCGCCACCGCCGGCAATTACAGCGGCAAGTTTGTCCTGCGGATCGCGCCGGAACTGCACAAACTGCTGGCGATCCGTTCCCACCAATCAGGCGACAGCCTGAACCAATACTGCGCAAAAGTCCTCGCCGAAGCCGCGAAACGATGACCCCACTCGTAGCAGCCAAGGTAACGAGGCACTGACTCCGCCGTTCCAATCCCAAACGGGATTGTATCATTCAGCCCAGGGTTGCGAGGAACGAGCTACCCTGGGGTGAGAATGAAATTACCCCATACCTTTCAAACAATGCGTTGGGCCGAAGGTTTCGGTTGCGCCGCATGCCCAATTGCCAATCACCCGGTGTACGCTAATCTGTCCCACACATGAATCCGCGGAGGCGAAAACTGCTTCTTATCGCTGGCGCAACCGCTGCGCTGGCGTTCGCGGGCTTGAACCTCGTCGCTTATCGCCACGCGCGCGCGATGTGCCAGTTCGCGCGCGGCGGCGAACGCACCCTGCCGCCGGAGAAACTTTCCTTCACCCAAAAGGCGGGCGTGTTGCTGGGCGGCGTCACGCTGCCGCGCCCGGAGAATCGCCGCACGCCGGAGGACGAAGGGCTGGCCTTCACGGCGATTCGTTTCCCCGGCGCGCGCCAGCAGCAAATCGAAGCCTGGCACATCCGGCACGAACAGGGGCGCGGCATCGTCCTGCTCTTTCCCGGCTACGGCGCGGCCAAGGATTCGCTGCTGCCGGTGGCGAAGAAGTTTCACGAACTCGGCTGGGACGCGTTGCTGGTGGACTTTCACGGGTGCGGCGGGTCGGGCGGCTCCACCACAAGCATCGGCTGGCACGAGGCGGCGGATGTCGCGCAGGCGCACGCGTGGGCGAAACTGCTGGCGCGCGACAAGCCGGTCGTCCACTACGGCGTCTCCCTGGGCGCGGTGGCCATCCTGCGCGCGGTGGCGGCGGACGGCGTCAAGCCCGATGCCATCATCGCCGAGTGCCCGTTTGACCGCATGCTCAACACGGTGAAGAACCGCTTTCGCGCGATGGGCGTGCCGTCGTTTCCCAGCGCGCAACTGCTGGTGTTCTGGGGCGGCCGCCAGCAGGGCTTCGACGCCTTCACGCACAATCCCATGGACTACGCGCAGGGCGTGAAATGTCCCGTGCTGCAACTGCACGGCGCGCGCGACCCGCGCGTGAGCGAAGCCGAGGCGCGCCGCGTGTTCGAACAGTTGCGCGGCCCAAAGGAATTTGTCCTCCTCGAAGGCGTCGGCCACGAATCGTATCTGGCCGCGCGGCCGCAGGAATGGCAGCGTGCCGTGGAGCCGTTTCTGAACGCCCGGACAGCGCAACCGCCGGAGCGCGTCAGGGCTGACAAATGACGCGTCCTTCGTCGGTTTCGTCGATGACGCAGCCCACTTGCCCCTTGCGCTTTGGCCGGCAAAGCCGGAACCTTGCGCGCGTTCAGCGCATGGGCGAAACGCCGCACAACCGGTTCCAGGATTTTTTCGAGGAAGGCCATTACCTCGCGCTGAAGAACCATCTCTACAACTACCTCCTCCGCAAGCGCGCTGTGGAAAAGACACTCGACCCGCCACCGGAGGGCCTGGTCCTCGAAATCGGCAGCGGCATTTCCCCCGTCATGACCCGCGCGCGGCGCATCGTCTATTCGGACCTGTCGTGGGATGCCCTGGCGGTCCTGCGGCAAGCGCAACCCCGGGCCGGGCACGTCGTGGCCGATGGCACACGGCTCCCCTTTTCAAGCGGCTCGGCCGAATGCGTGATTTCCTCCGAGGTGCTGGAGCACGTCGAGAACGACCGGCAGGCCATTGCTGAAATCGCGCGCGTGCTGGCGCCGGGAGGCGCGTTCGTGGTGACGTTTCCGCACCGGCAGTTCTACTTCGCCGCGGACGACCGGTTTGTGCGGCATTACCGGCGCTACGAATTGAGCGACATGCTGGAGCGGTTGGAAGCCGCCGGCCTGCAGCCGGTGCACGTGCGGAAAGTCCTTGGCCCGCTGGAGAAGTTGACGATGTTCAGCATCGTGTCGGCATTTGCGCTGGTGCAAAAGCTCGGCCTGGGCGCGGGCGGGAGGCAATCGTCTGGTTTCATTCGATTCGCGGCGCCGATTTTCCGGCTGGCCAACCGGCTGTTTTCGGTCGTTGCGCGTTTTGATGCGTGGCTGATGCCGCGGGCGTTGGCCACGGTGCTGTTGGTGAAAGCGCGGAAACAGTGAAACGCCCCATCGACCATCAAAGCGCCGGGCCTGACCGGTTTGGAGTCCCGGCTTCAGCCGGCCACGGCGTGGCATTGCGAAGCGGCTGATATAAACGCCTGAACGCGGCGAGGGGCGCGGCGTTTACGCCGCTTCAGCTCCAGAAAGAGAGTGGGCTCAAATCTACTTCAAATGCACAGCGCCCACCGGCGTATTGGATTTGGCGGGTTTGGAGTCCCGGCTTCAGCCGGCCACGGCATGGCATTGCGAAGCGGCTGATATAA
>JBFMBT010000435.1:0-4413 GCA_040754875.1 Verrucomicrobiota bacterium | reverse complement strand
GTTCCCGGGATTTCCCACTTATTCCCGTCTCGCGGGAATTTTTTTCACGCGCCACCCATCATGGTTCCTTTCCCGCCCGCTTCTGCCCGATAATGCCCGATAATGCCCGCTATTGCCCCTGAATTTTTACCCACCCAAGCCGTGAACCGGATGCCACCCGTTTTTTATTTCACTTGCCTGCCGCAGGAAGGGGCGGAGAATGCGGCCATGCTCCCGAGATGTCAGTGCATTCCTTCCGGAGGGTTTACCATGAAAAGTTTCTTGTCTTGCGGCGTGATATTGATGGCAGGGTTCGCGGCGATCGTATCCGCATCGGCGGCGGATGGTGCCGGGCTGGCCCGGGAAGTGTTGCGGCGGGCGGACATGACCCGTGGCGTTTGCGCGGTGCTGGGGCGGGACGGTGATTTGCCAGTTGCGCTGGCGAAGGCCAGCGGATTGCTGGTGCATGTGCGCGAGCCGGACGGGGCCAGCGTGGATGAACTGCGTGGGCTGGCGGATAGGGCCGGGTTTGACCTTCAACGGCTGGCGGTGGAGCGCGGGCCGTTGCACCGGCTGCCGTATGCGGAGAACTCCGTGGACATCGTCCTCAGCACGCGGGCCGACGGCGCATTGCTCAAATCGTTGGGCGCGCGAGAAGTGTTGCGGGCGTTGCGACCCGAGGGAACAGCCATTATCGGGGGCAAGGCAGCCTCCGAGAGGCAACTGGGCGAATGGGCGCGCACCGGCGGGGCCGAACGCGTCGCCACCTGGAACGATGCGCATGGCACGTGGGTGCAATTCTTCAAACCGGCGTTAAAAGGCGCGGCCGATTGGTCGCATTGGGAGCGTTCGCCAGATAACAATCCGGTGTCGGACGACGCCATCATCAAGGCGCCGTACATGACGCAGTTCATGGAGACGCCTTATTACATCGGGATGCCGGCCATCACGACGGCGGCCGGCGGGCGGACGTTCCTGGCGATCGGGCACATTGCGCATCATGATCGCGAGTGGGAGTCGCTGGGGCGCATCATGGCGCGCAACGGCTACAACGGCGCGGTGTTGTGGGAGCGCAAGCTGCCCGAGGGTTACCTGGTGCATCGCTCGGCATTCATCGCCACGCGCGACACATTTTACATGATTGACGGGAAGCGGTGCCTGTTGCTGGACGCGCGCACGGGACAGGAGAAGGGCGAGATTCGCATTCCCGGCGTCGAGGGGGATTGGAAATGGATGGCGATGAAAGACGGCGTGCTTTACGTGATGGCGGGACCGCCGGATCCACCGGCGGAAACGGTGAAGGGCGACCGCGCGCTGGGCGGTTGGAGCTGGGCGGATTTGAGCAAGGGCTATTACGAAAAGCGCATTCCACACGGGTTTGGCGACGTAATCGCCGCCTACGATCTGAAGGACAAGAATCTGGTCTGGAAGCATCGCGAGGAAACACCGATCGATTCCCGCGGCATGGCGATCCTGGAAGAGCAGATGTTTTTGTATTGCCCGGACAAGCATCTGCGCAGCCTCTCGATTCGCAGTGGCAGCATTGCCTGGAGCAACACGGATACGGAAACGCTCAAGCTCATCGAGGAGCCAGGCAAGGGGCTGATTTCGACGCCCGGTTGGCGCACGGAAACGATGGTGGTGGCGACGCCCAAGGCGCTGGTCATCCAGGGGCAAACGCACATGAACGTCGTGGCCGTGTCCACGGAAAGCGGGCGGTTGATGTGGCAGAAGAAAAAGGTGACCAACAATCCGAACGCGATATATGTGGATGGCAACGTCATCCTGGGCGTGGGGCCGGGCGGACGCAATGTGGCGCTGGATCCGGTGAGTGGCGCGCAGGTCGAGGACCTGGGCTTTACCAAGCGCGCCTGCACGAGGTTGACGGCGAGCACGGATTCATTCTTTTGCCGCGGCGAGGGGATGATCCGGTTTGATCGTGACAGCCGGCAGGTGACCGTTGATGGCGCGGCGCGGCCCGCGTGCAACGATGGTGTGATTCCGGCCAATGGATTGATTTACCTCGGGCCGTGGTCGTGCGATTGCAATCTCTCGTTGATCGGCGCGATTGCGCGGTGTTCGGCGGCCGATTTTCAATTTGAACACCAGGCGACCAACGCGGAGCGGTTGGAGACGTTTGCGAATGCCGGTGAATTGAAACCGATGCCCGTGAGCGAACAGGACTGGCCGACGTATCGCGGCAACAACCAGCGCAGCGGCAGCACGGCGGTGCGCGTGGGGCCGGCGGCGCAGCAATGGCAATACCGGCCCGAGCGGGCGAACGTGCCCACCGAAGCGACGGCCGCGGGCGGCTTGATTTTTTTCGGCGGCGAGGATGGCAAGGTGCGCGCGGTGGAGGCAGGGAAGGGGGAGTTGCGCTGGACGTTTGCAACGGCAGGCATCGTGAAGTATCCGCCGACGATTCATGATGGGCGGGCGTATTTCGGCAGCGGCGACGGGCATGTGTATTGCCTGGAAGCAGCGACCGGCCGGTTGTTGTGGCGATTCCGCGCGGCGCCAGTCGAGCGACACATGATGGTGTATGGGGCGGTGAGTTCGACGTGGCCGGTGAACACGGGTGTGCTGGCGCATGACGGCGCGGTGTATTTCGCCGCGGGCATTGTGGATCACGACGGCACATATGTTTATGCGCTGGATGCGAAGACGGGCGAAATCCGCTGGCAGAACAATTCGTCCGGCCATCTCAATCGCGAGCAGCGAAAGGGTGTCAGCGCGCAGGGGAACCTGACAGTTCGTGGCGACACGTTGTTGCTGGCGGGTGGAAACGTGATTTCACCGGCGTCATTCAATCTGAAAACCGGCGAGTGCCTGGATAAGGCGCGCGCTCAAGGGCATCCGCAGGCGAACGGCGGAAAGTTTGTCGGGGTGCTGGCGGATGATTATGTCATTGGCGGCGGGCGCATTCTTTATGCCTCGCCGTTGAACGTGGCGACCAAGGGCTCGTTTGCGGCGTGGTCGAAAGAGGGCCGCGCCCAGACGCTGAACTTCGGCGGCATTCCGCCGGTGTGGAATGACGAGATGCTGGCCGTGATCAATTTCAAGTACGGAAACATCGCGGCCTTCGACACGCCGAAGCTGAGAGAGGCGGTTGCGCGCGGAATCCAGCGGCAGACGGATGCCGTCAGCCCGTTCCAGAACAATCTGGTGACCCTGATGAGTGTGCGGAAGGAGGAGCGCTGGCTGGCGAAGCTGGGCGACGTGAGCAAGTTCGAAGCGGTGTCGCTGGCGCTGACGCCCAACGCGCTGGTGGCAGTGGCGCGTTACCAGGTGTTGAGCCGCGCGCGACCACAGTGGTTCGTGTTAGGACTGGCCGTTGCCGACGGCCGGCAGATGTTTCAGCAGGAAATACCGGGAGAGCCGCTGCCCGACGGATTGCTCATTGACCGCGAGGGGCGGATCGTGGTTTCGCTCGTGGATGGGAGCTTGGTGAGCTTCGGTCGCAAGGTGCAGCAAGCTGGGTTGTAACGAGGGCCTCAAGCCAGTGCGTGGCGTCAGGTGATTTCGCGGACGCGGATGCACGCGGCTTGGTGTTGGTCGCGGATGGATTCGAGGGCGGGGATGCGGGCGCGGCATTCGGCGACGGCGTAGGGGCAGCGGGGATGGAAGGCGCAGCCGCTCGGCGGGTTCAACGGCGAGGGCGGGTCGCCGGCAAGGATGATGCGGTGGCGTTCCTTTTCGCGCACGGGGTCGGGAATGGGGACGGCGCTGACGAGGGCTTTGGTGTAAGGATGCAGGGGACGATGGAAGACGTCGGCGGCGGGGCCGAGTTCGACGATCTTGCCCAGATACATGACAGCGATGCGGTCGGCGATGTGGTGGACGACGGAGAGGTCGTGCGCGATGAAGATGAGCGTGAGGCTCATTTCGCGCGACAGTTTCGAGAGGAGGTTGATGATTTGCGCCTGAATGGAGACATCGAGCGCGGAGACGGGTTCGTCGGCCACGATGAGCTTGGGTTCGACAGCGAGCGCGCGGGCGACGGCGATGCGCTGGCGCTGGCCGCCGGAAAATTCGTGGGGATACTTGCGCATGAAGCGCGGGGCGAGGCCGACCTTGGTCATGAGCGCGCTGACGCGGCGGGGGAGTTCGGCGGATGGCACGCGGCGGTGGGCCTGGATGGCCTCGGCCAGGGCGTCATAGACGGTCATGCGGGGGTTGAGCGAGGCGTAGGGATCCTGGAAAATCATCTGGAAATCGCGGCGGGCCGCGCGCAATTCGGCGTCGCGCAAATCGGTAAGGCGTTTGCCGGCGAGGATGACGGTGCCTTCAGTGGGCGGAATCAATTGCATGATGGTGCGGCCGAGGGTGGATTTGCCGCAGCCGGATTCGCCGACGAGCCCGAGGATTTCGCCCTGCTGCAAGGTGAGCGATACGCCGTCCACCGCCTTGACCGTGCCGACGACGCGGCGGAAC
>JBFMBT010000434.1:0-4429 GCA_040754875.1 Verrucomicrobiota bacterium | reverse complement strand
GCACGGGCTGTAGGCACCGCCCGGCTTGACGTAAGCCGCTGCCGGATAGAGGCCTCCGAAGCAGAGGCCTGCTGTGATAATTGCTGCAATTTTCTTCAAACCGTGGGATTTATAAACGTTTGCCTGCCCGTATTGCAACTGAAAATTCACAGCGGAAAGGCTTGTTTTCTGCGGCGGGAATTGGTAAACACTACCTTTGCGATGTATCTGGTTTTGATCGTAGTTGCGCCCAGCGTCCACTCGCTGGAGTTGTTGCCTGAATGAACACCAACGGTACTCTCAGCCGTCATTGGCTACAGGTGTCTTTTCACTTCGTGGTCGATGCCATCATCTTTGCCCTCGCCTTTTTCGCCGGCTTGAGCCTTCGTTTCGACGACGAATGGCGGATGTTGGAAAGCGTCGTTCCAACTTATTGGTCGGGCATCCTCATCGGGGCCACGGTATTTCCGTGCGTCGCCTACACGTTCGGTCTTTATTCGCCGCAAACTTCCACCGGAAACATCTTCAAACGCTCGGTCATGCTGGGATTATGCCTGGCTGTGGCCATGTCGGTCATGGTGGCATCCTTCTATGTGAATTTTTCATCGAAGATTGGCCGCGGTGCCATGCTCATTGGTTCGCTCATCACGTATTTTGCGATCCTGATTCACCATGGTTTGCTTTTGCGCAGCCTTCAAAGTTACCGTGAGCGTGTTTTGTTCATCGTGTCCTCGGCGGCGGACGAAGCGGAAATACGTCTCAATCGCTCACTCTGGAGCCGCCGTCTCGAGTTGGTCGGACAGGTGCCTACGCCCGGCTACCGTCCGACCGGAGACGTGCCAGTATTGGGCAGCATCCGCGACCTGCACAAGATCGTCAACCGCATGGAGGTTGGCAGCATCCTGTGTTCGCATTCCAGCATGTCCGACCCGACACTTTATCCAACCTTTTGCCAATTGCGTTACTCCGGTGTGTCGGTCGTGCCGCTCATTAGTTTTTGCGAGGACATCTACCAGTATGTGCCTCTCGACCTGGTGACCACCGAGTGGCTTCTCAATGCCAGCGGCCTGCCGCATATGCTTTACATCAAGAAGCTCAAACGCGGATTCGACATCGCTTCGTCGTTGGTTGTGTTGTTCCTTCTATCTCCGTGTTTGCTGGCCGGCATGGCGTTGGTGAAACTCACGTCCCCGGGGCCAATCTTTTACCGGCAGGTTCGGTGTGGCAGGTTCGGGCGTTCATTTACGATGCTCAAACTGCGCACCATGCGCGTGGATGCGGAAAAAGACGGGGCCGTGTGGGCCAAGGAAAAAGACCCGCGCGCCACGCCGGTCGGCGGCTTCCTCCGGAAATACCGGGTCGATGAAATCCCACAATTAATCAATGTACTTGGAGGGGAAATGTCACTGGTCGGCCCGCGCCCTGAGCGGCCGGAATTTGTAGAAGAACTGGCGGCTCAGGTGCCGTTTTACAAGGAACGTTTGATGATCCAACCTGGCATCACGGGCTGGGCGCAGGTCAATTACCCTTACGGGGCCAGCGTGGAGGATGCCGGCCGCAAGCTGGAATATGATCTGTATTACATGAAGCACATGAGTATTTTCCTCGACTTGTTTATTCTTCTGGACACGGTTCGCACGATTCTCAGTGGCGGTCTGAGCCGCGCCCACAAAGAGGCGGCTCCACGATATCAGACATCGTCCGGCCGGTTCACCACCAATGGCGTGGAGGTCGCTTCGACCGCATCCGTCCCTCGTTCCGGGACGATTTGAAGTACTTCTTCACCGCCGGATTGGTTTTTCTCCTTGCGCTTGACGAGCGACGCCTTTCGCAGGTAAGGCTGCGCAACTGATGGAAGACGACCCAAGACCAATTGATGCCATCCGCCGCCACTTCGAAGTGGAAAGAGAACTGGCTGCCCGCCTGCTCCACACCAATCGCAGCGAACGCACCCGTATCTTCCGCACCCTTTACGACGAACTCTTCGCCCGCGTTCCCGATCATCCGCGACTGCTCCGGCGTGAAACCGAGGAATCCTCCGCCCGCGCCGTCGCGGCGCGCATGCGTTTGCTCACGCCCTTTTTGACCGGCGTATCCACGTTTCTCGAATTTGCCCCTGGAGACTGCCGACTGGCTTACGAAGTCTGCCGGCATGCCAAGAAGGTTTACGGCGTGGATATCTCCGACCAAAGCGGCAGTGCCGCCGGGCGGCCCTACAACTTTGATCTCATCGTTTACGACGGCTACAATCTCGATATCGCCGACCAGTCCGTCGATCTGGTTTTCAGCTACCAGTTCCTGGAGCATCTCCATCCCGACGATGTGGATGCGCATTTCGCGCTGGTGTACCGCATCCTCAAGCCGGGCGGGGCCTACATTTTTTCCACGCCTCATCGCTTCTCCGGTCCCCATGATGTTTCGCGCCTGTTCAGCGATACGCCGCAAGGTTTTCATTTCCGCGAGTGGACCTTCTTTGAACTCGGTCGTGTGGTTACCCGGTTGGGGTTTGGCGCCTGGCACACCTATCGGTTCGGCAAACCCCGGCTGTCGTCGCCGTGCAACCTTGCGACGGTCACCGCCGAACATGTCATCGACCTGCTGCCGCGGCGGATGCAACGCGTTCTCAGCGCCCGGATGTTCAACAGCGTGACCATGATTTGCCGGAAATGACGGACCGTGCTCCGCAATCCATGCGCGCATTGCTCAAAGGGCGGAATATCGGAGTTCTCGCCGGCATTCTGGCAATTCTTCCCGTTTGCTTCTGGCCGCTCAGAAAAACGACTGACATGGAATTCTGGGAGCGGCTTCTGGATGCGGGGCACCTGCCTTTCTTCGCGGTCCTGGCGGGGCTCTTCTTTTTTTTGGCGCGCGCCGTTGTGCAATCGGCAACCCGCGCCGCGTGGCTGGCGTTGGCGGCGTCCGTGACCATCGCTGCCGGGATAGAACTGATCCAGCCTTTGGCCGGACGCTCTGCCAGCCTCACGGATTTCCTGAATGGCGTGGCAGGTGCGCTCCTTTTTGGCGTGGGTGTCGCCGTCCACGCCCAGGGAGGCGGTCGCGCCCGCTTGCTGGTTTACCTTGCCTTGTGCGTGATCGTCACCGTTGCCGTGTTTCGTCCCCCTTGGCTTGAATTCAAAGGCATTCTCTGGCGCCGCGCGAATTTTCCCGTGCTTGGTGATTTTGAAACCGCCCCGGAGTTGCGACTGTGGGTGGGGCAGGGCGGCACGGATACCTCGCAAACGCGCCTGAGTCTCTCCACCAACGCCGTGACGCGCGGCACATTCGGCTTGCGCATTGATGCCGCCCAAGGTGACTGGGGTGGCGTTACTTACTCCGCCGGAGAAATGGATTGGAGTTCTTACTCGGTGCTACGCTTTGACCTGTTTAATCCAGGCACCGCGTTCCGGCTGGGCGTGCGCGTCAGTGATGACGGCGATTGCTCGGCCATCGGCAAGCGCTTTGATCGGGAACTTGAAGTTCCCTCCGGCTGGACCCACGTCCGCATCACCAGCGAAGACATCAAACACGGTCCCAAAAATCGCCTGCTCAACCTGCGATCCATCCGCCGCCTGACGCTGTTTGGCGGCCAGAACCAACCGGCCCGGACGTTTTATCTGGATGCGGCGTGCCTGGAATAGCACGCGAGTTTTGCCAGCCAACCTATGAAAGTCGGTTATGTCACGCATTACGACGCACGGGATATCAAACCCTGGTCGGGGACTGGCTATTACATTTCCGAGTGCCTGAAGTTGCAAGGTGTTGACGTCTTCCACGTGGGGTCGTTGCAACAGAATGGCGAGTGGCTTCAACGCTTGAAGCACCGTTTTTACCCCGTGTTGGCTGGCAGGAATTACCTTGCCCAGGTCGAACCGACGATGCTCAAGGGTTTTGCCCGGCAGACGGAGGCCAAACTGCGTGAGGCAAACGTGGATTTGATTGTCACGCCTCACCCCTATCTTGTCGGCTATTTGCGCACGGAAAAGCCCATTGTCATTTGGGCCGACTGCACGTTTCAGGGAATGGTCGATTTCTACCCCTACTACTTCAATCTCTGCAAGGAAACCATTCGCAACGGAAATCGTGTCGAGCAAGCGGCCTTTGACCGTTGCCAGCGGGCTGTGTTTGCATCGGACTGGGCCTTGGAATCCGCTCGCCGACATTACGGGTTGGCTGCGGATAAGGGAGCCGTCGTGCCGTACGGCGCCAATATCGTTTGCAACCGCAAGCCCGCCGACATCGACGAGTTCGTGGCGATGCGCGGGCAAAGTCCTTGCAAGCTACTTTTTCTCGGCAAAATTTGGGAGCGCAAGGGGGGTAAAATCGCCGTGCAGGTCGCCGAGCGCCTCAACGCGGCGGGACTCGAAACGGAGTTGTTGCTGGTCGGATGCCAACCGCCACCCGAACCGGCGCTGCCTCCCTGTGCGAAGGTGCTTGGCTTCATCGACAAATC
>JBFMBT010000433.1:0-4451 GCA_040754875.1 Verrucomicrobiota bacterium | reverse complement strand
GCGCTCTCGCCCGAGGAAGCCCGGCGGGGTTATCCCGTCCGCCTGCGCGCGGTGGTCACGTTCCTGGATGCGGGGCGCACGGTTTTTGTGCAGGACGAAACGGGTGGCACGTTCGCGCGCGGTGGCACGGTCAAGGTGCCGCTGCAAGCCGGCCAGCTCGTGGAATTCGAAGGCAAAAGCTACCAGGGTTTGTACGTGCCGGGCTTCGATGCCGAGCGGGTGCGCGTCGTTGGCGAAGGCCGGCTGCCCGCGCCCCAGGTCGTCACGTTCGATGAACTGGCGTCCGGACAGCATAATTACGAATGGGTCCAGGTGCGCGGCATCGTGCGCTCGCTGGCCGGCGCGAATACCAATCTCACCGTCTTGCGCCTTGCCATGGGCAACGGCCGGCTCGACGTCCATGTGTCCGAACCGGAAACGATCAACCAACACGTGCGCGCCAATGCCGAGGTGCGCATCGACGGCCTGGCCGCCGGGTTCATCAACGACAAACGCCAGCTCGTGGCGCCGCATTTGCGCGTGGCGCGCTTCGACCAGATTCACGTTGAACGCGACGCGAACGAAGACGCCTTTGCGCTGGCGGCGATTCCGGTTTCCACATTGCTGCGCTTTGCGCCCGACAGCGCCCCGGGCCATCGCGTCAAGGTGCAGGGCGTGGTGACGCATCATCAACCCGGCCAGGCGCTGTTCATTCGCGATGGCGACCAGGGCCTGTTCGTCGAGACGCGCCAGGGCGATGCGGCGCAACCGGGCGACATTGTCGAGGTCATCGGTTTTCCCGAGATGGGGCCGTTCAGTGCGTTCCTGCAAGATGCCATGTTCCGCAAATCCGGTTCGGGCGAAATCCCGCGGGCGGTGGCCACGACCGTTGCCGAGGTGCGGCGCGGCGGGCACGACGGCAATCTCGTGACCATCACGGCGCGGTTGCTGGATGTCTTGCGTGGCGAAAGCGAACTCGCGCTGGTCATGCAGGCCAGTAACACGGTCTTTCGCGCGCGGCTGGCGCGGGCGGATGAAAGCGCGGTGGCCGCGTTGCAGCCGGGCAGTGAGTTGCGCCTCACCGGCGTGTGCCGCATCGAGGAGTCCGATTACGCGCTCACCGGCTTCCGCTCCAATCCCCGCTCGTTCGAACTGTGGCTGCGCTCGGCGCGGGACGTCGCCGTGTTGCAGGCGCCGTCGTGGTGGACGGTCGAGCGCCTGAGCGTGGCGCTGGGTGGCGTGTCGTTGCTGACGCTGGTGGCGCTGGTCTGGGTGGCGCTGTTGCAGCGCCGGGTGCAACAACAAACGGAGATCATCCGCCAGAAGGTCGAAGCCGCCGCCGCCGAGGAGGAGCGCCAACGCATCGCGCGTGAATTCCACGACACGCTGGAACAGGAACTCGTCGGCTTGTCGTTGCGACTCGATGCCGTGGCCACGAAATTGTTTGATGACAAAGGGCGCGAGACGCTTGATGCCGCGCGGCGGCTGGCATTGCGCATCCAGGGCGAAGCGCGTGAATTTGTCTGGAACCTGCGCGAACGCACGCTGGAGCACACGGATCTGGCGGGCGCATTGAAGGAGGTGCTGGCCGACCAACGCAACGGCGCGGACACCGCTGTTTCCGTCAACGTGCGCGGAGAGGTGTATCGGCTGTCCGGACTCGTGGAGCACAACTTGTTGCGCATCGGCCAGGAGGCCGTGAACAATGCCCTCAAGCACGCGCGCGCCTCCCGTGTGGACCTGGTCCTCGAATACACGCCCGACCGCGTCACGTTGAACATCACTGACAACGGCGCGGGTTTCGATGTGCGCACCTGCGCCAAGCCCGGTCATTTCGGTTTGATGGGCATGAAGGAACGCGTCCGCAAGATGGGCGGCAACTTCCGCCTGCAAAGCACGACGGGGCAGGGGACATGCGTCTCCGTCTCGGTCCCGCGAGCTTCATGAACCTGCTCGCGCCTGGGGCGGATTACGCTTTCCCATTCCGCCTCATCCGTGTTAATCCCTCTGCATTCGTGGCCGAGAAACCGCATCTACCCATCCGCCTCCTCGTTGTGGACGACCACTTCGTCGTGCGGAGCGGTCTGGTCGCCTCGCTTGGCCTCGAACCGGACATTGAGATTGCCGGCGAAGCGGAGAGTGGCGAGCTGGCCATCGATTTCTACCGGCAACACAAACCGGACGTCGTCCTCATGGATCTGCGGCTGCCGGGCCTGAGCGGCATCGAAACCACGGCGGCACTACGCAAGGAATTTCCGGAGGCGCGCGTCATTGTGTTCACCACGTTCGAGGGCGACGAGGATATTTACCGCGCCACGCAGGCGGGCGCGCGCGGTTATCTGCTCAAATCCGCCCCGCGCGAGCAACTCCTCCAGGCCATTCGCGTGGTGCACGCGGACGAGCGCTTCCTGCCGCCGGAAATTTCCAGCCGCCTCGCCGAGCGCGTGGCCGCGCCCGACCTCAGCGAACGCGAACTGGAGGTCCTGCGGCTCATTGGCAAGGGCAAGAGCAACAAGGAAATTGGCGCCGCGCTGTTCATTGCCGAGGACACTGTCAAGCGCCACGTCAGCAACCTCTTCGCGAAGCTGCGCGTCAACGACCGCGCGCAAGCCACCGCCGAAGGCATCCGCCGCGGATTCATCCATTTGGATTGAGTGTCCGTTGGCAGTTGATGCGGGGGCGGTGCTCATTTCTTGCTCGAACCGGCGTCCCGCGCAGCCCCATAATGCACGCATGAAATCCTTCCTCGCCCTGGGCGCACTCTTGCTGTGCGCCGCCGGCCAGCTCCTTGCCGCGCAACCGAACTTTGTCATCTTCCTCGTCGATGACATGGGGGTGATGGACACTTCGGTGCCCTTCCTTACGGACGACGCTGGCAAACCGAAGCGTTACCCGCTCAACGAATATTACCGCACGCCCAACATGGAACGGCTGGCGGCGCGCGGCATCCGGTTCAATAATTTCTACGCCATGAGCGTCTGCTCGCCCACGCGCATCTCCATCATGACCGGCCAGAACGCCGCCCGCCATCGCACCACCAACTGGATCAACCCCGACCGCGACAACGCCGGCCCGCAAGGCGCGCCCGATTGGAACTGGCGCGGTTTGAAGCCGGGCGACGTGACGCTCGCGGGCGTGTTGCGCGAAGCGGGCTACCGCACCATCCACGTCGGTAAAGGCCATTTTGGCCCGCGCCAGTTTCCCGGCGCCGACCCGGCCAATCTCGGTTTCGACGTGAACGTCGCGGGCGCTTCGATTGGCGCGCCCGGCAGCTATTACGGCAAACAGAATTACGGCGCCGGCACCAAGCGCGCCCAGTCCGCCGTGCCGCACCTGGAAAAATATCACGGCACCGAAACCTTCCTGAGCGAAGCATTGACCATCGAAGCCAACGCGCGCGTGGGCGACGCCGTGAAGGCCGGCAAACCGTTCTTCCTCTACTTCGCGCATTACGCCGTGCACGCCCCCTTCGACTCCGACCCGCGCTTTGCCGCCCACTACGCCAATTCCGGCAAACCGCCGCAGGCGCAGGCCTTCGCCACGCTCGTCGAAGGCATGGACAAATCACTCGGCGACGTGCTCAATCATCTGGACAAGCTGGGGGTCGCCGAGAACACGCTCATCTTTTTCCTCGGCGACAACGGCTCGGACGCGCCGCTGGGCCATCAGCACGAGGTGGCTTGCGCCGCGCCGTTGCGCGGAAGAAAGGGCGCGCACTACGAAGGCGGCATGCGCGTGCCGTTCATCGCCGCGTGGGCGAAGGCGAACGCGGGCAATCCGCACCAGAAACGCCTGCCGATTCCCGCCGGGGCTATCCAAAGCCAGCAAGCCGCCGTACCGGATTTGTTCCCCACGATCGTCAACTTCACTGGCGCCAAGGCGCCGCGCAGCCACACCGTGGACGGCGCGAAGCTCGATACGTTGCTGGCCGGCAAACCCGACCGCGGCCGCCCGGAGCAATTCCTCATGCATTACCCGCATGCGCCGCATCGCAGCGACTACTGGACGAGTTACCGCGACGGCGATTGGAAGGTCATTTATCATTACCTTCCTTCGACGGCGTCCGAGAATTCGCATTATCAACTCTTCAATCTGAAGTCTGACCCGTTCGAGCAAACGAATCTTGCGACCGCGCAGCCCGCCGAATTGCGTCGTATGATGAACAACCTCATGGCCGCGCTGGAACGGCACCAAGCCGTCTATCCCGTGGACGCGCAGAGCAAGGCGCCGCTGAAACCAAAACTGCCGTGAAGTCAGTCTTTTGACACCCATTTCTTCTAACCGCTCCGCCAACCTACGACCGTTCCCCTCCTGGGAGGGGCCAGGGGTGGGTTCTCCGCGAGCCTTGCGCCCCATCTTCGCCTTGCGCGGCATCCCGCGCTTCCCTCTCCCCTCAACGGGGAGAGGGATCGAGGGTGAGGGGTGGTCAGTCATTTGGCACCCATTTCTTCTAACCGCTCCGCCAACCTACG
>JBFMBT010000432.1:0-4463 GCA_040754875.1 Verrucomicrobiota bacterium | reverse complement strand
CCGCCGCCCGCTTCACGCGCGGCGTCCAATACAATTGCACCTCGCCCCCGGCGCCGATGACCGCCTCCACGCGCGTCTGCTGTTCCACCGTCGAGCGCTTGAACGCCACGGCGGACGGGAATTCCACGGCCGCGTCCGCCTCATCAATCGTGAGCGTCATCTGGCTGGCCAGCGCGGGTGGAATCCCAAACGCCAGCGTGCGCCGCGTCACATCGCCGCCCAGGCGCGTGAGCAATTTGAACTGCAGCGTCACATCGCCGCGCTCGGCCAGCAACACGCCCACCGACCTGCCGTCGCGCGCCAGTTTCGCGTCGCCACCCGCGACCTTGAATTCCTGAATGGCGACATCTTCGTTGAACAGCAGCACCGATTGATTGGTGCTGGCCGAATGCAATTGGATGATGGCATCGAATTGCGCCACCTGCTCGCGCACGGTGCCCACGTAGCTGGCGGACACGATGGACACGGCGTTGGTGAACGACGGCGCGGGCATGGCCACACGCCGCGCCGCCGTCGGTTGCGCGCCAACCGGTGTCGCGCAAAAATAGAGGAACAACAATCCAATCAACGCCGTCACCGGCGGCGCGCCGCCCGTGGCGGGTTCGAGGCCATTGGTCCCGTGCGCTTCTTCCGTCGCCATCTTCTTCGGCCAGTAACGCTTGATCACCCAGGCCAACCCGGCGAGTCCCGCCACGGGCACCGCCAGGATGAACACCCAATGCAGCACGCCATACACCAGGAACAGACTGCCCGCCGCGCTCACCGCCAAGGCCAGGCCCACCGTCGCCTTGAACGCGCTCGGTTTCGCCTGCCGCCATTGCCACGCGAAAATCGCCAGCCCCGCCAGCAGCGCCGCCAGTTGCAACGACATGCGCGTCGTCTCGAACACCCTGTTCTGCATGACCGACATTCCGATCAACAGCGGTTCGCGGCTCACGTTCAATGCCTTCGTGAAATTGAACACCACCCCCGTGCGCGGAATGTCGATCTTGATCGAGCGAATGCCGGTGACGGTGGGGGCGGTGAAGGTCACTGTGTTTGTCACCATAAGCCCCGCTTGCGCGCCACCCAGTTCGCCGCCAACGGCCCAGGCCCCACCCTGCGCGAAAGTCAAATTATTGGCGTTGGCGCCGAATGATCTGGATGCCCCATTATGCCCGTCCACGATCGCCGCCGCATCACTCAACTTGATGGTCGTGCTTTGCGAAAGCTCACGCGCCGATTCCAATCTGTCTTCCATCTTGCGCTTCAATGCTGGTTTGGCTTCCTTCGGCTCGTCGGTGCGTTGCACTTCGTCCGCCGACATTGCGGGCAATGGCGTGCTCGCCGGCGGCGCAGGAGGAGCCATCTCGCTCGCCGCGAAACCCACCGACACTGCCGGCGCACCTTGCGGCGCCCTCATGCTTTGCGCCACGCGCCGCGACTTGCTCAAGCCCGGCAGCACCATCGCCGCCACCAACCCCAGCAACGCAAACACACCCACCACCTGCATCACCCCGTTCCACCCGCGCTTCTTCGCATTCAGAAATGCCGCCGCGCAAAACGCAATGCCGCCTCCGATGAACAAGATTGCGAATCCCAGTGCATTCCACAACTGCGTGTAAAACGCCTGGAACTTCAGCCACGCCTCGCGCAATCCATACGTCGTCCCGCGCGCCACCGTCATCGTGCCATCGAAACTCGACAGCCGTTGCGTGGGCGGCACGTACACCTGCCACTCGGCATAGGTGTTCGGCACATCCGTCTTTGGCGCGGCCAGGCTCAACGACTTCGGCAACACGCGGTTCAACGAGCCGATTTGCTGCGCATAGACAATGTCCACCGCAAACGCCTCGTCGCGGTTGGCCGTGCGCGGCAGCGACACCAGCGTCCAGGCGCCGTCGCGCTCGGCCTTCACCGGCTCGCCGTTCACATAACAGCCCCACAGTTGCGCGTCCGCCGGCAGTTCGAACCGCTGAAATTGCTTGTCGTTGTTCTTCACCATGAACGACGCCTGCGTGAGCATCTGGCCCGCCTCGGTCAGCACGGTCGTCAGTTGCGTGCGGTCCGCCACGGCATCGAGCACGCGGATCTGCTCATGCCGCGTGAGGTTCACCTCCAGCTTGTAGTCCGCGCCGGAAGGATAACGATACGCGAGCAACACCGGGCGCGTGATCAACGCGCGATCCACCTGCGCCAGTTCCGTCGGGTCGATCTGCCGCAACGGCTCGGTCACGCTCTTGGGCTCCAGCTTCAGGCTCGCCGCCGTCGTGATGGCGACCGATCCCGTTTCGCGCTCCAAGTCCACCGTGCGCGCGCCCGCCGCGTTGAGCGTCGCCTTGTTGGGATCGAACTGGTGGTCGTAAGTCACCACCAGCGTGTAGCCGCCCCACGCCTTGTCCTGCAGCGTGATGGTCCATTCCTGATGCGTCGCATTCGTGGCCATCGGCGCCAGTTCCTTGCGGCGGATGGTCGGCCCGGTGAACTCGACGTTCTTCCAATGCGCCGGCAACCGCACTTTGAATTCCTGCACGCCCTGGTTGACGATGCCGTAACGAATCGTCGCGCTGCCGCCCACCAATCCGTCGCCAATGGTGATCAGGTTGAACACGTCCGCCACCACCCGCGGCGCCAACCGTTCCGTCGCCAGCGACAGGCTCCAATCCGCCTGCTCGGCGATGTAACCCAGCAATTCGTCCGAGGCATTGGGCAGGTTCGCCACCGGCATTTCGCGCAGCCCGTTCATCTCCGCCGTCTTCAACCGCACGCCCGCAATCGCCGCCGCGCCCACATGTGCGGTCTCGCGCGCCGCGCCCGTCACGCGCAACGGCGCGATGGCCACCTGGTCCGGGAATTGCGCCTGTACCTGTTCCATCTGCACCTGCACCTGCCGCGCCCCCAGCACGCGGCTGCCGAAGCTCACGCGCAATTTGCCGTCGGTCACCTTCCAGTCATCCACGCCTTCGCCGCGCACGTCCGTCACGGTCAACCCAGGTTGCACCGTCGTCTCAAACGCGTAGATGCCCGCCTTCTCCACCTTCAACGTCAGCGCATGCCCGACGAGCAACCGCGTTTCCTCCAGCCGCGCCGACACGCGGTCCCCCACCGTCACCACCGGCTCGATGCGCTTGATGCCCGCCGTCAATGTCGCCGGCCGCCCAAAGAACCGGTACGCCGCCAGCGCGCCCTCGCCCGCGTTCACCTGGCGCAACCCGTTCACCGACTCGATTTCCACCAGCATCTCCTCGGCGGAAATCGACAGCGAACCCGACTCGCGCTCGACCTCGAGCGGTTGCGGCGGCATCAGCGTCAACGAACTCGTGCCCGCCTCCAGCGCCGCCTCTGTGTAAAGCGTCAGTTCCGCCGCCTTCTCTACCGGCTTGATGAATTCCACCGTCAGCAACTGGCGAGCCCCGTCCGGCTTCACCTGCCAGTCGCGGATTTGCGGCCCTTGCAGCCGCGTCAACAAATGGTTCGCGGGCAGCGCGATGTTCAACCGCGCCGCCGGGGCCTGAAGGATTTCATATTTCAACTTCGTTACAAACTTCACCACCGTCGGCGTGATATGCGTCGTGCCGGTGGTATCCACCGTGATGAGCGACTTGCGCGTAATCTCTGCCGCCTTGCTCTGCCAGCGCAGCGACAGCAACCGATCCGCCCCCAGGAACCCCTGCACGCGCGACTTGGCCGTGCCTTGCGTCATCTGCGTGCCGCTGAGCAGTTGCAACTCCACGCCGTTCCCGGCGGCCACGGCGCTCACGCTCGCAATGGCCGCCGGCGGGCCCGTGAACGAAATCTGGTTCCACGGCTCATGGCGCGTAATCTTCGCCACCACTTCGAGGTTCAGTTGATATTGCCCCGGTTTGCTCACAAACAGGCGGAACTGGCCGGGCGCACTCACGATGCGCACGCCGTCCGGCAGCTTGCCGGCCAGCACCGCGATGTCCCCCTGGAAAATCGCCGCCGACAGCTCGTTCGTGTTCAGCGATTCCACGTCCAGCTTCACCTGAAAGCGCGCCTCCGTGTCCGTCACGTTCCCGTCGTAATGAATTTCGCGGAACACCAGATTCGTTGAAGTCGCCGGAACTTTCACAGAAACCACTGGCGTCAGAATGGGAGGGCTGGTGCCCCGCGAAATGATTTGCAGGCCGTTGAGCACCGCAATGCCGTTGGCCCCCGGCGCCACCTCGATGGTCACCGGCTGGCCCGGCTCGACCGGCACATCGCGGAACACCACGTACTGCTGGCGCTCCTGCCAGGCCGACGTGGCCTTCCATCCGGTCGAACCCGCGCCCGCCATCGGGCCGAACGTGTTGGTGGTGCTGTGCAACGTGAACACGCTGTTCTGTTCGCCCGTCACGTCCGCATCCGCATGGCCATACAGATAAAAGTGATAACGCCCGGCCTCCAATCCCGTGATCTGCACCGTGATGTTGCTCCCGTTTTGCGAGAAGATGTACGTGTCATACATCGGGTCGCCCGTC
>JBFMBT010000431.1:0-4473 GCA_040754875.1 Verrucomicrobiota bacterium | reverse complement strand
GCGGTCGAGGAAGAAATGAAAGACCGCCTCCTTAAGTGGCTCACCACCGCGGATGAAGCGGACCAGATCGCCCCGCGCTGGCTCCGCCCGCCCCCGTGAGGCGCGTCCATCCGCCCCTTGCTTGACAGCACCCGCCGCAGGCCGCATTTTCGACTTTCCGCCGGCGCTGCGGCCCGGCCTTGGAAAGACATTTTATGAGTAACGCGCACAATCTGTTCAACACCTTGCAGGAATTCGACTTGGGCAACGGCAAAACGGGCAAATTCTACTCGCTGCCCGCCCTCGAACAGGCCGGCATCGGCCCCATCTCGCGCCTGCCCGTTTCCATCCGCCTCGTGCTGGAGTCCGTGCTTCGCAACTGCGACGGCAAGAAGGTACAGGAGCAGAACGTGCGCGAGTTGGCGGCCTGGAAACCCACCGAAACGCGCACGGCGGAAATCCCGTTCGTCGTCGCGCGCATCGTGTTGCAGGACTTCACCGGTGTGCCGTTGCTCGTGGATCTCGCGGCGATGCGCAGCGCGGTTGCCAAGCTCGGCAAGAATCCGAAGATCATCGAGCCGCTCGTGCCAGTGGACCTCGTCGTGGACCATTCGGTGCAGGTGGATGTCGCGGGTACGCCGGACGCGCTCCAGCGCAATCTGGAAATTGAATTTCAACGCAACCGCGAGCGCTACCAGTTTCTCAAGTGGGGCATGCAGGCGTTCGACACCTTCAAGGTCGTCCCGCCCGGCATCGGCATCGTCCATCAGGTGAACCTCGAATATCTGGCGAAGGGCGTGCTCGATGCGAACGGAGTTTATTATCCCGATACGCTCGTCGGCACGGATTCGCACACCACGATGATCAACGGCATCGGCATCGTCGGCTGGGGCGTCGGCGGCATCGAAGCCGAGGCGGGCATGCTCGGCCAGCCGGTCTATTTCCTCACGCCGGATGTCGTGGGCGTGCATCTCACCGGCGCGTTGCGCGAAGGCGTCACCGCCACCGACCTCGCGCTCACAGTCACGCAGTTGATGCGCAAGGCGAAGGTCGTCGGCAAGTTCGTCGAATTCTTCGGTCCCGGCGCGGCGGCGTTGCCGGTCGTGGACCGCGCCACCATCGCCAACATGGCGCCGGAATACGGTGCGACCATGGGCTTCTTCCCGATTGACGCCGAGTGCGTGAATTATCTGCGCGCCACCGGCCGCAGCGAACAGCATTGCGCGCTCTACGAGAATTATTACAAGGCACAGGGCCTCTGGGGCATTCCAAACAAGGGCGATGTGGATTACTCCCAAGTGGTCGAGCTCGACCTCGCAACGGTGGCCCCAAGCGTCGCCGGTCCCAAGCGCCCGCAGGACCGCATCGAGCTGCCGAATTTGCAGCGCGAATTCTTCCACGCGTTCCAGCGGCCCGTGACGGAAAACGGTTTCGGCAAGACACGCCAGGAATTTACCAAGTCGGTTAAGATCGAGATGACGACCAAGCGCAAGGCGAAGGTCGGCACCGGCTCCGTGCTCATCGCGGCCATCACGAGTTGCACGAACACGTCGAACCCCAGCGTGATGATCGCCGCGGGCTTGCTGGCGAAGAAGGCGGTCGAGAAAGGATTGACCGTCAATCCGGCGGTGAAGGCGTCACTCGCGCCCGGCTCGCGCGTGGTCAGTGATTACCTCAAGAAAACCGGCCTGCAAAAGTATTTGAACAAGCTGCGTTTCAATCTGGTTGGCTACGGCTGCACCACGTGCATCGGCAACTCCGGCCCGCTCGACGCCAACCTCGAGGAAGCCGTCGTGAAGAACGACCTCGTCACCGCGTCCGTCCTTTCCGGCAACCGCAACTTCGAGGCGCGTGTGCATCAGAGCATCAAGGCCAATTTCCTCATGTCGCCGCCGCTCGTCGTCGCCTTCGCCCTCGCGGGCCGCGTGGATATTGACCTGAGCTGCGAACCCATTGCCATCACCAAGACCGGCGAGGCCGTTTATCTGGCCGACCTCTGGCCCACGTTGCAGGAAGTGCGTGACGCGATGCAGGCCGCGCTCAAGCCCGAGGTCTTCCGCAAGCTCTACAAGGATTTCGCCGCGCAGAATCCCAAGTGGAATGAAATCCCGTCGAGCGCCGGCAACGTGTACGAGTGGGACACGAAGAGCACTTACATCCAGGAACCGCCGTTCTTCACGAGCTTCTCGATGCAACCCGGCAGCATCACCGCCATCACCGGCGCGCGCCCGCTCGGCATCTTTGGCGACAGCGTGACCACCGACCACATTTCGCCCGCCGGCGCCATCAAGAAATCGTCGCCCGCCGGCAAATATCTCATCGATAACGGCGTCAATTTTCTCGACTTCAACAGCTACGGTTCGCGCCGCGGCAACGACCGCGTCATGACGCGCGGCACGTTCGCCAACGTCCGCATCAAGAACCTCATGCTCGGCGGCGAGGAAGGCGGCAACACACTCGGGCCCGATGGCCAGAAGACGTCCATCTACGACGCGGCCGTGGCGTATCAAGCCCAGGGCACGCCGCTCATCGTCATTGCGGGCCAGGAATACGGCACCGGTTCGTCCCGCGACTGGGCGGCCAAGGGCACGAACCTGCTTGGCGTGAAAGTCGTCGTCGCGCAAAGCTTCGAACGCATCCATCGTTCGAACCTCGTCGGCATGGGCGTGCTGCCGCTGCAATTCAAGGAAGGCACCACCGCGCAAACCTTGAAGCTCGACGGCTCGGAGACCTACGACATCGTCGGCCTGGACGCGAACCTCAAGCCGCAACAAGACCTCACGCTCAAGATCACGCGCAAAGACGGCGGCGTGGAAAACGTGAGCGTCCGCTGCCGCATTGATACGCCCATCGAGATCGACTATTACCAGCACGGCGGCATCCTGCCGTATGTCTTGCGCCAGTTGATCGCCAAGGCGTGAGGCTGATTTTCATTTCCAACAAAGGGGAGAAGGCCCGCGATTCATCGGAGCCCATCGGAAGTCCATTGGCTGGCAGAAACGCGCGGTTTTTAGCGCAGATTTCCAACCTGCCGTATCGCCGATTTCCAACCCGGCTGGGCGTCTTGAATCGCCCCGATCGGAGCGCGGCATTTATGCCGCTTCGATGTGGTAACCACAACACCCTCTCAAAAACCTGACGCGTCCGGTTTGTAAACGGTGAAACGCCGTAAACGGCGCGCTCCGCCAATCCAGCGCTCGAACTCCTCCCCACGCGCCTTGAACGTCTCCCTCTCCCCGGAGGAATCGACGGGGAGAGGGGTTCGTCTATCGTCTGTGCCGCCAATCAGCCCTCCGTGACCGGAACCAGCGCTATGGATTGCGCCAACAGCCCTGGGCCTTACATCTCGCTGGATGGCGGCCTGACCTTTTCGGATGGGCTGCAGGCCAGGTTCATCTTCCGGAACAATGACAACCCGGTGGGCGGCCCCCACGAGGCGGTCGTCAGCGCGCCCATCGTGCTGATCCCGGCCGGTGTCCATGTGACCTTCCCGAAGCAACCCGTCCAGGGCGGCGTCGGCGGCAATCCCTGGATTTCGATCCAGTGGCGCCTGGGCGATGGCACGCCCATCGGAAGCGAAGTGTTGCTCGGCCGCTGCGTCCAACTCTCCAACTCCTGCTGCCAGTAAATCCCGGCGGTCACACTCGACAGGGGTCCGAAAGCACGGTTTCGGGCCCTTGTCGGTTCTTCGTCCTTCCCTGGAGTGCCCCGCATTCTTTGCGTTCTGGTAATTGTCCATATAACTTCTTGACACGACGGTTTTATGTGTTAAATTGCCCCTTAATTAACAAGGCGCCATTGCGCCTTGGGCAAAAGGAGGGCGAAACGGCCAGCCCGGCCGCAAAACGCCCCCAGCGAAACCGGTTAGCGCATGAAACACCGCCAACCCGAGCCCTGTCCGTGCCTGGAACCCCAGGCGCCGCGCACCCCCCTTGCCCCAGGCGATGGTTCGCTGGGGAAATCTTTGCGGCGTTTTCCACTTCTTTCCACCTTGTTCCGCTCGCTTCCGCCTTGGCCGGAGAATTTTTCCCGAGGACGAGGCAGCTCGTCTGCAACCACGGCACCCAAGCCAGCCCTGCGCGCCTGTCCCCGGACGCATCGGGAGTAGAAAAAACTTGGTGTCAGAGGTAAGAAATGAAACCTGAGCTAAAAGCCAATCGAGGAGAAGGAAGCGTGCGTGATGGCATATCCTTCCTCCCCCTCTCGCTAGACATATGAATACTACCCACGACCCCGCACAACTTCAAGCGCAGCTCTCACAATGGCTGGAGAGGCTCGGACAATGTCCGGACCTGGCTTATGAACAACTGCCGCTTTTGCTCCAGGGCGCCTTTGCCCAGTTGTTGGCCACGACCTTGGAACGGCAACGCCAAAACCACCTCCAGGACCATCCGGAGGATCGTGCCAATGGCTTTGCTCCAATCCGCACGCTCCACGTGGGCACCACCGCCGTCCCGCCCCGCGTCAATTTGAAAAATAAAAAAATCGCAGCCG
>JBFMBT010000430.1:0-4476 GCA_040754875.1 Verrucomicrobiota bacterium | reverse complement strand
GCAGCGCGCTCACGAGATCGTCGCAGAGCGTTTCCTGCAGATGAATGTGACCGCGTTCGACGCGGCGCGCGATGGTGGCGCGCATGAAATCGTAGTCGACGACTTCGCGCAGCTTGTCTTCGACGGGGGTCGAGAGCGCGAGCGGTACGAACAATTCGACGTTGATCACGACGCGCTGCTCGCCGCGCTTTTCGAAGTCATGCACGCCGATATTGATGTGCACTTCGTAATTGCGCAAAAAAAGCCGGCGGCAATCGGCTAGCCGGGGGTGCGAAAGAGCGGCAAACATGGTCGTTCCAGTCAAAAAAGGCGTGCGGGGCACGCAAAGGGGCACATCAAGGCACAACGGCCCTCACAGGCCGTGCGCGTTCAGACGCCCGTCAAAAACATCACGTCGCGGGGGGACGGCACGAGGTGCTGACCACCGTCGACAACCAGCGTCGTTCCGGTCACGCCCGCCGCCTCAGCCAGATACAGCGCGGCGGCGACGATATCCTCGGGCCGCGACGCACGGCCGAGCGGGGTGACACGATGAGCTTCGGCAAAACCTTCCGGCGTCTGATCGCCGGACTGCAGCGTCAGGCCGGGCGCGAGCCCCACCACGCGCAGCTTGGGCGCGAGCGCCTGGGCAAGCGCAACGGTAGCCGTCTGCAACGCCGCCTTGGACAGCGTATAGGACAGGTAATCCGGATTCATGTTGTACAGCTTCTGGTCCAGCACATTCACGACCACGGCGCGCAGCGTTTCGTCGCTGCGGGCGGCTTCGGGCGTGGCCTCGTACAGCGTACGCGCCAGCACCAGCGGCGCGCCGAGATTGATGGCCGTATGGGCCAACAGACGCTCGTACCCGACGTCCCGGGCGGTATCTTCGTCGAACTGGGAGGCATTGTTGACGATACATACCGGCCGCCCAAGCGCCGCCGTACAGTCCGGCACGAGCCGGGCGACCTCGGCCTCGAGCGCCAGATCCGCCTGCAACGCGACCGCCCGGCGGCCGAGAGCGGCGATTTCGGCGACCACCTCGTCCGCTTGCGCCTTCGATTTCCCGTAATGCACGGCCACGTCCCAGCCCCGGCTGGCAAAGCCGAGCGCGAGCGCGCGGCCGATCCGCCGGGCGGCGCCGGTAATCAGGACGACCCGCGGCACGGCGGCCGGACGGGCGTGGACTGCGGAAGTGTCGGGGGAGACGGTCATTTACAATACGCGGATGAATCCGAAAGCTCACCAACCCGATAGTTTACCTGCTCCCGGCCCGAGCGCGCTTGCGCAGTCGGAGGCGCTGTCCGCGCAGATTCGCACGGAGATCGCGCAAGCCGGCGGCTGGCTGCCGTTCGACCGCTATATGGAGCAGGCCTTATACGCACCGGGACTGGGCTACTACGGCGGCGGATCGATCAAATTCGGCCGCCGTCCGGAGGACGGCAGCGACTTCGTGACGGCGCCGGAGCTGTCGCCGCTGTTCGCCGCGACGCTGGCGCGCCCGGTCGCGCAGGCGCTGGAAGCGAGCGGCACCCGCCACGTGATGGAATTCGGCGCCGGCACGGGCAAGCTGGCGGCGGGCATCCTCAACGCACTGGACGAATTGGGCGCGCCGTTCGAAACGTATTCGATCGTGGACCTGTCCGGCGAATTGCGCGAACGGCAACGCGAGACGATCGAAGCGCAGGCGCCGTCGCTCGCGGCGCGCGTGCGCTGGCTGGATGCGTTGCCGGAGCAATTCGAAGGGGTGGTCATCGGCAACGAGGTATTGGATGCGATGCCGGTGCGGCTCTTCGTGTGTTCAGGGGATGCCTGGCAGGAACGCGGCGTGACGCTTGGAGACAACGGGTCCGGGTTCACGTTCGCCGACAGGCCGGTGAGCGGACCGCAGGACGTCGAGTTTCTGAACAGTCTCGAAGTGGACGGAACGTACGTGACGGAGACGCACGACGCGGCGCGGGCCTTTACGCGGACGATCTGCACAATGCTGACGCGAGGCGCGGCGTTGCTGATCGACTATGGATTTCCGCGCCACGAGTACTACCACGTACAGCGTGAGCAGGGAACGTTGATGTGCCACTACCGGCACCGCGCGCATGGCGATCCGTTTTTGTATCCGGGCTTGCAGGACATTACGGCGCACGTGGAGTTTACGGGCATCGCCGAGGCGGGTGTGGATACTGGAGCGGATTTGCTGGGGTATACATCGCAGGCGCGGTTTCTGTTGAACGCGGGGATTACCGAGGTGCTGGGGGCGATTAACCCGACGGATACCACGCGTTTTTTGCCTGCGGCGAATGCGGTGCAGAAGTTGTTGTCCGAGGCGGAGATGGGTGAGCTGTTCAAGGTGATAGCGTTTTCGCGAGGCATTGACGAGACGCTCGATGCGTTTGCGAGTGGGGATAGGACGCATACGCTTTGAACCCGTTCGGGTTCGGGGACAGTTCTGGCTGGGTTTGCAACTCCGTTGGGGGAGCGCGATGATTCGGTGGTTGTTGACTACGTTTGTCGCCGTGGCCATTTTGTCGGGGTCCTGGCCGTGGCTCAGGAAGTTTGGGATTGGGCGGATGCCCGGGGATGTCACGCTCAGGATGTTCGGGAGGGAGTATCCGTTTCCTTTTATGTCTACTCTCGTTTTGACTATGGTTTTGGCTTTTTTGGTTAAGGTTTTGTAGTGGGTTTTTTTGCCTGGGCGGCGCTTTGCTGGTTGTTCTTGTGGTGTTGGCCTTTCCTTGTTGTCTTATTGGTTTATTAGCGTTGCCCCTGTGCGGGGCGGCATGAAGTGGTCAAGTAATGCTGGACACTTTTTCCGCCTTCCACCTTTTCTGCATGGTGAGCTCATATTCGGCAGGTGGCATGTTGCCAGCCGCCGAATGTAACCGCTGCTGGTTGTAGAACGTCGCGATGTAATCGGTGACATCGGTCTTCGCTGCACCATAGTCCCGATACGGACGCAGCCTCACGCGTTCGGTCTTCAGGCTGCGGAAGAAGCGTTCTACGACTGCGTTGTCCCAACAGTTGCCCTTGCGACTCATGCTCTGCGTGATCCCGTTCTGGCTGAGGAAGTACCGGAACACATGGCTGGTGTACTGGCAGCCCTGATCCGAATGGAACATCAGGCCAGGAGCGGGGCGGCGCGCATCCAGCGCCAGTTGCAACGCCCGTATCACGAGGTTTGTGTCAGGCGAGGCCGAGCAGGCCCATCCGATCACACGCCGCGAGAACAGGTCCATCACGACCGCCAGGTACAGCCAGCCCTCCTGGGTCCAGACATACGTCACATCGCCGGCCCATACCCGATTGGGCATCCCCACATCGAACGCGCGGTCCAGCAGGTTGGGCGCAAGCGTCGCTGCTCCGCCGCCCTTCGGATACTGGTGCGTGCGCACCACGCGGACACACACGCCGGCTTCGCGCATCAGGCTGCGGGCACGGTGCCGTCCCGCATTGTGACCGCGTCGGCGCAGTTCCTCCGACATGCGCCGGCTGCCACAGGTGTGGTCGTACTGCGTGTGAATTGCACACACTTCACGCAGCTCCACCTGCCGCTTCGGGTGCGCGCGGGCGCGGCTCACTTTCCACGCGTAGTAACTGCTGCGCGCTACCCCCACAGCCCGGCAAACAGCCGCTACTGGATATACCTTCCCTGCGCGCTGGATCACTTCGTATTGCGATCCAGTTCCTTGACAAAGAAGGCCGTGGACTTTTTTAAAATGTCCCGCTCCCGCTCCAGTTCAGCCACCCGCCTTTCCAGTTCCTGAATGCGGGTCTGGGCGGGCGTCGAGCCCGCCTTTGGCGGCTCGGTCACCGCCCCCTGCGGCAGGCGATTGCCCATCCAGCGACGCAATGCCGTCTCGCCAATGCCCAGCGCCCGCGCGGCCTTCGTGACCGTGTAACCCTGTCGCAGCACCAGATCGACCGCATCTTCCTTGAACTGCTCCGAGAATTCCCGTCTTCCCATCTGACACCTCTCTGTCTGGCTATAAGTCTACCTTTTGAGGTGTCCAGGTTCATTAGGCCACTACAGCACCTACTTTTCTTTGCCGCCGCAAAGAAAAGTAGGCAAAAGAAAGCGGGCTGCAACCGCCAGCTTGTAGTGAGCCATCCCGGTGTGCCACGGGAAACGGCCCAAGACGAGACCCGCCCTCGCAAACTCCTCCCTCGTGGCACAGCGCTCATCCACCCCACTCCGCACTTCGTGCGTCGCGGACGGGTTTGCATGGGAAAGCAGGGGATTGGAATACTTAGAATGCCTAATTTTCTTGAAGAAGCCCTTATGCCCAACGGCGGGGCGCGCAGCGCGACGCTGGAGCGGATGAATGCTTTGTCACCAAGGGGAGTGGTGCGAGAGCGGGTCTTGTCTTGGGCCGGTCCCGGTGGCAGACCTAGATGGCTCACTACAAGCTGGCGGTTGCAGCCCGCTTTCTTTTGCCTACTTTTCTTTGCAGCGGCAAAGAAAAGTAGGTGCCGCCCCGCACAGGGGCAACGCTAAGAGAC
>JBFMBT010000429.1:0-4496 GCA_040754875.1 Verrucomicrobiota bacterium | reverse complement strand
ATTGTGATCTCCTCCGAAATAGAAGAATTGATTGGGATCTGCGACCACATTCTTGTCATGAGCCAGGGTGAGGTTCGGGCCGGGTTCGAGCGGGCCGACTTCGACCGGGAAAAACTTCTGACGGCTGCGCTGCCACGGGAGCCGGGGAGATGAGTTCGAGGACGCTTTACTTCGCCTTGCGTCACGCGCCCTTGGCGCTGTTTATCTCCGTCGCCGCGATTCTGGGCGCGCTTTCCCCGAACTTCCTCACCGCTGCCAACGCCTTCAATATCGTTGTTCAAGCCGCGCCGGTCGGCATCGTTGCGGTTGGCATGACCTTCGTGCTGCTCACCGCGGGCGTGGATCTGTCGGTCGGTGCGATCATGTTCGTCGGCGGCGCGGTGGCTGCAAAAGTGGTGTTGGCGGGACAGCCCGTTGCCCTTGCGTGCGCCTCCATCATTGCGTGCGGCATCGCGCTGGGTGCGGTGAACGCCGTATTCGTCACGCGCGCCCGGCTGGCGCCTTTCATTGTCACCCTCGCGACATTATTTATCTGGCGTGGCTTCGCTCTCTGGCTCACGCAGACGCGCGCCATGAATTTGCCGGAGTGGTTTCTGCATCTCGGCGCGGCGCGGGCGCTCGGCATGCCATTGCCGCTAATTACGTTTGCGCTCGCCGTGGCGGTTGCCCATATCGTGCTCACACGCACCTCTTTTGGCCGCCAGCTTTATGCGGTCGGCAACCACCCCGAAAACGCACGCAAAGCTGGGATTGGCGTGCGCCGCCTGCTGTTTGCCGTTTATGTTATCAGCGGACTCTGCGCTGCCGTTGGAGCGATCCTGGCGCTCGCGCAGCTCGGCGCCGTTTCTCCAAAGTTCGGCGAGAATTACGAGTTTAAGGCCATCGCCGCTGCGGTCCTCGGCGGAACGAGTCTCTTCGGCGGGCGCGGCGGCGTCTGGCCGGGGACGGTGCTCGGAGCATTGCTCATTCAGATGCTCGAAAGCGGCCTGGTGATGCTGAACGCGGATCCGTACGTTTACCCGTTCGTCACCGCTGCGGTCATTCTCTTCGCCGTATTACTCGACACGACCCGGCAAACCATCATTTCCAGGATCGAACGCAGGCGAAT
Organism: Verrucomicrobiota bacterium; assembly: GCA_040754875.1. GTDB lineage: Bacteria > Verrucomicrobiota > Verrucomicrobiia > Limisphaerales > JBFMBT01 > JBFMBT01. Next base: position 3,388 of record JBFMBT010000429.1, on the reverse strand, counting down.
TTGCTAATGGAACTGCATCGGCTCGCTACTTGTTTGAGGGCGCTCAAGGCGCCGAAACGCGAATTCGAAACGGTCGAAGGAGATTGAATGTCCTCTCATAACGATTGGAGATTGAGTGCGAACGAGCGAATGGACGATGAAAAGTTACCTACTGAAACTTGGTCGAATCGACTGGCCTTCAGCTTTTCCATCCAGCTGGTCTTTCACCGATTTCGCGCGGGCGGAGACAAATGCCTTGATCGAACTGACCTGTTTTTCAGCAGACGAACGCTTTCTCGCCTCGGAGCAAGACCCTGTCCTGTTGCGGCAACGTTTTTGGATTAGCTGGCACAGCGCGGACACTGCCTTCGCCGAAGAGGAGCGTGAACTGACGGTTCAAGTTCCGGGCGGGAATCGGATCTAACTCGCATCCCATCTTCGAACCAAATCAGGTCCTGTGAACCGCTACGGCGATCCGCAGCATGCAGGCTTTCACACACTGCCCGGCCGATCGGATTGACGCGCGTCAAGGCGGGTTTCTATCGGCCGTCCGATACTGAGTTGGCTTTGCGATGTCCGCCGTCACGAACATGAAACTTGCGTCGACGTTCTTCCACCAGTTACCGGCACTTTTGGCAGCCTTTTTCGCACTCACCGCGCTCTCCAATGCCGTCTCGGCGGAACTCGATGCTGCGCGACGCGAGTTCAATGCATTCAATTTTCAGGCGCTTAAGCTGGCAATTCGCGATCTCGAGAGCACCTGGGATTATGGCGCTGCATCTGCGTTTGCGGCCCGGCTCGAGGCACTCGAATCGTCACTCCGAAAGATTGACCAGCAACTTGCCAACGGGACCCGCGCCACACTTTCGCCGGATGCAGCCGATGTGGAGGGGGCAGAATTGCGGTTTATCTCTGAAATGAAGCGGCTCCGCGACCTGCATCGCGAAGCCTTGCTCGCCCACCCGCTGCTGAATTTCGATCAACTGCTTCTGGTCCGCCGCAACGCGGCTCAATTGGGATTACCGGCCAATTGGCAGGGCAACGCATCTCTGCCACGGCGCGGGTTCGACAACGAGATCGCCCTGCTTGACCTCCGGGCTCTCAAAGCGCGAGCCATGGTGTCTGGAGATGCTGCACAAGAGGAGGAGCTGGCGGTGCGAATGACCACCCTTTACAAGCCGGACGAAGATTATTTTGTGGGCGATGTCGATCTGCACTTTGAAGCCGGACGGCTGCTCTTCTCCTCGATCGGCACTCAGGAGCGTTGGCAAGTTTTAGAGGTGGGTGTGGACGGTTCTGAACGGCGCCAGGTAACGCCGGGTGATCAACCGGATGTTGATAACTACGACGCCTGTTACTTGCCCGACGGCGGGATCTTGTTTACGAGCACGGCGTCCCTTGTCGGCGTGCCCTGCGTTGATGGGAGTGATCCCGTGGCCAACCTGTTCCGGTTGGAACCCGATGGCCATACGATCCGGCAATTGTGTTTTGATCAGGACCATAACTGGTCGCCGACACTGATGCCGGATGGCCGAGTGCTTTACCAAAGGTGGGAATACGCGGACACTCCTCATTCGCAAACCCGCTTGCTCTTTCAAATGAATCCAGACGGCAGCGGGCAGACCGAATTCTATGGCAGCAACTCCTATTGGCCCAACGCGATGTTCTACGCCCGTCCGGTTCCAGACCATGCCAGCCGCGTTGTGGCGATCGTCAGCGGGCATCATGGCGTTCCGCGCATGGGTGAACTGGTGTTGTTCGACGTGCAGTACGGTCGTCAAGAGGCGACCGGTGTGATTCAGCGTATTCCCGGATATGGCCGGAAAGTTGAACCGATTATTCGCGATCAGCTGGTGGACGATTCGTGGCCCAAATTCCTCCATCCGTTTCCGCTAAGCGACCGGCTGTTTCTCGTCTCCGCAAAACCGACTCCGAGTGCGCTCTGGGGAATTTATCTTGTGGACGTTTTCGACAACATGCTGCTGCTGGCGGAAATGCCCGGGTATGCTTTGTTCGAGCCGATTCCGCTGCGTGCGACGACTCGGCCGCCCCTCATCCCGACGCGCGTCGATCTAACTCGGCGCGACGCGGTGGTATTGCTGACGGATATTTATCAAGGCGATGGACTGAAAGGCGTTCCGCACGGCACGGTGAAAGCACTGCGCATTTACGCCTATCATTGGAGTTTCCAGGGCATGGGTGGGTTGCTCGGAACGGTCGGCCTGGATGGTCCGTGGGATGTGCGGCGCATCCTGGGAACCGTGCCTGTCCAGCCTGATGGCACCGCCTATTTTCGTGTGCCGGCCAACACGCCGATTTCAGTTCAGCCTCTGGACGCGGAAGGCAAGGCCCTGCAACTGATGCGCAGCTGGTTCACCGCCATGCCTGGAGAACACGTGTCGTGCGTAGGCTGTCATGAAAAACAAAACCATGCGCCCAGCACGGCGGCTGCCCAGGCCTTTCTGCGTCGCGTGCCAGAGGAGATCACGCCTTGGTACGGTCCCGTTCGAGGGTTCAGCTACGACCGCGAAGTCCAGCCCGTCATCGACAAATTCTGCGTCGGTTGCCATAACGGAACGGTCACCGCCCAAGGACACAGCAGCGCAGATTTGCGCGGAACCGAGAAAGTGGCCGACTTTCATCTCGTCACTCCCGGGCGCGCTGGCAAGCACGGTGGAAAATTCTCGGTCGCTTACGCTGAGTTGCATCGGTTCGTCCGCCGGCCTGGAATCGAAAGCGATTATCATTTGCTGGCGCCCATGGAATACCACGCCGACACCACCGAACTGGTGCACATGCTTCGCAAAGGACATCACAACGTGCGGCTCGATGCGGAAGCATGGGACCGGCTGATTACGTGGATCGACCTGAACGCTCCTTTTCATGGCTCGTGGTCGGAGGAAATCGGCTGGCCCGGTTCGCAAACCCAGCGCCGAATGGAACTGCGAAAACTCTACACGGGAATGATTGATCCTGATCCGGAATGCGCTGAGACGGCTCCGGTTCGAACAGTCCCTTTTATTGCGCCGGAGTCCAAACCGCAACCAACACCAGCGCCCGTCATCGTGGCCGGCTGGCCTTTCGATGCTCATGAAGCGCGCAAACGCCAATCGGCGCTTGGGGCGCCAGCGAAGCGGACGATTGATCTCGGCGGCGGCCTCCTTTTGGAACTCATCCTTGTGCCGCCAGGTGAATTCGCTATGGGTGACGGAGCGGGCGCTGCGGACGAACAGCCGCTGACAAGGGTTCGCATCCGGAGGCCATTCTGGCTGGCGCGCACCGAAATCAGCAACCGACAGTTTGGTCGCTTCAACCCAAAGCATGACAGTCACGTGGAGTCGAAAACAGCCTACCAGTTTGGCATCCACGGTTACCCGCTTGACAAGCCAGATCAACCGGTCGTTCGCGT
>JBFMBT010000428.1:0-4566 GCA_040754875.1 Verrucomicrobiota bacterium | reverse complement strand
CTGCCCGCTTACGATGTTGCATGCCCACACGGGTCATCATTCTCCACCCCGCCTGGCGTGCCACATCGTAAGCGCGACTGGAGTCGCGCGATCCGAAAACTGCGCGCACGCACGCTTCAACGCTTCCACTCTTCAACCCTTCGATGTCCGCAAAAAATGATTTTGCCATCCTTCCCCCAATCGCCAATCGCATCCCCCACCTCTCCTTGCCATTGTTTTGCCAAGAAATGCGAAGCTTTTGCCAAAACTCGTGGTGACCGGTTCCTGCAAAGATGCGTCAATAAAGCCAGATTGGAATTGAGCGCTCGCGCCATCGTGACCTGTGGCTGCGGGCTGAGTTATGTCTCAGGCAGCATGTCTTCCGCCCGCGCGGGGAGGATGCGCCCAGATGGAAGAGGGTTGTTCCACGCACATAATAATTGAGCACCGTTATGACCACGCCAAATCCGGCGCCCAGCGCGCCTGTCATCGATCATCCCGCGGATGATCTCCCGGCGTTTTTGCAAAACGTCCTCGAATCGTCCACCGAGTATTCCATCATCGGCAAGGACCTGAACGGCAAGATCTTGCTGTGGAACGAGGGCGCGCGCCGGCTGTACGGCTATGGGCCGGAAGAAGTGGTGGGCAAGGCCAATTCGGCCATGTTGCACACGCCGGAAGACGTGCAGGCCGGCAAGCCCCAGCGCATGCTCGAATCGGCCCTGCGCGACGGCCATTGGGAAGGGAACATCAGCCGCCGCCGCAAGGACGGCCAGACGTTCATGGCGCGCGTGGTCATTACGCCCCGGCGCGATGCCGCGGGCCAGCCGGTCGGTTTTCTCCTCATCTCGAAGGATGTCACCCACGAGACGGCGTTCAGCGAGGAACTGCGCAAGGCCAAGCTGTTTGACAGCGCCATCGTGGGCAACGCCCAGGAAGCTGTCGATTTCATCACCAACATCCTCGAATCCTCCACCGAATACTCCGTCATCGGCAAGGACCTCACCGGCAAGATCCTGCTGTGGAACGAGGGCGCGCGCCGCCTTTACGGCTACGAGCCGGAGGAAGTGGTGGGCAAGGCCAATTCCTCGATCCTCCACGTGCCGGAGGATGTGCGCGCGGGCAAGCACCAGGAAATCATGGACGCCGCCCTGCGCGCCGGCAAATGGGAAGGCACGCTGTTGCGCGCGCGCAAGAACGGCCAGCGCTTCACCGCGCGCGTCGTCATCACCCCGCGCCGCGATTCCACCGGCAAGGCCATCGGCTACCTGCTCATCTCGAAGGACATCTCCGATGAAATCCGCCTCACCGAGGAACTGCGGGCCACGCAATTCTACGCCCGCTCGCTGATCGAGGCGTCGCTGGATCCGCTGGTGACCATCAGTCCGGAGGGCAAAATCACCGACGTCAACGACGCCTCGGTGCAGGCCACCGGCGTGCCGCGCGAACGGCTCATTGGCACGGACTTTTCCGATTACTTCACCGAACCGGACAAGGCGCGCGCCGGTTACCAGCAGGTGTTTTCGGAAGGGTTCGTGCGCGACTACCCGCTGGCCATCCGCCACACCTCGGGCCGGATCATGGACGTGCTTTACAACGCGTCCGTCTATCGTGATGACAAGGGCAACGTGCTGGGTGTGTTCGCCGCCGCGCGCGACGTCACCGCGCAGAAGCAAGCCTCGCAATACGCCCGTTCGCTCATTGAGGCGTCGCTGGACCCGCTGGTGACCATCAGTCCCGAGGGCAAAATCACCGACGTCAACGAAGCCTCGGTGCAGGCCACGGGCGTGGCGCGCGAGAAGTTGATTGGCACGGACTTTTCCGATTACTTCACCGAGCCGGAGAAGGCGCGCGATGGTTATCAACAGGTCTTCTCGCAGGGCTTCGTGCGCGATTATCCGCTGGCCATCCGCCACATCTCCGGGCGCGTCACGGACGTTTTGTACAACGCCTCCGTGTACAAGGACGACAAGGGCCGGGTGCTGGGCGTGTTCGCCGCCGCGCGCGACGTCACCGAGCGCAAGCAAGCCGAGGCCAAGCAGCGCGCCGCCGCCGCCTACGCGCGCAGCTTGATCGAGGCTTCCGTGGACCCGCTGGTCACCATCAGCCCGGACGGCAAGATCACCGACGTCAATCGCGCCACCGAACTGGTCACCGGCATTCCGCGCCAGCGCCTGACCGGCACGGACTTTTCCGATTACTTCACCGAGCCGGACAAGGCGCGGGAAGGCTACCAACAGGTCTTCTCGCAAGGCTTCGTGAAGGATTACCCGCTGGCCATCCGCCACACGACCGGCCGCATCACGGACGTTTTGTACAACGCGTCGGTGTACAAGGATGACCAGGGCAAGGTGCTCGGTGTGTTCGCCGCCGCGCGCGATGTCACCGAGCGCAAGATGGCCGAGGAATTGCAGCGCGCCTCCTCCGCTTACGCCCGCTCGCTCATCGAAGCGTCGCTGGACCCGCTGGTGACCATCAGCGCGCAAGGCAAGATCACCGACGTCAACGAGGCCTCGGTGCAGGCCACCGGCGTGCCGCGCGAGCAGCTCATCGGCACGGACTTTTCCGATTACTTCACCGAGCCGGACAAGGCGCGCGAAGGCTACCAACAGGTCTTCTCGCAAGGTTTCGTGCGCGATTATCCGCTGGCCATCCGCCACGTCACGGGCCGGATCATGGACGTGCTTTACAACGCGTCCGTCTATCGCGATGACAAGGGCAACGTGCTGGGTGTGTTCGCCGCCGCGCGCGACGTGACGGTGCAGAAGCAGGCCTCCCAATACGCCCGCTCGCTTATCGAGGCGTCGCTGGACCCGCTGGTCACCATCAGCGCGCAAGGCAAGATCACGGACGTCAACGAGGCGTCGGTGCAGGCCACGGGCGTGGCGCGCGAGAGGTTGATTGGCACGGACTTTTCCGACTTCTTCACGGAGCCGGAGAAGGCGCGCGCCGGCTACCAGCAGGTGTTCTCGGAAGGTTTCGTGCGCGATTATCCGCTGGCCATCCGCCACATCACCAGCCGCATCACCGACGTTTTGTACAACGCGTCCGTGTACAAGGACGACAAGGGCAAGGTGCTGGGCGTGTTCGCCGCCGCGCGCGACGTCACCGAGCGCAAGCGCTTCGAGCAATCGCTCCAGGAAGCCAACCGCATGAAGAGCGAGTTCCTGGCCAACATGTCCCACGAACTGCGCACGCCGCTCAACGGGATCATCGGGTTCACCGAATTTCTCATCGATGAAAAGCCCGGCCCGCTGCGGCCCAAGCAGAAGGAGTACTTGAGCGACGTGCTCAACAGCGCGCGCCACCTGCTCCAGCTCATCAACGACGTGCTGGACCTGGCCAAGGTCGAGGCGGGCAAGATGGAACTGCACCTGGAAGCCTTTCCGGTGCGCAAAGCCGTCGAGGAAGTCAGCGCCGTCGTCAAGGGCATTGCCCACAAGAAACACATCGGCCTGGGCATCGAGGTCGGCCCCGGCCTCGACGCGGTGGTGCTGGACCAGCACAAGTTCAAGCAGGTGCTCTACAACCTGCTTTCCAACGCCGTGAAGTTCACCGACGAAGGCGGCACGGTTTCCGTGCAGGCGCGCCGCGATGATGGGCGTTTGGAGGTGCAGGTGCGCGACACCGGCATCGGCATCCGCCACGAGGACATTGGCCGGTTGTTCACCGAGTTCGAGCAACTGGAGTCCGGCACCGCGCGGCGTTTCGAAGGCACCGGCCTGGGCCTGGCGTTGACCAAGAAGATCATCGAATTCCAGGGCGGCCACATCACCGTCCACAGCGAACTGGGCAAAGGCAGCGTGTTCACCGTGGTGCTGCCCGTGGTGGCGAACCTATGATTGCCGATTGGGGGGTAACCACGAATGCACACTAATGGACACGAATTGGAAAGAAGGTGTGACGCGAATTACGCGAATTGGCGCGAAGGGCAGAAGCACGTCGCGCCTTCTCCACCGCCCGGCATTCGCGAAGCGTCTTGGAGTGCGGCAGTCCGATGCCGCTTTGTTGCGCGTGGTCCGTCCCAAAAGAGGCAAAATCATGATGATTTGCGATTTTAGATTTGCGATTTGCGATTGGGGGAACGGCGTCCGGTTACGCGGCGTTTCGCGACGCGGAGATGCGCGACGACGCCATGATCGCCGTCAACTCGGTTGCCTCGCACAACAGCGGTGCCACGCGCGCTTTTTTCATCAGGCCACCGTCCGCAATCAATTCCAGCCAGTAGGCCGATTCGTCAGCCTCCTCTTCAACCGTCCCCAGCTTGGCGATGAACTCTGCCTTGGACCGGCCCCGGCACGCGGCCCGGTAGTTGGCGCCCACGGAAGTGCCGCTGCGCACCAGTTGACCGCCAATCGCCCGTCCCTCGACGGTCCGGGGCAACGCACCCACCAGTTTGATGATTCGCAACGCAAACTGCTTCGTCCGCTCCTTAAGTTCCCTTTCATTCATAGTTTTTGGGTTCCTCGCTAGTTTCGGTGGCCGAGTAGAGTAGGTATATTGAGTTTGCCGGCGACGAAGTAGAGCATGGCAATCATGTATTGGCTGCTGCGATAGCCGCGGGCCTTTCGCTTCACCGCGCTAAAT
>JBFMBT010000427.1:0-4568 GCA_040754875.1 Verrucomicrobiota bacterium | reverse complement strand
CCCGTTCTTCCGCAAGCATCGCCAGGGGAAGGCACAGCAGCGCTGTGGCAAGGAGCGCGGGCTGGCTGGCTGGTCGCATAACGGCTGTTACGGGGACATTAATACAGGAAACGGCCATGGCAAAGCGGGATTGTGGGCAGGTGGGGACGTCGTGGGTTGTCCCGGAATCAGAGCCTCGTTACATGGCCCAGGGATTGCGTTGAAAAGGGTTCCCGCTGGCGTGAGAGTTCATGGTCGGAGTTTCAAGGGTTCTGGGTTTCATTTTTTTATACGATGGCACCGTGGCACATTCGCGGGAACCTGTCTAACAAAGCAGCAAACTCTGCAAACTGTGCAAACTAAATGTTCGGTGAAGCGTTAAAACCGCCCGGTTCCGCCCGGTTCCGCCCGATAACGGCGAGTTCGCGGACGAGGACGATTCGGAATCAGGCGAGGAGCGGCTTTACCACGTGGCCGTGGACGTCGGTGAGGCGGAAGTCGCGGCCGGCGTAGCGGTAGGTGAGGCGTTCGTGGTCGATGCCGAGGAGGTGGAGAATGGTGGCGTGGAAGTCGTGCGCGTGAACCAGGTCCCTGGCGACGTCGTAACCGTAGTCATCGGATTCGCCATGGACGATGCCGCCTTTGACGCCGCCGCCGGCGAGCCACGAACTGAACACGTGCGGGTGGTGGCTGCGGCCAGTCGGTCCGTCGGTGTGAGGGGTGCGGCCAAACTCGGTGGTGAAGACGACGAGCGTGTCGTCCAGCATGCCGCGCGATTTGAGGTCGATGAGCAGGCCGGCGATGGGCTGGTCCACGTTCTTGGCGCGGGGAATGTGGTCTTCCATCTTGCCGTGGGAATCCCAGTTGTTGGTGGAGCCGGAATCGATGAGTTCGATGAAGCGCACGCCGCGCTCGGCCATGCGGCGGGCGACGAGGCATTGCCAGGCGAACCCCTTGGCGCTGCCGCGTTCGAGTCCGTAGAGCTTGAGGGTGGCATCGGTTTCCTGCGAGAGATCGAGCACATCGGGCATGGTGTTTTGCATGCCAAAGGCGGTTTCGAAGGAACGGATGCGCGCGGCCAGGCGCGAATCTTCCGGGCGCGCCTGCTGGTGCTTGCGATTGAAGCGGGCGAGCAAATCAAGTTCGGCCTCCTGAATTTCCAACGTGGCGGAGCGACGCTTCAAACCGCGCACGGGTTCCTCGCCGGGCAACACGCGTGTGCCTTGATGGACGGCGGGGAGGAAATCGGCATCCCACGATTGCGTGCCGGCGTAAGGCAAGTAGGGCGCGAGGACGACGAAGGACGGCAGGTTCAGATTTTCCGTGCCCAGGCCGTAGCTGACCCACGAACCGATGCTCGGGCGCTTGACGGTCCACGAGCCGGTGTGGATGCCGGTGGTGGCCTGGAAGTGCTCGAAATGCTCGGCCTTGAGCGAACGAATGACGCAGAGGTCATCGACGCACTTGGCGATGTGCGGAAACAGTTCGCTGACCTGGATGCCGCTCTGGCCGTGCTTCTGGAATTTGAATTGCGGCCCGAGGAGCGTGCGGCCCTTGTATTGTTTGCCGGCGTCGGCGGCGAGTTTGGGCTTGTAGTCGAACGATTCCAGGTGCGACACGCCGCCGCTCATGTAAAGGAAGATGACGCGCTTGGCTTTCGGCTCGTAGTGCGGAAGTTTTGGCGCGAGGGGATTTTCGGAAACAGGCGCGTCTTTCGCCAGCAACTCGGAAATGATGCCCGGCAGCACGAGCGAGCCGCCCACAAGGGATTTGATGAGGTGACGGCGGGAGATTTGGGAAAACGGGGTCATGGGGCGAGGTCTGAATTCAGGCTCCGCGAGTGGGGCTCTCCCTCACCCCGGCCCTCTCCCCAAGGAGAGGGTGATGTTGTTGCCGCGTTGGGATGGAGTGTCACGCAAGGCACGCGGGGAACCCACCCCTGGCCCCTCCCAGGAGGGGAGCAGCAATGGGTTGGCGGAGTCGTAGCATTTGCAGTCGAAGTGCGTAGATCCCTCGGTCCCTCTCCGCGCTGAGGGGAGAGGGTAGAACGGTTGGCACGTTGGGAGAGAGGGTTCATCAATCCAGATAAATGAATTCGTTGCTGCTGTAGAGGACGCGGCAGTAGCTGGCCCAAGCGGCGCGTTCGAGCTTGTCGGCAGACGTTTGGGCGGAGGCGAATTTTTGTTCGATGCCGGCGAGGTAGGTTACGCCGTCGCGGAGTTCGTCCTTCGTCGCGGGGCGGGCGAAGGCGAGTTGGTACGCGAGGTCGATGCGCGAGGCGGTGGTGCCGGGCGCGGCGAGGAGGCGGTCGGCAAAACGCTCGGCCTGCTGGTGCGCGAGGGGATCGTTCATCATGAACAGCGCCTGGATGGCGGTGGTGCTGAGTGGACGCTGGCCGGTGGCCGCGTTGGGGTCCGCGCCGTCGAACAATCCGAGAATCGGTTGGAGGCGGATGCGTTGATACAGGAGATAAACGCTGCGGCGGTTGCTTTCGAAATCGTCCACGAACGGTTTGTGCTGCGTGTAACGCCATTCCCACTCGGGCTTGAAGGGATGCGGGCCGCCGGGCGTGCGGTCCAACGCGCCGCTGACGGCGAGCAGGGAGTCACGGATTTCCTCGGCGTCGAGGCGGCGGCGGTTGAACTTCCAGAGCAGGCGGTTATCGGCATCCTTCAGCGCGGCGGATGGATCATCGGTCGTGGAAATTTGATAGGCGTGGCTGAGCATGAGCTGCTTGTGCATCGCCTTGATGGACCAGCCGCCGGCAATGAAACGGGTGGCGAGGTAGTCAAGCAGCTCAGGATGCGAAGGCGGCTGGCCGCGCGTGCCGAAATCATTGGGGGTGCGGACCAAGCCTTCGCCGAAGTGATACAGCCAGATGCGATTGACCATCACACGCGCGGTGAGCGGGTTGCGCGGATCGGCCAGCCAGTCGGCGAGTTGACGGCGGCCGCTGCCGGTTTCGCTGGCGGGCACGTGCTGGCCGCCGAGGATTTGGAGGAAGCCGCGCGGGACTTCGCGCCCGAGCTTGAGCGGGTTGCCCTTGATCTGAACGCGCGTATTGGCAGGCGTGCCTTCGGCGGCGGCGTAGGCGCGGTCGTAGGAAGGCGCGGACTTGAGCAACGCGTCGCGTTCGTCGTTGGTTTTCTTCCAGGCGGCATCGGCGGCGTTGCGTTCCTTGCCGGTGTCGAGCGAGACCTTGCGCGCGTAGTGCGTGTCCATGGTCTGGTCGATGGCGGCGAGTTTGTCCTCGAAGGGGCGAATCTCCTTTTCGTAACGGTCGGCGGGCACGAGCGCGATGAGGTCGCGCCGATGCCGTGGGATTTCCGTGCCGGGAAAGGAGTAACGCGTGCTGCTGAAGATGCCGTAGAGCGCGTAGTAATCCTCCGTGGGCACGGGATCGTATTTGTGGTCGTGACAACGCGCGCAGGCCAGCGTGAGGCCGAGCACGGTCTTGCCGACGTTGTCGATGGTGTCGTCGAAGGTCAGGTGCGGCTCTTCGCCAAGTGACGAAAAGCGGCGCGAAATGGCAAGGTAACCGGTCGCGATGATGTTTTCGTAGCGGTCCTGCTCGGACTGCGAGGGCAACAGATCGCCGGCAATCTGCTCGCGCAGGAACAGGTCGTAAGGTTTGTCGCGATTGAACGAGTCGATGACGTAGTTGCGGTAACGGTAGGCGTCGGGGATCGGCACGTCGGCATTGCAACCGGAGGTGTCGGCGTAGCGGACAAGGTCGAGCCAGTGGCGGCCCCAGCGCTCACCGTAAGCAGGCGACGCGAGCAAACGGTCCACGACCTTCTCGAAGGCCTCGGTGGATTTATCGGCAAGGAAGGCGTTGATTTCGTCGGGCGTGGGTGGCAGGCCGGTGAGGTCGTAGGTGGCGCGGCGGAGCAACGTGCGTTTGTCGGCGTCGGGGTTGGGCTTGAGTTTGCTGGCTTCGAGTCTGGCCAGGATGAAATGGTCCACGGGCGTTCGAGCCCAGCGCGAGTTGCGGACCTTGGGAACGGGCGGGTCCTTGACCGGCTGGTAGGCCCAGAACTGGCGTTCCTTGGCGAAGTCGAAGGCAGACTTCGATTCGGCGACGGGGCCGAGCGGCTGCGTGCGGGGATCGGGCGCGCCGATGGTGACCCAGCGCTCGAGGTCGGTGAGTTGGCGCGTGGAAAGCCGGTGGTATTCCGGCGGCGACTGGGTGTCGGGTTGCTTGATGACGCGGATGAGGCGGCTGTTGGCCGGATCGCCGGGAATGATGACGGGGCCGGAGTTGCCGCCCCTTTCCCAGCCGGCCTTGGAGTCGAGCAACAGGCCGCCTTTGAGTTGCGCCGACCGGATGCTGTGGCATTCGTAGCAATGCTCGGCGAGCATCGGGCGGATGAGTTTTTCGAAGAAGTTGAGCTGCTCGGAAGAGGGTTCGGCGGCAGAGGCGGCAAAGGCGGAAGCCAACACGGTGGCCAGGGCGGCGCACCGTTTTGCGGCTGTCATTCGACCAACTGTCGCCATAAATCGGGGTCAGTAATGAGGTATTTTACCATGGGGCGAAGGGCAAGACAAAAGGAGGATTTATGGTTGGGAGCCGACAGAATAATAGGGGA
>JBFMBT010000426.1:0-4584 GCA_040754875.1 Verrucomicrobiota bacterium | reverse complement strand
TCGTCCTTGGAGTTTGTCCCTTGAAGCTTCTCTGAAGTTTGTCGTTTGGAATTTGAGCCTTCTTTCGTCATTCGTCATTCGTCATTCGGTTTTCCTCCTTTTCCTCTTTCCCCTCATGCTTCCCGCCGCCGAACCCGCGCCCACCGAACGCGTCCTTCACTGGGAAAAACTCCCCGCCATCCCCGATCGCGTCGGCTTCGCCTCACCCTTCGCCGGCACGCACAACGGCGCGCTCCTCGTCGCCGGCGGCGCCAACTTCCCCGACAAACTCCCGTGGGAAGGCGGCACCAAAACCTGGTACGATTCCATCTTCGTCCTCGAGAATCCCCAGGCCCAATGGAAAACCGCCGGCCAGCTCCCGCGCCCGCTCGGCTACGGCGTTTCGCTTTCAACGAAGGATGGCGTTCTTTGCCTCGGCGGCAGCGATGCCCAGCGCCATTACGCCGATGCGTTCCTCCTCCAATGGAACAACAGCCAGGTCAGCACACAGCCGTTGCCGCCGCTGCCGAAGCCTTGCGCCAACTTCTGCGGCGCGATTCTTGGCAACACCGTCTATGTCGCCGGCGGCATCGAAACTCCCACCGCCACGGTGGCGCTCAAAACGTTCTGGTCCCTCAGCCTCACCAACATCCAGGCCGGCTGGCGCGAACTCGAACCCTGGCCCGGCCCCGCCCGGATGCTGGCCACCGCGGGCGCGCAGGAAGGCTCGTTCTTCCTCATCAGCGGCGCCGGCTTGAAGGCTGGTCCCGATGGCAAGCCCGTGCGCGAATGGCTGCGTGACGCCTACCGATTCACCCCCGGCAAAGGCTGGAAACGCATCGCGGACCTCCCGCGCGTCTCGGTCGCCGCGCCCACGCCCGCGCTGGCCATCGGCCCGGCCCATCTGCTCGTGCTGGGCGGCGACGACGGCGCGCAAATCAACGCCGCACCCACGGAACACAAAGGCTTTCCTCGCGACGTCCTCGCCTACCACACCATCACCGACACCTGGGCGCGCATGGGCGAGGTCCCGTTCTCGCTCGTGACGACGCCCGCCGTCGAGTGGAACAACCGCTTCATCGTCCCCGGCGGCGAAGCGCGCCCCGGCATTCGCTCCACCGAGGTCTGGGCCGGTGAACCCGTGATGAAAAAGTCCGGATTCGTGTTCCTCGATTACGTTGTGCTTGGCGTGTACCTGCTCTCGATGGTCATCATCGGCTGGTATTGTTCGAAACGCGAAAGCACGACTGACGACTTCTTCCTCGCCGGCAAGCGCATCCCGTGGTGGGCGGCCGGCTTGAGCATCCTCGGCACGCAACTCAGCGCCATCACCTTCATGGCCGCGCCCGCCAAAAGCTACGCCACCGACCTCATCTACATGCTCGGCGGCATCAGCATCGTGCTCGTCGCGCCCATCGTCATTCGTTACTTCCTGCCGTTCTTCCGCCAGTTGAACATCACCACGGCTTACGAATATCTGGAAAAGCGGTTCAACCTCCCGGTGCGTCTGCTGGCGAGTTTTCAATTCTGTGTCTTCCAGATCGGCCGCATGGGCGTCGTGCTCTTTCTCCCGTCCATCGCGCTCTCCGCCGTCACCGGCATGGACGTCGCCACCTGCATCCTGCTCATGGGCGTGCTCACCACTATTTACACCGTCATGGGCGGCATCGAAGCCGTCATCTGGACGGATGTCGTCCAGGTCGTCGTGCTCATGGGCGGCGCGTTGCTTTGCCTGGGAATGGTCCTCTTTGGTGTCGAGGGTGGCCCCGCCGAGGTCTGGCGCATCGCGGCCGCCGACCACAAGTTGCGCTGGGTTGACTGGACGTTTGATCCGACCACCACGGCGGTGTGGGTGATGATCTTCGGCCAGGTCTTTCACAACTTCATGCCCTACGGCGCCGATCAGGCCGTCATTCAACGTTACCTCACCACGCCCGATGAAAAGCAGGCTGCGCGCGCCATCTGGGTCAACGCCTGGGCCACCATCCCCGTCACGATAATCTTCAACGTCATGGGCATCGCCCTTTATGCGTTTTACAAAACCCATCCGGATTTGCTCGAACCCAGCCTGAAGACCGATGCCATCCTGCCGTGGTTCATCGCGCGCGAAGTGCCGCCCGGCCTCACCGGCCTGTTCATCGCCGCCATCTTCGCCGCCGCCATGTCCACGCTCGACAGCAGCATGAACAGCGTCGCCACCGCCGTGACCACCGATTTCCTGAAGCGCTTCCGCCCGCAAACGCCCGACCGCGCGTGCCTCAACTTCGCCCGCTGGCTCACCGTGCTTCTCGGCGCTTTCGCCACCATCACTGCCATCCTCATGGCGAAGTTTGGCAACTCCTCGTTGCTCGATTTGTTCCTGAACATCCTCGGCCTGTTCGGCGGCACGCTCAGCGGCCTGTTCATCCTTGGCATTTTCGTGCCCCGCGCCAACGGCGTCGGCGCGCTCATCGGCTCCGTCGCCAGCGGCTTTGTTGTTTACTTCGTCAGCCGCCACACCCCGCTGCACTTTTTCCTCTACGCCGCCGTCGGCGTCGTTTCCTGCGTGACCCTCGGCACCCTTGCGAGCCTCGTCTTTCCGCGCGCGTCCCGGCCGACGGCGGGCCTCACGTGGTTTTCATTTCGGTAATCCATTCGGCCTAAACTATTAACGAGCTCAATGACCATCCGGATAGCATTATTATTATTAATGATAATTGAGTTAACGAGTTTATGATTCCAAAATAAAAATCACCCAAAATGCCTATTGTGATAGAATAACTAAATGTTATGATAACGGTTAACCAACCAGAATTAATCCAAAAACGTTATGAACCTGCAACCGAAGGTTTCCCGGGGGTTCACTTTGATCGAACTCCTCGTTGTCATTGCCATCATCGCCATCCTCGCCGCCATGCTCCTGCCCGCCCTCGCCAAGGCCAAATCCAAAGCCCAGGGCGCCGGCTGCATCAACAACCTCAAACAGCTCGGCGTCGCCATGGTCATGTACCACGGCGACAACCGCGACGAAATGCTCTACGCCCGGCTCTCCGGCAACGGTCAGTTCTCGTGGGACAAGCGCCTCGGTCCCTACATGGGCTCCGCCCGCAACGTCAATGCCACCGGCGTCCAACCCTGGCGGTGGGATCCGGCCGGCAGCGTGCCCAACGGGACACTCCAACCCATGCAGGAGAAATGGCCCCTGTGTCCCGCCGACAAGGTCCGGCCCAGGTCCGTCATCCAAAACGCCCCGGCGTTCCACTACCGGCGCTCCTATTCGATGCCCCAACACAACGGCGGTGGCACCCCGTCGTGGAACTGGGATCCACCCGGCTACACCCGCGCCTCCGTCCATGACTGGCCGCCCAATTCCAAAAGCAAGACCGCGCTCGGTTTGATGTTCCATCGGCCCGGCGGCACGCTCAACCAAGCCCCCTTTGTCTGGTCCCCCAATTCGTTTGACGGCCCCGGCGCCACGCCCAATCGCAACGTTTCCCAGTGGCGCTATCAGCCCGCGGTCCAACTGGCCATGATCATGGCGTCCGACGACACAATCCTGCTGACCGAAAAAATCATCTCCAACAACTACTGGGGCACGCAAACCCAGTGCGAGGTCCAGCGCCCAAACTCCCAATACCTGGCCGGTACCGGCAATCTCAACCAAAGCCTGACCCGCGCTGAAATGGGGCCGGACGAAAAACGGCTGCATGGTCTGAACATGTTTACCTACCTGTATGTGGATGCGCATGTCGAGTTCAAGGACCGGCGCGCCACCCAGAATCCACTGGCCCCCAACAACCGGCAGAGCGGCCAATGGACCATCGACCCCAACCACTAACCCAAATCAAAGCACAAACATGTCAAATCAACACGTCGCACTCGTAGTTTTGACGGCGGGCATCTGGCTGGCCGCGGGCTGCGGAAACTCCAATCAAAGTGCCGCTCCCGCTGATCCGGCGCCGGCCCCGGTTAAAACGGTTTCTTTGTCCACGGAAGTGGCAGCCCCGCCGCCCATACCGGGCGACCAGACCACTCCCACCATCTCGGTCGATGCTCCCACCGCCGCTGGCTCGGAACAGAACCCCTATGTGGCCATGGTGGGAAGCGAATCCCAGGCCCTCTTCGAAGACGGCGAAGGCAACATCACGGTGAAGAACGGTCTGGACTTCCTGCAACGGGCCGTCGCGGTTTACGACGAAATGGCCACCACCAAGCACGACGACTCCCCGGAATGGCCGCCCATGACGGATCTCTCCCTGCTCGTGAAATATCGCGTCCTCCGCGCCCTTCCGGAAGCTCCCCCCGGCCAAAAATTCGTTTACGACACCAAGACCAGGAAAGTCACCCTCGCCAGCAAGTGACCGGCGAGCACCCCCCCGCGGTGTGCGCCCGTCCCCGGGCGCAGCAACGTTGCCAACGCAAGACGGGTGGAACTTCAGGGCCGCGAGTACACGCCTTGTTTGGAGTTCACGCTTCAGCGTGTGGGCGAGGCGTCCTTCCGCAAGCTGAAGCTTGAACTCCAAACCAGAGCAAAACCCGTCCAACCATCGTGCCATGCTGCCCGGAGTGCGCCCGTCCCCGGGCGCAGCAATGTTGCCAACGCAAGACGGGTGGAACTTCAGGGCC
>JBFMBT010000425.1:0-4605 GCA_040754875.1 Verrucomicrobiota bacterium | reverse complement strand
GACTCTTTCAACCCGCTCCCCCCCCCCCCCCGCCCGCCGCGCGGCCCCGCCTCCATCCACCTAAATCCACATCTGCGCCTCCTCAAAATTATTGTAGCAGCCGAGGTAACAGGCTCATCCCGAGGTGGGTTGCAGGCACGGTTTAACGATTTAACGCTGTTTAACCCTAATCACTCCTCCTTTAACTGTTTAACCGTTTAACTCATTTAACCGATCCCATGCTCTCCCTCCGCAACCTCGAAAAATGCCTCGCCACCAAATCCGGCCCTCTCTTCCTCCTGCGCCAGATCAATCTCGACATCGAGGAAGGCGCTTTCATCACCATCATGGGCCCCTCCGGCGCCGGCAAATCCACGCTTCTTTCCATCCTCGGCATGTACGACCACGACTGGCAGGGCGAATACACCTTTCAAGGCCAGCCCGTTCACGTGCTCAAACCCAGGGACCGCGCCGCCCTCAACAAACGTCATGTCGGCTTCGTGTTCCAGCAGTTCCATCTCCTGGACGACCTCACCGTCGCCGAAAACCTCGACATCCCCCTTTCCTATCGCGACATCAAAAAGTCCGAACGCCAGGCCCTCGTCGCCGACACCCTCGACCGCTTCGGCATCGTCGCCAAGAAGGACCTGTACCCCAGCCAGCTTTCCGGCGGGCAACAGCAGCTTGTCGCCGTCGCGCGCGCCATCATCGCCAAACCCTCCCTCCTGCTAGCCGACGAACCCACCGGCAACCTCCACACCGACCACGGCCGCCAGATCATGGAACTCTTCAAGAAACTCAACACCGAAGGAACCACCATCATCCAGGTCACCCACAACGAAGCCTGGGCCGCCTACAGTTCCCGCATCATCCGCCTCCGCGACGGTTGGATGGAGAAATAAATGCCACCGTGAAACCCTTCGCACGAATCGGAACTCCGAGACCCCTATGGCATCATCAAACCCATCGTATCAACCCCGCCTTGTATGGAATTCAAGCTTCAGCTTGTGGAGAGCGGGTCCGCCACCTCCGGAACATCATGGTTTCAACCTTTGAATTTCGTGATTTGGGATTTGTTTCGGATTTCGGAATTCGGGTTTCCTCTCCAGTTTCTGACTTCGCCCCTCCCGCCAATTCTGCCACATTCCTCCCCAGCGCATGCCAACCCCTGATTCATCCGCCGGTCGCCTCTTGATCGCCGACGACCAGGACGATGTCCTCCAGGCGCTGCACCTCCTGCTCAAGGGCGAAGGCTACCGCACCCGCCTCGTCAGTTCCCCGCGCAAAGCCCTCGCCGCCCTCGAAGCCGAGGAATTCGACGCCGCCCTCATCGACCTCAACTACGCGCGCGACACCACCTCCGGCCAGGAAGGACTCGACCTGCTCGCGCGCATCCAGGCGCTCGACGCCACCCTGCCCGTCGTCGTCATGACCGCTTGGGCCACTGTGGATCTCGCCGTCGAAGCCATGCGCCGCGGCGCGCGCGATTTCATCCAAAAACCGTGGGACGACGCCCGTGTACTCGCCATTCTCCGCACGCAGGTCGAACTCGCCCGCGCCCTGCGCAAAGGCCGCCGCCTCGAAGCCGAAAATGCCGCCCTGCGCGCCGAGGGCCTGCCCAACCTCATCGCGGCGTCGCCCGCCATGCGGCCCGTGCTGGAACTGGTGAACCGCGTCGCCCGCTCGGATGCCAATGTCCTGCTCACCGGCGAAAGTGGCACCGGCAAAAACGTCATCGCCCGCACGCTGCACGCGCTCTCCGACCGCGCCGCCGGCCCCTTCATCGCCGTCAACATGGGCGGCCTGACCGACACGCTCTTTGAAAGCGAACTGTTCGGCCACACCAAAGGCGCCTTCACCGACGCCCGCGCCGACCGCATCGGCCGCTTCGAAACCGCCGATGGCGGCACACTCTTCCTCGACGAAATCGCCAACGTGCCGTTGAAGCAGCAGGCCAAACTCCTGCACGTCGTCGAAACCGGCGAGTTCGAGCGCCTCGGCTCCTCGCAAACCCGCCGCGCCAGCGTCCGCATCCTCTCCGCAACCAATGCCGACATCCGTGCCGAAACCGCTGCCGCGCGTTTCCGCTCCGACCTGCTGTTCCGCCTCAACACCGTCGAGATCCATCTTCCACCCTTGCGCGAACGCCGCGAAGACATTCCCGCCCTCGCCGCTGACTTTCTCCAACGCTTCGCGCAACGCTATCGCAAACCAGTCTCTGCTTTTGAACCCGCCGCGCTGCAATTGCTCGTCGAACACGCCTGGCCCGGCAACGTGCGCGAACTGGGCCACGCCATCGAACGCGCCGTCCTCCTTGCCCAAGGCAACGCCATCAAACCGGCCGACCTCGGCCTGCGCTCCACTCCCACTGGCGCCGCCCTGCTGGAAGAAATGAGCCTCGAAGAAGTCGAACGCTGGCTCATTAAAAAAACTCTCGCCCGCTGCGACGGCAACGCCAACGCCGCCGCCGAAGCCCTCGGCCTTAGCCGCAGCGCCTTCTACCGCCGCATCGCCAAACACGGCCTATGACCTCACTCCCACCCCGTAGCAGCCGATGTGAGGAGGCTCCGATTCCGGAACCACCTTTCGCTCACGAACCCGCCAAGCCACGCTGCGAACCAACCGCGGTTCCCCTCCCGGGAGGGGCCAGGGGTGGGTTCACCGCGAGCCTTGCGTATCATTTTTGCCCGACGCGGGAACAATCTCACCCTCTCCACAAGAGAGAGGGCCGGGGTGAGGGGGAAGGCAGCGCAATTCCCCCCCACAACCATCGCCTCACCCGATGCGTCAGTTTCAAGATTTCAACCTTTGTCATTCGTCCTTCGTCATTCTCCTCATGACCGCCCCGCCTGAACGCAAGCTCACGCCCGCTCGTCGCCAGCCCAGCTACGACGACCTCATCCTCCTCTTCGCGTTCCTCATCGGACTGCCCGGCACCGCTGTCGCACTGGCCCTGCTCTGGTATGGCGACCATTCCGCCGAACTCCGCTGGTCGCTCACGCTGCTGCTCCTCGTCTTCTGGATCGGCTCCGCCTGCCTCCTGCGCGACCGCGTCCTCCGCCCCTTGCGCACCATCGCCGGTTTGCTCGGCGGCTTGCACGAGGGCGATTACTCCATCCGCGGCCGCGTCCTCACCGGCACCGGCGCGCTCGACGATGTCTTCCGCGAAATCAATGCCCTCATCGAAATCCTCCATGAACAACGCCTCGGCGCCTTCGAAGCCAGCGCCCTCCTGCGCGCCGTCATGGCCGAAATCGATGTCGCCGTCTTCACCTTCGATGCCGATGGCCGCCTCCAGTTCGTCAATCGCGCCGGCGAACAACTGCTCAAACAATCCGCCGACGCAGTGCTGGGTCGTGGCGCCACCGGACTGGGCCTTGCCGAATATCTCGCCAGCGAAACCGCCCTCACCGTCGAACGCGCCTTCCCCGGCGGCGCGGGCCGCTGGGGTGTGCGCCGCCGCACCTTTCGCGAACAAGGCCGGCCACATCAACTCCTCGTGTTGTCCGACCTCAGCCGCGAGTTGCGCGAGGAAGAGCGCCAGGCCTGGCAACGTATCGTCCGCGTCCTCGGACACGAATTGAACAACTCCCTCGCGCCCATCAAATCCATCGCCGGCAGCCTCCAGCGCCTCACCCACCGCGATCCCCCGCCCGCCGACTGGCGCGACGACATGCAGCGCGGCCTCGAAGTCATCGGCACCCGCGCCGATTCGCTCAACCGTTTCATGGGCGCCTACGCGCAACTCGCCCGCCTGCCCAAGCCGCAACTGCGGCCTGTCGAACTGGCCCCGCTGGCCCACCGCGTCGCCACCCTCGAAACGCGCCTGAAAGTCACCGTCCTCCCCAGCCCACCCGTGACCATCCGCGTGGACGGCGACCAGTTGGAACAACTCCTCATCAATCTCATCCGCAACGCCGCCGACGCCGTGCTCGAACCCGGCCCAACCTCGGCCCAACCCGCAGACGCTCCGGCCGTCACCCTCGCCTGGCAACAATCCGGCAACTGGCTCGACCTCCACATTGAAGACAACGGCCCCGGCCTCGCCAACACCGCCAATTTGTTCGTCCCCTTTTTCACCACCAAACCCAAAGGCACCGGCATCGGCCTTCTCCTCTGCCGTCAGATCGCCGAGGCCCACGGCGGCCAGCTCACGCTCGAAAACCGCAACAGCACCCCCGGCTGCCTCGCCCGCCTGCACCTGCCATTAACACCTCATGACTCATGAATCCGCCATGCGACCCGCCGAACCATGCGCTGCGTTTGAGCGACCGGCGAATTGACTTGCCGCCCACGCGCACACGCGCAAAATAAATTCCTGATGGCGCATAACCAATCAGAACCGGACTCTCGGCCAGACCTCGTTTTTTCCGCTGGCGCCTCGTTCATGCCGCCGGTATCAGATTGCAGCAGCAGATTGTCAAATGTTCCATCCGGCTGCCTCTCCAGTAGCTTTGTGTTGAACAGGTTGGGCCCATAGCTCAGCGGTTAGAGCAGGCGACTCATAATCGCTTGGTCGCAGGTTCGATCCCTGCTGGGCCCACCACTTTACGAAAACCACGGGGAGGCGTCGGTCTATGGGGCATACTACTTTTTGGGAAACCGGAACAATTGTTCCGGTTTCCC
>JBFMBT010000424.1:0-4640 GCA_040754875.1 Verrucomicrobiota bacterium | reverse complement strand
CTCACCCCAGCCCTCTCCCCAAGGAGAGGGTGTTACGGTTGCCACGTTCGGGTGAAGTCGCGCGTTGGGTATGCGGGGAAACCCACCCCTGACCCCTCCCAGGAGGGGAATGGTCGCGGGTGTGCGAGGGTGATAGTCGATAAGTCAAACGAACCTCCTGGCGTCTTGTTTCAAGCGACGCGCTGCGGCTGGGACAGCCGCGGTCCGGCAGTTCACCCGCGCTTCAGGGCTTTGCGGAGGACGGGTTCCATGGCGTCGGCCTGGCGCATGAAGCCGAGGTCGGTGGGGTGGGAGCTGTCCACGGTGGCTTCGTAATCGTCGCCCAGCAAAGTTTCGCCCTTGATGTAATACAGGTCGCGCACGCCGGAGGACTTGAGGCGGTCGTAAGCCTTCTTAAACTCGGCGCGGCTGGTGGCGTGGCGCTCCTGTTGCTTGGGCAGGAACGGCGCGTTGGCGTAGGTGCGGTCCTCGACGAGCACGATGGGCGTGAGCGGGCGGGCGCGGCGCAACTGGCGCACGAGCGGTTCGGCGCGCTCGGCCACCAGTGGCGCCTGCATGTTCGGCAGGCAATCGATGACATACACGCACGGGTCCAGTTCCGCGAGCAACGCGCCGACTTCCGGCTCCATCAAGCCGTTGCCGGAGAAGCCGAGGTTGATGACGGGGCGATTGAAGCGGCGGCCGAGAATGGCCGGATGCGGCATGCCGGGGCGCATCGCTGACGCGCCGTGCGTGATGGAGGTGCCGTAGAACAGAATGGGACGCTCCGTGCGCGGCGCAATCGGTGCGAACGCCGATTTCGCGGGCACGCCAAACTCCAGCGTCTCGATGCCGTTGTAGAGCGGAAGATAAGCGGTGTAAGCGCGCCGGCCCGGCGCCAGGCCGGTGATGAGTTGCGCGTTGACGTCGCGTTTCTCGGGCTTCGCGCAGGCCAGCCAGCGCCAGATGCCTTTGTCATTCGCCGCATACAAATCCACGCCGCTCACGCCGGTCGCCGGCATGTGCGGCATGGCGACGCGCTCGGATGACAGCTTGTAGCGCACATGAATGGTCTGGGCATCCGTCTCGAAGCGCGTGAGCATGCCCGCCGAGTTGCGGCTCAAGCTCCACACGGCCGGGCGCACCGTGGCCTTCGCGCGCGCGGGCAGGCGGTCATAAAACTTCTCGGTGTCCTTCCATCCTTTGCCTTCGACGCCCCAATCCTGGACGTTGTACCAGGCGAGTTCGCCTTCGACTTTGGGAGTGACGGACGCGGCGAGCGCGCGATTCAACCAGCCTTGCGCGGCAATCAAACTTCCGATGCCAGCGGTCAGGAATTGGCGACGATTCACGCCGGGAGCGCGGGCTTTAGCCCGCTTCAACGTGGCTTGCTCAATTGTGCTTAAGGCAGTGTCAAGTTCACGATCAAGTTTTGGTGCTGAAGCGGCGTAAACGCCGCGCTCCACATTGTGCTGTGCGCTCATATGATTCATGCGACTCGCTTGCCTGCGCAGTTTGCGGGTCAGCTCAGCCCTTCAATGTGCCAGCCTTGGCGGTAGGGATGATGCACGAAGCGGTTGGCTTCGACGACGTTGGTCACGGTCAGGACCTTCGAGTTCCATTGCAACTTCACGCCGGGGAAGCGGATGGCAATCGTGCCGAGCAACACGGTCTCGGTGAGCGGCCCGGCGTAATCGAAGTGCGACGTGGCCTTGCCCTCGCCTTTGCAGGCCTTGGTCCACTGCTGATAGTGATTGTCGCCGGGCACTTCTTCCAGCGGACGGTTGTCCGGCAACACGCGCGGGCTCTTGCCGTGTTCGCAGAGGATGACGCCGTTCTCGCCGATGAGCAGGCAGCCGTTGGTGGGCGTTTTTTCGTCGGCAGGCAACGGCACCAGTTCGCGCGCGGGCAGTTTGCCGCCGTCATACCACGTCATTTGAACGGGGCCGGCGGTGTATTTCGTTTTCGGGAACTGGTAATGGATGATTTCCCAGGAAGGATACGTCTCGCCGTTGGGCGCGGGGCCGTCGGACCACACGGCGGTCGGCGCGTCCAGATCAAGACTCCACACGACCGGGTCGATGATATGGCAACCCATGTCGCCTAGCGCGCCCACGCCGAAATCGAGCCAGCCGCGCCACTTGAAAGGATGATACACGCCGCCGCCCGCGCGACGGCCCTTGGCCTTCGCGTCGGCTTCTTCACGGTTGCCCACGTACGGCCGATAAGGCGCGACGCCGAGCCAGCCTTCCCAATTTAAATGCGCGGGCACGGGGTCCGAACCGCTGGGGCGGTCGATGCCTTGCGGCCAGATGGGGCGGTTCGACCAGGTGTGGGCTTCCTTGATTCTGCCGATGACACCGGATTGCACGGCCTTGACCAACGTGCGATAGCCGGTGCCGCTGTGGCCCTGGTTGCCCATTTGCGAGACGACCTTGTAATCGCGCGCGGCCTTGGCCATCTGGCGCGCTTCATAAACGGTGTGCGCCATGGGCTTCTGCACATAGACGTGTTTGCCGAGTTGCATCGCGGACATGGCGATGGGCGCGTGCATGTGGTCGGGCGTGGAAACGGTGACGGCGTCGATGTCTTTTTGTTCGAGCAGCTTGCGCCAGTCGTCGTATTTTTTCGCGCCGGTGTATTTTTGCGCGGCGGAGCCAAGCGTGTTGGCATCGACGTCGCAGATGGCGACGACATTCTGGCCGGCGGAGGTTTCGGCGATGTCGCCCGCGCCTTTGCCACCAACGCCGATGCCGGCGATGTTCAACTGGTTGTTGGGCGAGGAGGAACGGACGATGGCGGGGAAGCCGAGGACCGCCGTGGCGGCGGTGACTTGCTTGAGGAAGGCGCGGCGGGTGGTTTGCATAATGTCTGGTGGTTGTCGAGCGGTGGCCGGGTGGTGGAACGGTTTGGTCGAACGGCTGCGCGGTCAGGTGGATTTGGAGAGCGGTTTGATCTTCACGTTGCGGAACCAGACGGGGTGGCCGTGGTCCTGGAAGCCGATGTAGCCGGTGCGGGGCAAATCCTTGAGGGCAGTCTTGAATTTGTTCTTGGTGCCGTCGGGGTTCAGGTTGCCCTCGGTCCACTTGTCGAGGTCGGCTTCGACGACGGTTTTGCCGTTGAGGACGACTTTGACCATGGCGCCTTTGGCGGAGATCTGCATGCGGTTCCATTCGCCGGCAGGTTTGGCGGCGTTGACGCTGGGGATGACGGCGTCGTAGAGCGCGCCGCAATCGTGGGCGCTTAGTTCGGTCTTGCCGTGGGAGTCGAACACCTGGATTTCGAACCCGCCCTGGACGGGATTCTTGGGGTCGGTGCGGAAAAAGACGCCGCTGTTGCATTTCTCGGACATCTTGAATTCGAGGTCCAATTCGAAATCGCCGAACGTGTCCTTGGTCCAGACGTAATTATTCTTCTTGCCGGGGACCGCGCCGAGCACGCCGTCTTCGATGATCCAGCCGCCCTCGGTGTTGAGGGTCCAATGGTCGAGATTCTTGCCGTCGAACAAGGTGACCCAGCCCTTTTTGTCGGCGGCGGGGGCGGAGAGCGAGGTGAGCAACGCGAGGCCGGTAAAAAGGGCCAGGCGGCGGGGGGAGAGGAGTTTCATGCGGGGATTATGGAAGGCAACGGGGCGGGGCTCAATGGGAAAAAATGCAAACGTTAAAATGGGTTGCCTCAGTTGAGGAGGGGGAGGGGGCTGCGAATAGCCGCTTGTAACGTGGGACCGAATATTTTGCGGTGGGTCTGATGTGGATTTAGGTGGATTTGGGTGGACCATGGCGGAGTTCAAGGTTCATGTTAAATGCGTTACGTCAGCAAACCGGGGCCGGTGCCCGAAGTTCTGCAAAAAATTGGCGCCGGGCGCTGATGTGGATTTACGTGGATTTGGGCGGACCGTCGTAATCAAACCCGGCTGGCTCGCGCCCGCTCGCCCGGCCCTGGCGGGCCTTCGGCTTCGCCGAATTTGAGGGGAGAGGGAAGCATTGGTGGCGGGGTGGCGGGGCGGGGCGTTGTGGGACAGCGAACCCCTCTCCCTTGTTCCCTCTCCCCCTCGTTCCTCCGGGGAGAGGGAGATCTTTAACCCGCGTTGGGAGAAGGTCGTGCGCGTGGATTTAACAGGCGCCCGCCAGCGGGGTGCGCGGGGCGCGGGCGCGAGGGCGCGCTGACGGACACGGGTGAACCGGTCCGTTCTGGACGGTGGCGCTCCCTGGCGCATGAAGGAATATAGCCTCAAGTGATACAATGTCCAGTGAGAACTGACATTTTTGAGGCAACCAGGCTGACAGAAAGATTTGGCGACAGAAAAATGGGGCGGGAATCTGCGCAAAGGGACAGCGGATGTGATCAACCGAATGTTTGGCAGCCGAATGGGGAAAGGGGCAGGGAGGCTGACAGAAAAATCGGGGACAGAAAGATGAGAGAGCCGATGCTTTCCAATCGAATAGGGCATGGCGCCCGGGAATCTAAACCGCGGATGACGCGGATGAAGAACCGCAACGGAGAATCATATCCGGGTGATCCGTGAAATCCGCGGTTCCAAAACGTGGATCTCCGCTGGTGTGTGGCGAAACGGGAGCGCGCCGTTTACGGCGCTTCACCGTTGGCAAACCGGACGGGTCAGATTTTCGAGAGGCGGTTGTCGTGGCAACCTTGAAGCGGCG
>JBFMBT010000423.1:0-4647 GCA_040754875.1 Verrucomicrobiota bacterium | reverse complement strand
ATCGCGGCGATCCGGGAAACCTTGGACGCGTTGAAGTCGGACGTGGTGCATGGGTGGGGCACGGAGGATGTGTATGCCCTGGCGGCGGTGCGCAGCGGTTACCGGCACGTGGTTTCAATGCAGGGAATCCTCACGCACTACGCGCTGCACACGCGGTTGAACGCGCGCGAATATTTCCAGGCCCTGGTGGAATGGCATGTGTTGCGGCGGGTGCGCGAGTTGACGTGCGAAAGCCGCTGGGCGGCGGGCGTGCTGGCGCGGCGCGCGAAGCGGGCGCGGATTCACCAGGTGGAATATGGCGTGGACCCGTTGTTCTTTCGCGCGGAATGGCAGCCCAACCCGCAGCGCAAAGCGGCGATTTTCATCGGGAGCCTGACGCCGCGCAAAGGCATCCAGGACGCCGTGGAGGCGTTTGCGGACCCGCAGTTGAAGGATTGCGAGTTGTGGGTGGTGGGCGGCGGTTCGGGGGCATGGGTGGAAGCGTTGAAACGTTCGGCCACGAAGAACGTGCACTGGCTGAATTATCTCGGACGCGACATGACTGCCGAAAAGCTGGGCGCGGCGTGGTGTATGGTGTTGCCGACGCGGTGCGACACCAGCCCCAACGTGGTCAAGGAGGCGCGCGTGCTCGGCCTGCCGGTCATCACCACGCCGTGCGGCGGGCAGAGTGATTACATCGAGGACGGCAAGAACGGGTTTCTGGTGGCGCCGCGCGCGGTTCCCGAGCTGGCCAACCGGCTGGCGCACCTGCTGGAAGACCTGGGTCGCTGCCGCGAATTTGGCCGGCATCGGCACGCCGAGCAGCGCGCCTTTTTTCAGCCGGAAAACACGGCGAAGGCATTTGCGGGGCTGTATCCGACGTTGGGGTGATGGGGAGGACGAGAACGAGAACGAGGACGACAGGGAAGGGAAAAAGGGGTTGCGAAAGGGGCGTTCATAACCCAAGTTTCCGAGGCCCATGAATGGCGTGCCGCGAACGTTGCTGATTTACGGGGCCTGCATTGTGCTGGCCTTGCTGACGGGCTATTTCCTGGCGACGCCCGAGCGGTACATCAGCCTGGCGTTCGTCGGGATGGTGTTGTTTTTGCTGTCGGTTCCGCTGTTGATGCGGTGGCATCACCTGTTGTTGATCCTCAGTTGGAACTCCTCGATCGTGGCGTTCTTTGTCAAGGGCCAGATCGGGCTGTGGGTGGTGATCGCGGCGTTGAGCGTGTGCAT
The DNA here is from genome assembly GCA_040754875.1 of Verrucomicrobiota bacterium. GTDB lineage: Bacteria > Verrucomicrobiota > Verrucomicrobiia > Limisphaerales > JBFMBT01 > JBFMBT01. Next base: position 3,429 of record JBFMBT010000423.1, on the reverse strand, counting down.
TTCGTTCATGAACCGCACGCTGACGCAACGGCCGACGTTCCAACACGTGCCGTCGATCGCGTGGACGCTGGCGTTCATCGCGCTGGTGGTTCTGGGGACGGCGAAACTGACCGGCGGCATCGGCCTGCGCGCCCTGGGCTCGGAGAACTATGGAGGGAAGAAATACTTTTTTGTGATGGCGGCGATTCTGGGCTATTTCGCCTTCGTGGGCCAGCGCATCCCGGGGGACAAGGCGGTGCGCTATGCGACGCTGTTCTTTCTGACGAGCCTGACGTCGGTGTTGAGTTATTTCATCTACGCGGCGGGGCCGAGTTTTTATATCTTGTTCATGATCTTTCCTCCCGAGCTGCTCACGTTGCAGGAACTGGAGTGGGGCGGCCCGAATTCGGCGGGCATGGTCCGGTTCGGCGGCCTGGCGACGGCCTCGGCCTCGGTCTGCTCGATCATGCTGCTGCGCTATGGCATTCGCGGCCTGTTGGACTTGGCGAATCCGTGGCGGCTGATCGTGTATCTGCTGTTCGCCTGCCTGAGTTTGCTGGGCGGGTTCCGCTCCATCCTGGTGGCCGTGGTGCTGACGTTCACGGTGCAGTTTTATCTGGAAGGGCTGCATCGCACGCGGTTGCTGCCGATTCTGTGCGGGGTGGGCATTTTCATTTCGGCGCTGGCACTGCCGTTCATTGAACACATGCCATTGTCGGTCCAACGGACGTTGTCGTTCCTGCCCATCGAAATTCATCCGGCGGCGCGCGCGGATGCCGCGTCCTCGACGGACTGGCGGCTGGAGATGTGGAAGACGGTCTGGCCGGAAGTGCCGAAGTACCTTTGGGTGGGCAAGGGGTTTTCCATCAACCCGACGGATTTATATTTTGCGGAAGAAGGCATACGGCGCGGCCTGGCCAAAAGCTATGAACCGGCCATGGTGGCGGGGGATTATCACAGCGGGCCGCTGTCGCTCATCGTGGCGTTCGGCGTGTTCGGGGTGCTGGCGTTTGGCTTGTTCTGCCTGGCGGGGCTGCGGGTGCTCCATCGCCATTACAAGCACAGCCCGCCGGAATTGAAAAACCTGAACACCTTTTTGCTGACGTATTTCATCGTGCGCGTGGTCATGTTCATCACGGTGTATGGGTCCATCGCGACCGACTTGTTCGTGTTCACGGGCATCCTCGGCCTGAGCGTGAGCATCAATGGCGAGCAACCGGAGCGTGTCCCCGTGAAGGTGGAAAGCAACGCGCCGGGGCCACTGGCGGCCGCCCGCGCATGAAGCCGGCGATGACATGGAGTGATTCGCCGGCCGGGTGACCGGAGCGCTATGCGGTTTTCCATCATCACTCCGAGTTTTCGCGGCGGCCGCTGGCTGAAGCTCAACATTCCGTCGGTGGCCGACCAGGGCGTGGAACTCGAGCATATCCTGCAGGACGCGTGTTCGGACGATGGCACGCAGGACTGGCTGCCCAAGGATGCGCGCGTGATTGCGTGCATCGAGAAGGACAAGGGGATGTATGACGCGGTGAACCGCGGGCTCAGGAAATCAAAGGGCGAACTGCTGGCGTACCTCAATTGCGACGAGCAATACCTGCCCGGCGCGTTGCGGGCCGTGGGCGATTACTTCGATCAGAATCCCGAAGTGGATGTGTGTTTTGCCGATACCATCGTGGTGGATCCGCAAGGCAATTACATCTGTCATCGCGGCAGTGTGACGCCCACGCGCTGGCACACGTATGTGGGCGGCAACCTGGCCATCCTGACGTGCGCGACGTTTTTTCGGCGGCGCCTTTTGACCGGGCGAAACCTGTATTTCAGCGATGAATGGCGGGACCTGGGCGACGTGGAATGGGTGTTGCGGCTGCTGGACAGTGGCGCGCGCATGGGCGTGTTGCGGCGTTTCACGAGCGTGTTCGCCGATACCGGCGACAACATGAATCTCAAGCCCAACGCGCAACGCGAAGGCCGGCTGATGCTGGACCGCGCGCCGCGCGCCGCGCACTGGTTCCGCCCCCTGGTGCTGGCGCACTATCGGCTGCGCAAACTGGCCGCCGGACTTTACGGGCAAAAACCGTTTGCCTACGAAATCTACACCGAGCGCAGCCCGGAGCAGCGGGTGCGGTTCGAAGTCACGCATCCCACCGGCCGCTGGCTGCGCTACACGCCACCAGCGGCCCAGCCGTCAAGTTAACCCTCCCAACATGGACAATCCCGCCCTGATCGTTGACGAAGTCGTGCGCCAATACCGGGCCGCGCCGATCGATTTGCTGGGGCGCAATGATGGCGAGGGCGAGTGGCATTACCTGAATCATCTCAAGTCCACGTATGTGGACACGGTGCAAAGCGTTCACGAACGTCTTGGCGTCGCGCCAGGCAACGGGGCGCGCAAGCACGTCTTGGAAATCGGCGCGTATCTCGGCGTGGTTTCGCTGAGTCTGAAACGACTCGGCTTTGATGTGACCGCACAGGACATCCCGGATTTCATGGGCAATCCGCGCCTGCAGGAACTCTACCGGCGCGCGGGCGTCAACTTTGCCATCGCCAACCTGCGCGATCATAAATTGCCCCATGCGGACGGGACGTTTGACGCCGTGGTGATGTGCGAGGTGCTCGAGCATTTGAACTTCAACCCCGTGCCAGTCCTGTTGGAAATCAACCGCGTGCTCAAAACCGGCGGCGTGCTGTATCTGGCGCTGCCGAACCTGGCGCGGTTCACCAACCGCTTCAAACTGGCGCTCGGCAAGTCGCCGTACACGCCGGTGGACGCGTTCTTCGCGCAACTGTCGGACCAGGGGAACATGATCGTGGGCATCCACTGGCGCGAATACACGCTGGCCGAAGTGCGCCAGTTGCTGGAGCGGCTGGGCTTCGTGGTCGAGCGGCAGATGTATTATGACTTCGAGGACCGCAATCAGCTCACCCTGGCGAAGGAATTGATCCGGCGCGTCCTGTATGCGTTGTCCGCGAGCTTCAAGCCCGGTCAGGCGACGTGGGCGAGAAAGGCGCGTTGTCCGGAGTTGAAATTGCATTTTTCGGACGCGACGCGATAGACGTGGTTGTCGCCGCCCCGGCGGGCCGCTATCCTCCAGCGCAATCAGATGAGAGAAAAACTGCTCGTGCTGGAGCTGTGGGGGATTGGCGATCTGGCCATTGCCTCGCCGTTCCTTCAGGCGGCCAGCCGGGCGTACGACGTGACGCTCCTCGCCAAACCGCACGCGCGCGAACTCCAACAGCGTTTCTGGCCGGACGTAAATCTGATTCCCTTCACGGCGCCGTGGACCGCATTCCGCGGCAAATATCGGTTGTGCCGCTGGCCGTGGGCGGAACTGTCGCGGCTCGTTCGCCAGTTGCGCGCCGGACAGTTCGCCGTTGCCGCGTCGGCGCGGCGTGATCCGCGCGACGCGGTGTTGCTGCACTTTTCCGGCGCGCGGCGGCGGGTCGGGTTTC
>JBFMBT010000422.1:0-4665 GCA_040754875.1 Verrucomicrobiota bacterium | reverse complement strand
CCGGCCGAGCTGGCGAAACAAGTCGGGCATCGGCTCGCCCGTGGGCCCGCCGAAGCTGCCGCCGCCGCGGTTGCCGCGTATTTCCGGACCTTGCCCTTGAAACCCGCCGCGCGGGCCGGGCCCCTGCGGTCCTTGTGGCCCCTGTCCCGGTTGGCCGGGGCCTTGTTGGCGGCGGAAGTCCGGCCCCGGCTGAGGCTGGTTTTCGTTGTTGTCCTGCGCGGGCGAATTCACCGCCAGCACCAGCGCCGGAATCAGGAATTTTAAAAATGGTTTCATAATACGACTTTCAGGCGCCGCTTATTGGCGGCGGACATTGGACGTTTGTGTGTAGCCGGCCAACTGGCCGATTTGCTGCTGCGCCAGATACAACTTGCTCTCCGCCGTGACAGCAACAGTTTCAAGGTCCTTGCGCAACGACGCGTAATCCGCCGCATTGCGGCGCTCCAATTGTTGCATCATCGCCGCCACGGATTCCTGGTCTTCCGCGCGCGCGTCCTTCATGCTTTGTTCCAGTTGCGCCACCCGTTGCCGCGCTTCCTCGCGCGCGCCCTGCACCTGGGCGGCCGCGATGGTTTGCAACTCGCCGCGCAGGGTGTTCGCCACGTCTTTGCGCACCGCCGCCTCCACCTCCGCGCGCAATGTCGCCACATCGACGGCCGGCGCGGTCGCGCGCCCGATGAGCAAGCCCACGCCCAGCACGAACATCGCGGCGATGCCCCATTTCACAAACTCGACCGGCACAATCACACGTCGCCGCGGCGTGGGCGCCTTGAGGCGGTCGAGTTCCTTCATGGTCGCGCGCCAGCCTTCCACTTCGGCGGCGCACTCGGGATGCGTTTCCAGATAATCGCCCAGGCGCGCGTGTTCCTCCGGCGGCAGTTCGCCGTAGAGATACGCCATCCAGTCTTCACGGGTCGGTTTCATAAGCTTGCTCTTTCGTTTTCGTTGCCGCCGGAGGACGGGCGTTCCGCCCGACTCTCGGACAGCATGGGTTGTAAAATGCGGTTCAATTGCGTCAGCGCCTCGGACATGCGCGACTTCACGGTGCCTTCGGGAATTTCCAGAATGTCCGCAATCTCGCGGAACTTCAGGTCCTCATAATGCCGCAGCACCAGCACCGTGCGATAAATCTCCGGCAACTTTGCCAGCGCGCGGCGCACGATCTCGGCGCGCTCCGATTCCTCGGTTTGCTCGGCGGGACTGGCCGATTCGAGCATCACGATGTTGTCGCCTTGCTCCGCATCGAGCGACGATTCACCGCGCCGTTTGATGCGCCGTTGTTCGTCGTAACAGAGGTTCAACGCGATGCGCCACACGAACGTCGAGACCTTGCCGCGCGGCTGGTAGTTCTTGCGATACTGATACAGGCGCGTGAACGCTTCCTGGGTCAGGTCTTCGGCGCGTTGCAGATCGCCGGTCATCCGCAGGCACAGGTTGCGGATGGGCGTCTGCCAGCGCTTCATCAATTCCGCGAACGCCTCCACATCGTCCTCCTGGCAGACGCGCGCCATGGCTTGCTCGTCCGTCAGCGTGAAGAGCGATGCGAAGGGCAGATTCATGGCGCAAGGGCTTACTTAGGCGCGGGCTGGCTTCATTCGTCAAGCCGCACGGTCAGCGTGGCGGCAAAGGCGGATGCGGACGGGGCCCGAACGGCGGCCCCATCCCATCCCGCTCAGGGAACGGACGCGGAACAAAATCCGGACGCCGTTCTGGCATTGGGTGCCTCATCGCGGGGCCGTCCCCGCGAAAATCCGGTGATTGCATGCGCGGCGCGGGCGGATGCGGCGCGAAAGGCGCGAACGCCCTGGGCGGCGGGCCAAATTCACCGCGTGGGCCCGGGGGAAAATCCCGACGCGGACCAAACGCCTGCGGCCCTGGTCCGTCAAAACGCTGGGCGAACGGCGGCAACGGTCGTCCCGCTCCTTCGCGCCCGGACGGTGGAGGCCCCTGGCGCTCGAATTGACGGGGCGAACCTTCAAAACCTTGCGCCGGGCCCGGGCGATCCGTCGTGGGGGGTTGCTGGCCAAAACGCGGTCCAACCGGAGGCGGCGCGAACGGTGGCCGCCCCATCGGGCGGGGAGATGGTCCCGGCGGGCCGTTGAACCGGGGCGCGAAGGGCGCCGGTTGATGACCGGGGCCAGACTGCTCGCGGGCGTATTCGCCTCGTCCCAGGGGCGGACACGGTTGATCCGGTTTCACTTCCGCGCCTTTGGGCCGGCGCGCCATGGGTTTGTCCTCTTTGGAAATGACCGCCCCATGGGCGGGCAATCCCACGGTGGCGGACAGCACCAAAACGCAAAACAGTCTGGTAATCATATAGATGCAAAAGGCCGCGCCGGAGGAACCCGAAGGGTCAGCGGATTCACGGGCGAACCCATGGATGTAACGTTCGCGCAAGGGGTTTGGTTCGGTGAGAACCGGTTGGTGGGCGATATTTTTTTCACCCGGGGCAGATGTGGATTTACGTGGATTTGGGCGGACCGTGGCGGAGTTCAAGGTTCCGAGTTCAGGGTTCAAGGTGGTTGGATTTTTATTTTTTTCTCATAGATGGGCAGAGGTGAGACGACGTGGGATGAGCCGGGAGGGATCTTGGGCGTCGTGATGCGTGATGCGTGCGGGGACAGCGCGCAAGGATGGCTTTGGCCGTCGTGGTTGCAGACGGAGTTGGGCGTCGCCCCCAAAACATTTCCAGCCAAATGCGGAAGAGAGTGGAAAGAAGTGGAAGGAATTGGAAAACGCCGCAAAGATTTGGGGAACAAGCAGCAAAACCACCCTCGTTCCTTTGGAGCGAAGGAGATCTGTAAGGGGCGGTTGGCGCCGCCAGAGGGGTGCGCGACGTGCGGGCACGAACGTGCGCGGACGGATGGCGGCGGGCCGGTCCGTATTGGACGGTGGCGCTCCCTGGCGCATGAAAATAGTGTGCCATGCAGTGATAATAATGTCAACCGTTCAATCGAGTAAATCGGCGCGGCAATTTACTGCCCCGGTCCCGCCAGGGGACGGCCGACCATAGCCCACCGATTTATCGGTGGGTAAATGCGGGCGATTGAGCCCAGCCCCGAAAGGGGCGGAAGAATACGTGCCTGAAGTCCCGCTTCACTGACCAAAGGCGCCATTCGCTGGGCCGCACTCGATTGCTTCTCTCCCGGACCGCGCGACTCCAGTCGCGCTTACGACATGACCAACCCGGTTAAAGACGATTTCACCCGGACTGCCGCGCGCCATCGTAAGCGGGCAGAATGCCCGCGGTCCGGTGTCGGTGCGGGCCGCTCCAGGTGCGCCTGGAAATTTCATCTCGTTGGGTTCGCGAGGGAAAAGCGCCGCAGGACCGGCGCACTCTCCCGACGAGTCGCGACTGGCGCGTTCGCCGCACGCACGACTACAAGGATAAAGAAGAGATCAGGAGGAAACGTGACAGTCAGGCGTCGTGTGCTATGCTGGTAGCAACCCAGCCAAGCATGATGCCGCAATTAACAATACCAAGCCCCCTTTCACCCCGGTGATGGAGTGGATCGCGCAACTGTTGCACATGGTGGGCACAAGCCGAAGGTGCGGCGGTAATGACAAATATGCCAATACCATTGACCCCTTTTCGATGCGGAACCCCCAACCTTGCGGTGGCCCGTTAAATCGCTAATGATCGCTCGTGCGCACGATCATTGAGAAATTCCAGCAGCGGCGAAGGCGATTGGAAAATCTCACCTATCAGGACGAAAGCAGTGATCTTGGACAAAATGAATCTCCAGTTGCTGATCGACAAAGAAGCGTTTATCGCTTGCCCGCTCGTAGACGCTTTAACATTCCAGACGTTCTGCCGTGACAGAGGAATCAGCGTATCGCGCGCACGATTGGAAGCGTTTGAACGCATCGGCGTGATTCATCCGCTTCTTCGAATGGACGTGAGTGGGGGACGGCCGGGGTTTTGGACGAAAGAAGTTTTGAAAGAGATGCAGCAAGACGGTCGAGTGTGGTTCTCCAGCGAACGACCGTTTGCGGCGTGGAGCACTTTTTTCGACACCGATGGGCGAACGAAAGTTGAATCCTTATACAGCACATTTCAATGCATTCAGGTCGAGGAAGCTGTTCAGCGGCTTTCGTTACACGTTTCGTGCGAGGCTGCTCCCACGATGGCCGAAGCGGACCTGCAAAAGTGGGGCCAAAAAATAGTCGATTGGGCCAAACAACTCGCAACCGTTCCAACCCTCAGTTCCACAATTTCGAAAGCGCCAATCGTCTGCCAGCTATTGGCGAATCGTTACTTTTTCAAAACGCAATCCGACCGGAGGACGATTCAGATTTCGCAGCCGTTTCGGCCTGACAAATGGGACTGGTACGACTACGCCCGAGAGTGGAAGGCGGAACAAGAACTCAAGGATATGAGCATCGCCCCGGAAATCCTTGTTCAAATACACGACACCATCAAAGCGCGAGCACGACACATCGATCCTTTGGAGAGATGGCATAGCTTGGTTTCATTCGTAAGTGTCGATAAGCGGAAGCGGCTAAAGAACGCCGCTCTGTACGCTCAGACGCTTTACTCGATGGAAGCGATGCTGCGGATGTTCTTGGAAGAGACGACGGGCGCAAAGCTTGCAGCGCCGGATGAAAACCTGCCTGGTGATCAAGATTCGTTTTACGGTGCAGGTGTGACACAAAACGAATTGG
>JBFMBT010000421.1:0-4689 GCA_040754875.1 Verrucomicrobiota bacterium | reverse complement strand
GGGGGTGGCGGACTGGCGACGGCGAACTGCGCAAGGTAATCGTTGGCGGCGCCGGTGCCATCGGTTCCACAGCGCGGACACGCCACCGCGTTGGGCATGCGGCCTTCAACCGCCTCGACTTCGAATGCGTACCGTTGGCCGCACCCACACTGAATCTTGATTGGAACCATCATACGCGCTCCTCTAACACGTCTGGCGCCACTGGGAACTGCGACGAGTCTATGAGTTCCGCGCGCGGCTGTCCACTGGAAGTTGGCAGAATCACGCACGCCGGAGCGCGCCGGACCTATGGCGGTAAAACGGAAAACCCGTCCTCAAGGCCGGTAAAATCACTCAAGTTGTGAGTGACTAATTCCACCACCTTGCTTTGTGGGCAGCCAGCGTATGCACCCGCGTCCACTGGTCGGGTTCCATGGCTTTCTGTTCAATCCTCGGATCGTGCAGCGCATCGATCAACGCCGAAGCGTCCCAATATCGTTTCATCGTGCGTCGCGCTCGGCCCGCACTGCCGCGGCCAGCGTCTCCTTGCTCAAACGAACGTCTGCGCCGCGCAAGCGGCCCTTCACACGGCGCGGCTTCACGACCGGCACCGGCTTTTCCGTCAGTTCCACAGGCGGATGCTCCCATCGGACTGGACCGTCACGTCAAAGGTCGCTTTCGGACGGAACAATTCCGGACTGGACAACCTGCCGCGCTCATCAGCGGTTAACTTCATAGAGTGGTTATCCCCATACGAATGTGCTTCCTTCAAGGTCGATCAAAACGGTTCCTTCGGGGCGGGCACGTGCCGGGCAAAATAGTACTTACACGTATTATTTTATTTGCGTGAGGGCAAAAGCTGGTCAATACTTCCCCGGTAATAGCCACTCTGGTGCGGTTGAGCAATTCTGCCTGGCCGGGGTCCAACACATTGAACATGAAGCGCCTGCACATCGCCAGCCGGTTCGCCGCCTCCTTCGCGGCGGTTGCGATGGGTGTTTCCCTGGCGTTCGGCTCGTCGCCCGAAGCGCAGGGGGCGCGCGCCTCGAAAAACAACTGGCCCATGTTTCGTGGCGGGCCGGAATTGATCGGCGTGTCGCCGGCGAAATTGCCCGAGAAACCCGTGGTGGTGTGGACGTTCAAGACGACCGGCACGAACGCCGCGGCGCCGGTGGCCAGTCCCGTGAAGTCGTCGCCCGCGGTGATGGATGGCAAGGTGTTCGTGGGCGCGGATGACGGTTTGCTCTATTGCCTCGACGAAGCGAAGGGCACCAAGCTCTGGCATTTCGTCACCGAAGCGCCGATTGAGTCGTCGCCGCTGGTGCTCGATGGCCGGGTGTATGTGGGGTCGAGCGACGGATTCCTTTACGCGGTCAACGTGAAGGACGGCAAGCTGGCCTGGAAGTTTCGGACGGAGGACAAGATTCTGGGCGCGCCGAACTGGGTGAAGTCGCCGAAGGGCGACATGTGGATTCTGGTGGGCAGCTACGATTTCAAACTCTACGCGGTGAACGCTGCCGACGGCACGAAGGCGTGGGAATACGAAAGCGGCAATTACATCAACGGCTCGCCGGCGGTGGACCAGGGCAAGACGGCGTTTGGCGGGTGCGACGCCATCCTGCATGTCATCTCTGTGAAGGACGGCAAGAAGCTGGCGGAGATTGACGCAGGCGCCTACATCGCGGGCTCGGCGGCCATCGCGGACGGGCGCGCGTATGTGGGGCATTACGAAAACGAGTTCCTGTGCTTTGACCTGAATGCGGAGAAGCGCGTGTGGAGTTACAAGGACCGGCAGTTTCCGTATTTCTCGTCACCAGCCATTACGAAGGACCGCGTCATTTTTGGCGGGCGCGACAAGCGGCTGCATTGCATCGACCGCGAGAAGGGCGAGGAAATCTGGACGTTCTCGACGCGCGGCAAGGTGGACAGTTCGCCGGTCGTGGCGGGCGACCGCATCGTGGTGGGTTCGGACGATGGGCGGCTGTACATTGTGTCGTTGGGCAAGGGCGAGGAATTGTGGTCGTATGAAATCGGCCAGCCCATCACGAGTTCGCCGGCGGTGGTGGAAGGGAAGATCATCGTGGGGTGCGAGGATGGGGTGGTGTATGCGTTTGGAGAGAAGAAGAAATGAAACCTGAACAATTCAAAAGCTTGTCCAACGCGCCGGTCATGAATTTCCGCGCTGGTCATGAATTTCGCCGTGCTGATTTACCACGTCGCCGAACCCACCCCCGGCCCCTCCGGAGGAGGGGAGCAACGTTGGGCGCGCCGAGGTGTGGAGAAATCCGCCGCGTCAGGAAACACCGCGACCAGTTCCCCTCCTGGGAGGGGCAAGGGGTGGGTTTCGTTGCGTGCGGCAAACCCGAACAACTTGAAAACCTGCACAACGCCCGCGTCATGAATTTCCCCTGTCCGATTCCATCCCATCGCCGAACCCACCCCCAGCCCCTCCGGAGGAGGGGAGCAACGCCGGGCGTGCCGAGGTGTGGAGAAATCCGCCGCGTCAGGAAACACCGCGACCAGTTTCCCTCCGGAGGAGGGGAGCAACGTTGGGCGCGCCGAGGCGTGTGGAGAACTCCGCGCTGCGGGAAACACCGCGATCGAAATTCACGCCTCAGGCCCAATTCGGAATCCATTTTATGAGCGAAGCCACGTTGACCACCACCGCGCCCGTTGCCGCGCCGCACACGAAGACCACGGCGGGCAATTACTTTGTCTCGAATTATCCGCCGTTTTCGTTCTGGAAGCCGGAGTTGTTGGGCGAATTGGAGACGGCTATCAATACGCCGCCCAAGCCGGGCACGGACCTGGGCGTGTATCTGCATATTCCCTTTTGCCGCAAACGCTGTCATTTTTGTTACTTCAAGGTCTATACGGACAAGGATTCCTCCGCGATACGCGGCTATCTCAACGCGGCGATCAAGGAACTGGAGATTTACGCGAAAAAGGCGTTCATCGGCGGGCGCAAGCCGAGCTTCGTTTACTTCGGCGGCGGCACGCCGTCGTATCTTTCGGTGGATCAGCTCAAGGGGTTGACCGATGCGATGAAAGCGTTGCTGCCGTGGGACGCCGTGGATGAAGTGACCTTCGAATGCGAGCCGGGCACGTTGACCGATCACAAGCTCGCGGCGATTCGCGAGCTGGGCGTGACGCGCTTGAGCCTCGGCGTGGAGAATTTCAGCGACCACATTCTGGAAATCAACGGCCGCGCGCATCGCAGCAAGGAAATCGCGCGCGCCTATGGCTACGCGCGCGAACTGGGCTTTCCGCAAATCAACATCGACCTCATCGCCGGCATGGTCGAGGAAACCGAGGAGAACTGGCGTGATTGCGTGGCCAAGACCATCGCGATGCAACCGGACAGCGTGACGATTTATCAGATGGAGATTCCGTTCAATACGACCATCTACAAAGAGATGAAGGCGGCGGGAAAACTCGTCGCTCCCGTGGCGGATTGGGACACCAAGCGCGGGTGGGTTGATTACGCGTTCAAGGAACTGGAGAAGGCCGGTTACAAGGTCGCCAGCGCCTATACGGCGGTGAAGGACCCGGCCAAGGCGAAGTTTTTGTATCGCGACCGGTTGTGGGCGGGGGCGGATTTGCTGGGGCTGGGCGTGGCGTCGTTCGGGCACATCGGCGGCGTGCATTACCAGAACAACCACGATTTCGAGCCGTATATGCAGAAGATTCTGGCGGGCGAACTGCCGGCGTATCGCGCGTTGCGGCCCACGGCGGAGGAGCGCTTCGTGCGCGAATTCATTTTGCAACTGAAGCTCGGCCATGTGTCGCGCGCGTATTTCACGAAGAAATTCGGCGCGGACCCGTGCGTGCAGTTCGCCGAACCGTTGAAACGGATTCAGGACTGGGGCTATCTCAGCGTCGAAGGCGACGAAATCCGTTTGAACCGCGAGGGATTGCTCGAGGTGGACTTGTTGTTGCACGAGTTCTTTCTGCCGCAGCATCAACATGCTCGTTACGCGTGAGGGAAATGAATTGAACCAAGACGTCATGCCAACCACTGCGAACATCACGACGCCCGCCGTGCCGAACCTGATGCATCCGCTGGACGAGTTCTACGCGCATGCGGGCCAGCCGCTGCCGCCGTGGCAACAGATCGACGGCGCGGCGATGCCCGAGCCGTATCGCACACTGCTCGTGCATCAAAACGACATGACGCCCACGCTGGAGAAATTTCACAAGGCGCGCATTCACCTGCGCCTGTTGGGCCGCCGGCACAAGGATGACGAATATTTCCGCGAAGTGGCGTTGCTGCTCGATGGCACAAATGAGCCGGTGGAATTCGGCGCCATCAAAATCAACCTCGACCGTTTTCCCGCCGAGGCGCGCGAGAAGATTCTCGGCGAATACACGCCGTTGGGCACAATCCTGGCCGAGTGCAGCATCGTCCACACCAGCCGGCCCAAGGGCTATCTGCGGTTTGCGTCGGACCCGCTGATCAACGAGTCGTTGAACCTCACCGGCGCGCACATCCTCTACGGCCGGCGCAACACGCTGTTCGATGCCGAAGGCCAGCCGCTCGCGGAAATTGTGGAAATCCTGCCGCCGGCAAAGGGGAAATGAAAACGCGGCATGCGAAAGCGCGTCGATATGCCAGATGATTTACCGGCAAACCTGCGACCAGTTCCCCTCCTGGGAGGGGCAAGGGGTGGGTTTCGTTGCGTGCGGCAAACCCGAACAATTCGAAAGCTT
>JBFMBT010000420.1:0-4689 GCA_040754875.1 Verrucomicrobiota bacterium | reverse complement strand
GGCGGTCGCGGGCGAATCTTCGACCGCGACCTGGACGGTGGTGTGGACCGACCGGCTCACCGCCGCCACGCTGTACCGCGCCAAGGCCTACCGCGTCGATGCGGTGCCGGGCACGCCCGGCCAATTCTTCGCCTATATCGCCTATGACCTGGATTTGTTCGAACCGGGTTCGATTGCGAACCTCACCGCCTCCATCATCGGCAACGTGTTCGGCTTCAAGGCCGTGAAGGCGCTGCGTCTGGAAGACATGCGCATTCCGGTGGCGTATTTGAAAACCTTCCAAGGCCCGGCCACCGGCATCGTGGTGGAACGCGAGCGCATGGATAAATTCGGCCGCCCCTTGCTCGGCGCCACGACTAAACCGAAGTTGGGTTTGTCCGGCCGCAACTACGGGCGCGTGGTGTACGAGGCGCTGAAGGGTGGTCTGGATTTCGTGAAGGACGACGAGAATATTAATTCTCAACCCTTCATGCACTGGCGCGACCGTTTCCTCTATTGCATGGAGGCGGTCAATCGCGCCGCGGCGGCGACCGGCGAGGTCAAAGGCCATTACCTCAACGTCACCGCCGGCACCATGGAAGAGATGTACGAGCGCGCCGAATTCGCCAAAGAACTCGGCTCCGTGATCGTCATGATTGATTTGGTAATCGGTTATACCGCGATTCAGAGCATGGCCAAGTGGGCGCGCAAGAACGACATGATCCTGCACTTGCACCGCGCCGGTAACTCCACTTACTCGCGCCAGAAGAATCACGGCATGAACTTCCGCGTGATCTGCAAGTGGATGCGCATGGCGGGTGTGGACCACATCCATGCCGGCACCGTGGTCGGCAAGCTGGAGGGCGATCCGCTCATGATCAAGGGTTTCTACGATACCCTGAGAGAGACGCACACCCCGCAGAGCCTGGAGCACGGCCTGTTCTTCGAACAGGATTGGGCGTCGCTGAGCAAGGTGATGCCGGTCGCTTCGGGCGGCATTCACGCCGGGCAAATGCATCAACTCCTCACCTACTTGGGTGAAGACGTGGTGCTGCAATTCGGTGGTGGCACCATCGGCCACCCGATGGGCATCCAGGCCGGCGCGGTAGCGAATCGCGTGGCGCTGGAAGCCATGATCCAGGCGCGCAACGAGGGCGTGGACATCTGGAACGAAGGTCCGCAGGTGCTGGCCAAGGCTGCCAAGTGGTGCACGCCGCTCAAGGTTGCGCTCGATTTGTGGAAGGACATCACCTTCAACTACGCATCCACCGACACCGCGGACTTCGTGCCGACGACCGGTATCAGCCGCTAAACACAGGAGCACACGATCATGATGACGAATTTCGGCAACAAACTTACACAGGGTCAGTTCTCGTTCCTGCCCGATTTGAGCGATGCGGAGATCAGCGCGCAGATCAAATACGCGCTCAACAACGGCTGGGCGGTATCGATCGAATACACCGACGATCCACACCCGCGCAACACCTATTGGGAAATGTGGGACTTGCCCATGTTCGACCTGAAGGACCCGGCGGGCATCCTGATGGAGATCAACAATTGCCGTAAAACTTTCCCGAATCATTACATCCGCGTGATGGCGTTCGATAGTACGCGCGGCTGGGAGACGCCGCGCATGTCGTTTCTCGTGAACCGGCCCGCCAACGAACCGGGTTTCCGTCTCACGCGGCAAGAGTCACGTGGACGCAACATCCGCTACACCGTGCATTCGTACGCCACCGATAATCCGGAGAACGAGCGCTACGGTTAAAGGTAGATGTAGGACTGATGGGTAAACATCATGGCAATGAGGGTAGGATAAGTGGGCGATAACGAACAGGTCAGCCTAGCGGGCGCCTGCGACGATTGCCACATCGAGGAAGTGCTCGACAAGCTGGATCGTGAACTCATCGGCTTGAAGCCGGTGAAGACGCGTATCCGCGAGATCGCGGCGCTGCTCTTGGTGGATCGCCTGCGCAAACAGATGAATCTGAGCGCGGGCGCGCCGACCTTGCACATGTCGTTCACCGGCAATCCCGGCACCGGCAAGACCACGGTGGCGCTGCGCATGGCCGAGATTCTGCACCGGCTCGGCTACATCCGCCGTCCGGAGGTGATCTCGGTCACGCGCGACGACCTGGTCGGCCAGTACATCGGCCACACCGCGCCCAAGACCAAGGAGGTCTTGAAGAAGGCGATGGGCGGCGTGCTGTTCATCGACGAAGCCTATTATTTATACAAGCCGGAAAACGAACGCGACTACGGCGCCGAGTCCATCGAAATTCTGCTGCAAGTCATGGAGAACCAGCGCGAAGACCTGGTGGTGATCCTGGCCGGCTACAAGGACAAGATGGACAAGTTCTTCCAGAGCAATCCGGGGATGCGCTCGCGCATCGCGCATCACATAGATTTTCCGGATTACGCGCAGGACGAACTGATGGAGATCGCGCGCCTGCTGCTGGAGCAGCAGCAGTACCGTTTCAGCGACGACGCGGCGCGCGCCTTCCACGAGTACATCGGGCTGCGCATGACCATGCCGCACTTCGCCAACGCGCGCAGCATCCGCAACGCGCTGGACCGCGCGCGCCTGCGCCACGCCAACCGCATCTACGCGCGCGGCGGGCAGGTCACCAAGCGCGACCTGGTGACGCTCGAGGCTCCGGACATACTGGCCAGCCGCGTGTTCAGCGATGGCCAACCGGACGACGTCGAACAGCAGGCGGAGGCTGAAAAAAAAAGCCTGAAGAAAACAGAGATTGAAAACCCCGCGCCGCGTACTCCGCGCGCGGTGCACCACGAACACGACACAAAACAGGACGAGCCTATGCAGACGACTACCGGTAACAGTGAAATGACGCGCGGCGTAATGCCGCACGCCGCGCCGGCCAACGGCAACGGCAAGCGTTGGGAAAATCGCAGCAAGCGCCGCGCCAACGGCCACGCCGCGCCCACGCCGCCGCGCTACGAGGACCTGCGTCCCGCGCCCGCGGTGGTGAACGGACGCTGCGAGTTCGGCCAGTGCGAGGACGACGCGCCGCAAGCCGATGCCGGGTCAACGCCGCCGCCGGCCGCGCCCGCAGCGCCGTCTGCATCGAACAACGCGCCCGCGTCCGGCTTCGGCGTGCCGCGCGAGCAGCACGCGCAGCGCGTGGTGGTGCGCCGCGCGCCGCGCAACACGCCGCGTAATTCCGCGCCGCCGCCGCGCATCGAACGCCCCGCGCCGGTGGTGAACAACGGCCGCTGCGAATTCGGCCAGTGCGAAGCGCCGGCCAAAGTGGAGGAAATGACCACCGGCCGCGGCCAGATCGTCACCGGCAACAACGTCGAGCGCAGCGCCAAGGTCACCGGCAACGAACCCGGCACTTGCAAGAACGTCACCGGCACCGGCTACATCGGCCCGGACCAGTATCAGCAGTTCTGTGATGCGCAGCCGCAGCCCGGCCCGGCCAAGGTCGGCGCGGCGCGCACCGCCAAGAATAAAACCGTGACCGGCACGCAGGTCGGGCGCAGCGCCAAGGTCACCGGCGACGAGCCGGGCTCGTGCAAGAGCATCACCGGCGACGAGTATCTCAATCCCGCCGCCGCCGACGTGCCGTGCGCCGGCGACGCCTCACCCGGCCCGGCCAAGGTCGCGCTGTCGCGCACCTCGCACGGACGCGGCGTGACCGGCACGCTGGTGGGACGTTCCGGCAAAGTCACCGGCGACGAGTACGGCGCGTGCGAAAAAATCACCGGCACCGAATACATCGGCGCGGAATTGCAACAGGAATTTTGCGGCAGCGCGCCCGCGCCCGCGCCGGACAAAGTCGGCGTGGCGCGCACCTGGCTCGGACAAAACGTGAGCGGCGCGCAAGTCGGGCGCAGCGTCAAGGTCACCGGCGACGAATACGGCGCGTGCAAACCGGTCACCGGCACGCCCTACATCGGCGCGGACTCGTACCAGGAATTTTGCGACAGCGGCGCGCAGCGCGAGGCCGCCGCGCGCGCCAAGCCGGTGTCGGGCACGCCCGGCCACGCCATGACCGGCATCCAGCCCGGCGTCAAGGGCAAGATGACCGGCGACGAGCGCGGCGCGTGCCAGGGCGTCACCGGCACGCCGTACCTGGGCGCGGATCAGTACGCGCAGAGCTGCGGCGGCTCGGTTCCGAACGGTGTAAGCGGCGCGTTCAGCGTCGTGGTTCCGGCGCGCGCGGCGCAGCAGTCGCGCGTGCGTGAAGTCACCGGCACCGCCTACGGCGGCGGCGCGCGCATCACCGGCCCGCTCGCCAAGTCGGCGGGCGTGGTCACCGGCACTGCGGAGTTCCGCTATCCGGCGCATCACGAAACGTCCGCCGCGCAGGCTGCGCCGCAGGCCGCGCAACAAACCGAGGCCAAGCCGGGGCGCATCACCGGCGAGGGCGAGGAGGCGCGCCGCATCACCGGCGACGACTGGGCGCGCAACAGCCGCGTCACCGGCACCGAAGGGTTCTTCGCGCGCGCGCGCAACCTCACGCAGCGCGGCAATCCGCGCGGCGCGGGCGCGAACGCGCAGCGCTTCCGCGAGGTGGAGCACGTGCAAGCGCCGCCCAGCAAGATCACCGGCAGCAGCGGCAACACCGTCGGCGGTTCGGTAATCACCGTGTCGGGCGGCGCGCGCGGGTAAGTAATTAACATCGGAGCACATACGAACGTCATGGGCGCAACCGTCACACAGAGCCACGCACAGCGCGGCGC
>JBFMBT010000419.1:0-4689 GCA_040754875.1 Verrucomicrobiota bacterium | reverse complement strand
ACCTTGCGGTCGCTGCCGCCAAGGTCGAACCCAATGCGGCAGCCGTCGAGATGGCGGCCCAACGGCGCGGTGCTGGCGCGCGCGGGGGGAATGTCCTTCGCGTGGACGACCTCGATGGGGCGTTCATACACCTTCACGCCGATGAGGTCGGAATCGAACCGACCGGTGGCCGTGTCGCGGAAATGCCGTTGCAGGGAATCGACGATGGCATGCGGGCCAGCGACATGAATGCGCCAGCCGCCCCAGGCCCAGAGCAGGAACTTCACGAGCCGCTCGATATATCGCGCGTTGCCTGCGGCGTGGGGATGGTTGGTCGGCAGAATTTCGGTGGCGTAATGAAAGACCGAACCGTCAGCCTGTTCGAGCGCGAGGTGGACGTTGACAGGATTGCCGCTGGCGCGCGCGAGTGCGCGGAAGGCGCGGTTGGCGAGCACCGCCGGGCGAAAACAGGGATCAAGCACCGGCGTGAGGCGCGGGGCAACCAACGGCAGACCATTGTTATCGTTCATGAAGGCGCAGATGATTTGGCGCGCCCGCAAAAACGTCAATCGTTCTGTGGCGGATCAATCGGACTTCCTCCGCTGCTGCGCCAGCCATTGCAGCGCGGCTTCGGTGACGATTTCGTGGCCGCCTTCGAACAGCGTGACACGTGTCGATCCAGACTGGCGGCGGAACAAAACGGGTTTGTTCCGATAGGCGGGGTCATCCGTGCGCTCGCCGCGCAATGCTTCCGGCACGGCGGCTTGGTCTGTGAAGATAGCAATCTGCCCGGCGGTCAGGCGATGCTCCGGCGCCGCGAGGAGATTGAAGGCGTTGAGCGTGTGGCTGACGGGAACGCTGCCCGTGTGGCCGTCGTGAATGCCGGCGTTGATATCGAGTGGCACGCCTTTCGCCTTGGCCAGATGGGTAATCGCCGAGCGCTTGATGCACTCGGCCTCGGCTTTCGAGCCGGGTTCCGGAATGCCGCCCGCCGATTTCACGATGTCCCCGGCGTATTTCTGTTTCTTGCGCACGGACTCGAAATACCACGCGCGCAAATCCGTGATGGGCACCCAGGCGGACACGCCCGCCCAGATCTCGGGTGCGCGTCCGGCCAGCAGCAGCGACGCGTATCCGCCGCCCGAAGCGCCCACGAGATAAACGCGCCGTTCATCCACACGCGTGGCGCTCTTCGCAAATTTCACCGCCTCGAGAATGTCCTGCACGGCAAGTTCGGAGCCCATGGCATCCGGCCGGTTGTTCGGGCCGCGGAAGTTGGGATGAATGAAGGCCCATCCATTGGTGATGCACCACGCGGCCATCGGCGCTTGCGAGACTTGCTTGTAATCGCCCGACCAACTGTGCAACGCCACCAGCAACGGCTTTGTCGTGGTGCTGTCCGGCGCGTAGAACAAAGCCGGCTGCATCGAGTTGTCTGCCGCGCATGGATACTTGAGGTCGCGGACCTCCCTGGGCCAGACGGGTGCGGCCTTGTCGGCAGCAAACACGGCAGGCGAGCCGAGCAACAGGGCGATAATCAACGCGTGAATTCTCATCGAGCATGAACCTCCGTATGCCGCAATTGTCCGCCCGAATAAGCCGTGCGCGCCATCAAGGCGAACGTCGCCAGCGCGAGTATCGCCGTGGTGACGACGGCCCAACGCGGAATCGCGCCCTTGCGTTTGCCCAGAAACAGGCCGGTCGCGGCGGCGATGCCCAACACGAACACCCCGGCCGTCGCCTGGTCGGCGCTTTCTTCGTGGCGCTTGGCCACGGCCTGGTCCACCCACGGTTCCTTGCCCAGCGCTTCGAACGCGAAGTCACCGGTGAACTTGATCGGGATGGAGACGACGGTCAGCGCGACGAACCACCAGAGGCTCAGGCGCAGGAGTTCCTCGCTCTTGCGCCACGCGCCGGTGAGCAGCAGCAAAAAGACAAACAACGTTCCCAGCACGGGGACGTGATTCAAAACCAGATGCGCGTAAGGCCAGTTCATTTCGTGTGCGGCGACAATAGCGGGCTGACACGCCGAGGCAAGGCCGGGCCGAAGCTGCGTTCGGAGTCCCGCCTTCAGGCGGCTGCGCGTGGCAAAGAAAACCAGCACCGAATCATCCCTCGCTTCTTGAGTGGCGACGCAGAGCCGGCTGAAGCCGGGACTCCGAACCAGTCGATGATCGCCCGCAAGCGGCTTGCCATCAACACCGCCAGGCGTAGATTTCTTTACGTTCAACCATACAGGACAATTGATGAAAAACATTCAGCCAGGAATGTCCTGCTTTTTGGAGCGCATTCCGGCATAGTGACGGTGGGCGTTGACCACGGGCCATAACCGACACATCGCATGTCTCACGAATCTCACGGTAAACAAAACACCTCGAACCGCCACGTCATCGAGTGGGTCGAGAAAATGCTCAAGCTCTGCCAGCCGGACCGCGTCCATTGGTGCGACGGATCGAAGGCGGAGCGACAGGCGTTGACGCATCTGGCGGTCGAGCAGGGCATTCTCATCAAATTGAACCAGGAGAAGCTGCCCGGCTGCTATTATCATCGCTCGAATCCGAATGACGTGGCGCGCGTCGAGCAATGCACTTACATCTGCACCGAAACGCAGGAGGAAGCGGGGCCGACCAACAACTGGGCGCCGCCGGCGGAGATGTATCAGAAGCTCCACGCCCTGCTGCACGGCGCGATGCGCGGGCGCACGATGTATGTCGTGCCATACCTGATGGGACCGCCCGGCTCGCCCATGGCCAAGGTGGGCGTGGAATTGACCGATTCGATTTATGTGGCGTTGAGCATGGGCATCATGACGCGCATGGGAACCGTCGCGTTGGACCATCTGGGCAACAGCGACGATTTCAACCGCGGCGTGCACAGCATGCTCGATGTGCATCCCGAGCGCCGCTACATCGCGCATTTTCCGGAGGACAACGCGATCATCTCGGTGGGCTCGAATTACGGCGGCAACGTGTTGCTCGGGAAGAAATGCCTGGCGTTGCGCATCGGGTCGTATCTCGGGCGCAAGGAAGGGTGGCTGGCCGAGCACATGTTGATTCTCGGTGTGGAGGCGCCGAACGGCGAGAAGACATATGTGGCGGCGGCATTTCCCAGCGCCTGCGGCAAGACGAATTTCGCCATGCTCATCCCGCCGGCGCATTTCAAAGGTTGGAAAGTCTGGACCGTCGGCGACGACATCGCGTGGATGAAGCCCGGCCCGGATGGTCGCCTTTACGCCATCAATCCGGAGGCGGGCTACTTCGGCGTCGCGCCCGGCACCAGCTACGCGTCGAACCCCAACGCCATGCAGACAATCGCGCGCGACACGATTTTCACGAACGTGGCGCTGTTGCCCGACGGCGATGTCTGGTGGGAAGGCAAGGACGGCCCGCCGCCGGCCGAATGCCTGGACTGGCGCGGCAACCGTTGGACTCCTGATTCGAAGGAAAAGGCCGCGCATCCCAACAGCCGTTTCACGACGCCGATGACGAACAACCCCGCGCTGGCGCCGGAAGTGAACGATCCCCACGGCGTGCCCATCAGCGCCATCATTTTTGGCGGGCGGCGCGCCACCACGATGCCGCTGGTGTATCAGGCGTTCTATTGGATTCACGGTGTGTATGTGGGCGCGACGATGGGCTCGGAAACGACGGCGGCAGCGGCGGGCGCGGTGGGGCAGGTACGGCGCGATCCCATGGCAATGCTGCCGTTTTGCGGCTACAACATGGGCGACTATTTCCGGCACTGGCTGACCATGCGCAAACGCATCAAATATCCGCCGCGCATTTTTCACGTGAATTGGTTCCGCAAGGATGACACCGGCCGGTATCTCTGGCCCGGCTTCGGCGAGAACATGCGCGTGTTGAAATGGATTGTGGACCGCTGCCACGGGCGCGCGGACGCCAACGAAACGCCGCTGGGCTGGGTGCCCGGCGCGCACAGCTTCGACCTCGACGGCATGACCAGTTATTCGCCCGAGCAACTGACGCAGGCGCAAACCATCGATTACGAGGAATGGCGTCGCGAAGTCATTTCGCAGGATGATTTGTTCATCCGCCTGTACTCGCATCTGCCGAAGGAACTCATCTTCCAGCGCGAACTGCTGATTTCGCGGCTGTGATGTGTTCGTTCTCGACACGTTTCATGCGTTTGGTGTCAGCAGTGCTGCCTTCCACAAGCTGAAGCTTGAACTCCAAACAAGATGGATCAACGCGCCGGGAAATCACATGGGCGCGCGAATGCTGAGGAGTGATCTGGCGCGTCTTGCCCGCACTGGTTCGGAGTCCACGCTTCAGCGTTGGAGAGACGCGCGGATTGGTGGGTGACGAAAGAAGATGTTCCCCATTGGCTTGTTGCGCGCCAACGCCTAATTTTCGCGCATGCAACGTGTGCGCGTGGGAAGCGTCGATGAACTGGGCGAAGGCCAGACGCTCAAGTTTGAATTCAAACGGGAGGGGATTACACATGAAGGATTCGTGGCGCGATTCCAAGGGAAGATTGTCGCCTACGAAAATGTCTGCCGCCACCTGCCGCTGACGCTGGATTACGATGATAACCGGTTTTTCGCGTCGGATGGGAAACACTTCGTGTGTCAGACGCACGGGGCGGTGTATGAACCGTTGAGCGGGTTATGCGTGCGCGGGCCGTGTGAAGGGGTGAATTTGAAGCCATTGAAGGTGGTCGTGGAGGACGGGGTGATGTGGTTTGAACCGG
>JBFMBT010000418.1:0-4736 GCA_040754875.1 Verrucomicrobiota bacterium | reverse complement strand
TAGTCAGGCCATGATCAGTAATCGCTCCTCTTTCGCCCGCGTGCGTTGGATTCTCCCGGCACTCGCTCTGGCGGTCCTTTGCGCCAGTCCATTGCCCGCGCAGGAAGAAACCCAATCCGACGCCTCCGGCAAGCCCGTCGTGTTTCTCGACAAGAACCCGCGCATCGTCGCATATCAACTCGGCCGCCTTTCCAACGCGCAATTGCTGATGGTGGATCGCAACACTTCGCACGCGAAATACATCCCCGTGTTCGAAGCCATCCTCGCCCGGCCCGGCCTCAAGGCGGAATACCGCAAGGAAGCGCTGGAAGCGCTGGCCGTTTTGAACAAGACCGATGTCACCACGGAAATCCTTTCCGCGCTCAAGCGCATCACCGGCGACAAGGCTGGGCCGGTCCTCGTTGAACTGAGCCGCATGCTTGCGGCACAGAAAGCCGACGCATTGCAGAAGCATCAAGCCGCCCTGGAACAACTCGCCGTCGAAGGCGCGCAACCCGCGCAACGCGAAGCCGCTTTTGCCGCGCTGGCGGGCTTTGCTTCGGCCGATGCGGTCTGGAAACTGGCGGAAGAGAAAAGCGCTGTGGCTTCTCTGCTGAGCGGCCTGCCACTTCAGCCGGACGCTGCCCGACGCGCCGCGCTTTTTCCCAAAGTCCAGCCGCTGTTGAAAGCCGGTGGCGACGCAGCCGTGTTGCGCGGAGCCATTGCCGCCGCTGCCTCCATGCCCGGCCAGGAGGCTACAGTGTTTGCGACGTTGGCGAAGCTGTTCGCCGACGGACACGAACGCGCCGCCGTGGTAAACGCCATCCAGATCATGCCCAAGGACAAATGGCCGCAGGACCAGCTCAAGCCGCTGGCCGACGCCATTGTCGATTACGCGGGTAAAGTGCCCACCCCCAAACGCACCGAGAACGATTACGTCGATGCGACGCAACTGGGCAAAGACCTCGCCGCGCGCCTGCCGCAGGCCGAAGGCAGCCGCATTCGCAGGACGCTTGCGGGCCTCGGCGTCAATGTCATCCGCCTGCGCACGCTCCACGAACAGATGTTCTTCGACAAAACCTTGATGGTCGTCGAAGCCGCCAAACCCGTGCGCATCATTTTCGAAAACACCGACGCCATGCAGCACAATGTGGTCATCGTCGCCCCCGGGGCCGCCGAGGAAATCGGCCCTGCCGCCGAAAAGCTGCCGCCCACGCCCGATGCGCAGGGACGCCTCTACGTTCCCGATTCGCCGAAGGTTCTGCACGCGACCAAAATGTTGAACCCCGGCGAAAAGACGACGCTCGATTTCATCGCCCCGAGCAACGCCGAGAAGTACCCCTACCTCTGCACCTTCCCCGGCCATTGGCAGCGCATGCGTGGCATCTTGCTCGTGGTCGATGACCTCGAGGATTACTTCGCCAAAAACCCGGCCGAACCGACCACTCCCACCATCACCGAATGGACGCTCGCCGACCTCGAACCAGCACTGGAAAAACTTCCGATGGCGAATCCCCTCAAGGGCGAGGAACTGTTTACGAGAATCGGTTGCGTCGCCTGCCATCAAGCCGGCAGCGCCGGCACTCCCTACGGCCCGAATCTCACCGGCGTGTTCGCCAAGTACAAGAACGATCCGAAACTTGTGCTCACTGAAATCCTTGACCCCTCCAAAAACATCGAGCCGCGCTATCGCAGTCACAACATCACCATCGGCAGCGATGACCCGGTCCTCGGCCTCATCGTGAAGGAGGAAGGCGACCATCTCTTGGTCCAGATCGGCCCCGGCGAAGCAATGATCCAGAAGTACGTGAAGAAAGACATCAAATCGCGCGAGCCGCAGCCCTCCTCACTGATGCCCGCGGGCCTGCTGAACCTGCTCTCCAAGGACCAGATTCTGGACCTGCTCGCGTTCCTGAAGGCCGGCGGCGCCACCGCCCACAAGCACAAGCACTGACCCGCGCTACCCCTCCAGCTTCCACCCTTTGCGATACTCGCGGCGAACATGCTGCGCCGCTTCCTTCGCATTGGTCACGCGCACCTTGGATGCATCCCATTGGATCTTCTTGCCGACACGCAACGCCACGTTGCCCAGCAGCACGGCCTCGGTCATCGGCCCCGCGTAATCGAAATTCGCCAGCGCCTTGCCTTCGCCCTTGCATGCGGCAATCCATTCCAGGTGTTGCGCGCGATCGTGGTCCTGCTCCGCGCCCGGGAAACGCGGCAGTTTCTGCGGTATCTCCTTGAAGTCCTCCAGCTTCGCGCCCGACTGGAATTTGCCCGCGCCCCAATAGCTGCCGATGTAGAGCGTGTCCTCGTCCCCGATGTAAATCGAGCCGTTACCCGGCAGTTCCTTTTCCTTCACCAATTCCGGCGAAGGCTTCTTCCCTCCATCGTACCACGTCAATTCCACCGGCGGCCGTTGTCCTCGCCTGGGAAAGTTGTAGGTGATGATCGACCATTTCGGCGCCGTCTCCGAATTCGCGCCCGAGGAAGTCGCCTCAACGCTCACGGGGTCCCGCAGGTTCAAGGCGAAGAAAGACAAATCCATGTTGTGGCAGCCCATGTCGCCCAGCGCGCCCGTGCCAAAATCCCAGAACCCGCGCCATTTGAACGGCGCATACTCCGTATGATACGGCCGCTCCGGCGCCGGCCCCAGCCACAAATCCCAATCCAATGTCGCGGGAACCGGCGGCGTGCCCACAGGCCTCTCAATCCCCTGCGGCCAGATGGGTCGATCGGTCCACACGTGAATCTCCGACACCTGGCCCAGCACACCTGCTTGAATCAACTCAACCATGCGGCGCGATTCCGGATGCGAATGACCCTGGTTTCCCATCTGCGTGACCACCTTGTGCTTGCGCGCCAGCAGTGTGAGATAGCGCGCCTCATACACCGAGTGGGTCATTGGCTTTTGCAAATAGACGTGCTTGCCCATGCGAATGGCCATCGCCGCCTGCACGGCATGCAGATGGTCGGGCGTCGAAATGGTCACCGCATCAATATTGCGGCCTTCCTTCTCCAGCATGACGCGGAAATCCTTGAACTGCTTAGCCGCCGGGAACTTCTTGTACGTGCCCGCCGCGCGATTGTCGTCCACATCGCAGAGCGCCACAATGTTTTCGTCGGCGCAATAGCCGATATCCACCGCCCCTTTGCCGCCGCAACCGATGGCGGCGACGTTGAGGCGCTGGTTCGCGCCCAGGACGTTGCGGGAGGAAACGAATGGAAACGCAAGCGCGCTGGCGGCAATGGTGCGACGAAGGAATTGACGGCGATTGAGTTGGCGAGTCATGGACGATTCGTACGCCGGGCGGGCAAGAATGTCACGCCTGAGTTATGCGCGGCACGCCGCAGTCATTTCAAAATTTGTCCCATGTGAGACAAATTTTGATAGAGCGATTTACGGATCCATTGTCAACGGATCAGCGCGGACGCGACCGCCGTCGGAAAGATATCCACCACATCGCCTTCGAGGCGCAAGTCCACCAGTGGATGCTGGTCCTGGTCGGTCACGCCACGGTTGATAATGACGTAGGACGCGCCGTGCTCGGCGGCCAGCAACGGAATGCGCGCCGCCGGATAAACCGACAGCGTGGAACCCAGCGCCACGACGAGATCGGCCTGGCGCACCGCGCGTTGGGCCCGTTCCAAATCTTCCTCGCGCAATGATTGCCCGAAACTGATCGTCGCCGGTTTGAGGAAGCCGCCGCAATCGCACACGGGCGGTTTGCGCGTGCGGCGAAACAATTCAAAGTGCGGCTCCGGGTCGAACCTGCGATGGCAGCTCTGGCATTCCACTTCGCTGTTCGTGCCGTGGATTTCCACCAGTCGCTCCGGCGAAATCCCCGCGCGCGAGTGCAGGCCGTCGATGTTCTGCGTAACCACCATGAGCAAGCAGCCCGCGCGTTCCAGCTTCACGATGGCCTCATGCGTCGCGTTTGGTTTGGCATCGCGGAAGGCCGCCCACCCTTCGAGCTTGTAATCCCAATGCTCGATGCGCGCGGTTTCCGATGCCATGAACTCGTCATAATACACCGGTTTGCGGCGCGACCACACGCCGCCCGGTCCGCGGAAATCAGGAATGCCACTGCCGGTGGATATCCCCGTGCCGGTGAAAATGAGGATGTGCTTCGCGAGCTTGAGATGTTCAACGAGTTCGGCGTTGGGTACGCTCATGGGGAAGAATCGTCACTGCCGCGCCGCCTTCAGCAATCCGTCCACGGGCGCGAAATCATCAATGAGGATGGGAGAATGGGGCGCGGCGGGCGGCTGTTGATAGACGATGGCTGCGGCGCGTGTGCGAAACGTGGGCAACATCACCACGCGCTCGCGAATCAAATCGTTCGCACGTTGATACAGCAACGCGGGCGTCATGCGTTCCTTAGTTTTGGTGGCCACGATGACGACGTTGAGACTATCGCGCGCGGGAAACATATAAACGTGCGGAAAGACCGAATGCATCGTGCGATACATCGCGCCCAGCACATCCGCGCGCATGCCTTGAAACGTGCCGATGACGTTGTAAGCCAGCACGCCGTCATCCGTCAGCCGGTCCTTCGCCAGCGTCAAGAATTCCCTGGTCGCCAGATGATACGGGATGAACGAGCCATACCGCGTGCCCGAATAGGCGTCCATCAGAATCACATCGTATTTCTTCTCCGTGCGCCGCAGGAACACGCGCCCATCCGAAATGTTCACCATGCAATTCGTCGATTCCCGGAAGTAAAAGTATTTCTTCGCCACTTCGAGCACCGTGG
>JBFMBT010000417.1:0-4769 GCA_040754875.1 Verrucomicrobiota bacterium | reverse complement strand
CGGGCTGCGGTGAGACGGATTGGGATTGTGCAACAGGGCGACGGTATCGCCGCCGAGCGGGTAAAGAGTGGCCTTTGAGCCGGGGTTGGGGATGTCGGTTTTGCGCGCGAACTCCGGCCATGTCTTTCCACCGTCCGTTGACTCAGCGTAATACAAATACACCTCCGAGGCGATCCGCGCGGATGACCATGGCAATGCGGCCGTCGCCCAATTCCACGATGTTATTCTCCGCCCAACCGTGGTAGCGCTCGTCGCTGGTGATGCGAACGTTCCCATGTTCGGTCCAAGTCCTGCCACCATCGCGGCTGATCATCACTCCGTTTCGCGGATTGCTGACGTAATGCCTGAGGGCGTTGTGCCATGGTTTTTCCTCCGGCGCTGGAGGCGGCGTGCCGGCAGGGGGACCGAGGTAGTGCTGGAATGGAACCAGGATGCGGCCGTCCTTCGCAACGATGTGGTTGCGAATGAAAGTGAAGTTTGCGAGGCGACCGGGGACTGGTTTGGGCTTGCTCCATGTCTTGCACAAATCGTCGCTGTGCATCATCCACGATTGCCAATCGCGGCCCCACGTCTGCGAGTGAGTGGAAAAGAACAACGTGCTGCGTTTACCCTGGATCAACAACTCCGTGGGCCCCTGACCGCTGGTTTTCCCTTCCCGGGGAAAGCCGATATCCACTGGTTGCAGCGGCGTCCAGGATCTTCCCTGATCGGTGCTGCGCGTCAGGCCGATGTAGTTCTTCGGAGAAGGTTCGAAATCGTCTCCGGCGAGCATGAATAGCGCCCATGAATCATCCGCCAATTGTCGCAGCGTCGTGTCGCAAACAAGTTTGTTTGGGCTGATGCCGTCGTAGGCGACCGTGGTGCGATCCTGTTTCGCATCTTCAGCGGCTTGTTGTTTCCAATCGGCGGCGAGGAGATTGGCGGATGCGAAAGCGAACAAAACGAACGAAGCCTTCATTAATTGCATAAGAGATTTCTACAGAGCGATCGCCTTCGTGTCATCACCGTCTCTCGCTGGAACCTGGAAGCAAGCTGGCCGGCTCAAGAGTAGATCGACCAGCCCCTTGTTTGGTCGAGCCTTAACCCGCCGTAAGACGATTGTATTCTCATCTTCGATATCCACTTCGAAGTGATTATTCGCGGAGAAGCGCAATTGCCTTCGCAACTTTGCAGGAAGAAGAATTGAACCATCTTTGGTGAGGGAAGTTTTCATTTTCGCATGATTCTCGAAACGATCACTTCTTTTGTCCGGCGAGAGATGGAGTAGAGCAAACTGGCATCCGCAGGGTCCCAGCAGAACGCCTGGCCGGCGGCGCTGATGGGAATGGTGGCGTCCCATTTCAACTGCGGGCCGCTGTCGGGCAGGGTGAGCACATAGAGTTCCTTCGCATCGTGGCCGGTGGCAAAGAGGTGGCCGCCGGGACCGAAGGCGCCGCCGGATGCGCTGTTGCCGGCGAAGCGTTGAATCAACTCGGGAGGAAATTTCCCGGTCGCGAGGGTCTGCCATTGCGTATCCATCTTCACCACCTGCGTGAGCGACGGATCGCTCGTGGTCCGGTAATGCGCGAAGCAGGCAAACCATTCGTCCCCGCGCCGGCAGGCCCAGGTGAGCGAACCAGGCGCGTTCGCGAAACGGTGGGTGGCCACGTGCTTCATGGTGGCGGTGTCCCAGATTTCCACGGAGCTTTCCATGGGCACGCGGGGATAATTGGAATGTGCGCAATAAATGCGGCCATCGAGGACCACGCCGGAGTTCAGGTGTTTGATCGGGCCATTTTTCGCGCCGTGCCAGCCCGCCACACGCTCGCCGGTGTCCTTGCGGTATTTGCCGATGGCGAAATTATCGATGGCGTAGAAGAACTCCGCGTCCACGGCGACGCCCTGATTGGCCTCGGCGGCCTTGAAGCGTTTCAGTTCCTCATGCCTCCAGCCGTTTGCGCCGGGAATGGTCTTCTTACCCGCGGTCGCGCGGGGCGGTTGAAGCAGCAATTCATCGAGCGCGGATTCGACGTAGCGATCGTTTGGTTTGCCATCGCGTTGTTTCTTGAGGAGATATCGTTGATTGCCGTCGGCGGCGGATTTCCAATCGAACGTGATGTCGGGCCGGAGGTCCATGCGCCCGGGCGGCGAAACATCCCAGTAATCGCGCGGCCCGCGCACGGCGTAGAGGACGCTGGCGAGGTCGGCGACGTGGCGATTCTTCGCCGTGCCGCCGAAGTAATGTTCGTACGCGCGGCGCACGGGATTGTTCGTGGGCGTCTTCGCGAGGTTCGCGCCAATCGCCAGGCCGCTGGGGACGGAACAGACTTCGCGCCCGGCAAACACGATGGGGCCGGGCCAGTGGTGGATGACAAAATGCGCCGATGCGGCGTCGCGCTGGAAGTTGACATTGCCGAGTTTCAAATCGTCTTTGGGCGGATTGCCGATGAAATTGCCGCCCATGCAGACGTATTGTTTGACCTTGTGTTGAACCAACTCGCGTCCGCTGGCGTGTCCATCGCCCGCCGGAAGCTCCAGCAGTTTTTTGAGATTGGTCAGGTAACCGACCGTGACGATGACGACGGAATGGTCCGGCTGCCTTTCGAGCACGTCACGGTAAACGAGCACGGCATCGGGCACCGAATCGGCGGACTTGATCGCGTGGGGAAATTCGGCGGCCACCTTGCCCACGTAGAGGGATTTCTGTTTGACGCCGCCGCTCCTGACCATGCCCAGTGGCAGGTTGGGGCGGCCGTAATAGCGGTTGATGACATCCACCGTGGCGATGGAGTTCAAATCCGGCACGCTCACGACGGTGGCGAGGATTTCGCATTCACCCTTGTCCGCG
This sequence comes from Verrucomicrobiota bacterium, assembly GCA_040754875.1. GTDB lineage: Bacteria > Verrucomicrobiota > Verrucomicrobiia > Limisphaerales > JBFMBT01 > JBFMBT01. Next base: position 1,942 of record JBFMBT010000417.1, on the reverse strand, counting down.
AGCGCATGCAGGACGGCCATCGCGCCCGCATCATCGCAGTCGGTGAGCATGTCGGTGTCGAAGAAGATTTTGACGGGCGGAGGCGATGGCGCGGCGGGGCACGCGAGGCTCCAGCAAAGGAACAAAGCCAATATCGCCGCGCGGGCGAAGTTCCGGAACAGACAGGCGGATGTCATGCGTTCAGCGAAGCTTACTTCGCGGGCAACGCGGCGCGCCAGCCGGATTTGAGTTGCGCGGCGAGTTTGGCGACGATTTCAGCGTGCTTCGGGTCGTTGGCGAGGTTGGTGTTCTCCGCCGGATCGTTTTGCTCATCGTAGAGTTCGATGCCGCCGCTTTGGTTCTTCGCGTTCGTCCACTCGGTGTAACGCCAGCGGTCAGTGCGGATGGAGCGGCCCATGAAGCCCTCCTTGCCGCGCCGCAGATACTGGCTGAAGGCGGCGGTTTTCCACGGTTGGTTGGGCTTGTCGAGCAGCGGCACAAAGCTCGTGCCTTCGAGATGCGCGGGCAGCGCAAGGCCGCAGAGTTGCGCAAGCGTCGGATAGAGGTCCACCAACTCGACCAGTGCGCGCGTGCGCTGGCCGGCGGTCTTTTGCTTCGGCGCGCTGACGATGAGCGGCACGCGCGCGCCCAGTTCGAAGTTCGTCATTTTCGTCCAATGGCCATTCTCGCCAAGGTGATAGCCGTGGTCGCCCCATAGAACGATGATCGTATTCTCGCGCAAGCCGAGCCGGTCGAGTTCATCGAGCACACGGCCAACCTGGGCGTCCATGAAACTGACGCAGGCGCGATACGCGCGGATCAGGTTGAGCGACATCTCGCGGGAGATTTCGCCGGCGGGCGGCACCGTGCCGTAGCTGCGCAGTTCATAGGGATCGTCAAAGGCCGGCGCCGGCGCGCCTTTCGGACGGAACGCGTTTGTCGCGAGCTGGATGGAATCCGCCGGGTAAAGGTCCCAATACTTCTGCGGGCAGGTGAACGGCAGGTGCGGCTTCACGAAACCAACGCCGAGAAAGAACGGTTTTCCCGCAGTCTTCAGCCGCCGCAGTGTTTCAATCGCCTTCGTCGCGGTTTGGCCGTCGGGATAAACATCATCCGGCTCGTTCGATGCTTCAAAGGGCGCAGCGCGGAGTTGTTTCGGCTGTTGATCCTTCGGCAACGCCTTGAGCCGCTTCACGAAGTCGAGCGATTCCTTGGTGAACCAGTTCCGATACGGCTCGCCGTGATACCACGCCGGCTCGCTCCACGACTCGGGCACGTCGCCGGGCTCGCGTTCGCTGTGGTGGAAAATCTTCCCATGCGAGAGCGAAGTGTAGCCATTATTCTTGAAGTGCTGCGGCAGGGTAAGCACGCCGGGCATCGTTTGATGCAGGAAAGTCTGATTGTTGAAGATGCGCGTCGTTTCCGGCCGCGTGCCGCTGAGGAGGCTGTTGCGCGAGGGATTGCACACGGCCACCTGGCAGTAGGCGCGCTCGAAGAGCAACCCGCGCGCGGCGAGCCGGTCGATGTTCGGCGACTTGATGTGCCGTGCGCCGTAGCAATTCAATTCCGGTCGCAAATCGTCCACGGCGATGAAGAGAACGTTGGGCTTCACGGCGGCGAAAGTCATGTGGCCGGACAGCGCAATGACGATGGCGAGAAGGGAGATTCTCAGGGGTACGATTAGAAGTGGGTGAGATCGAAGCCAATGAACGAATTGGAGCGTTGGGTCTGATGACGCTCTCTTCCCCCTCACCCCAGCCCTCTCCCTTGGGGAGAGGGAGAAACGTATCTCGGTCCCTGTGAAAAATTTCACCCACTTAAAATCACTCCAGGTTCTCATGGTAACAGTTCGGTTCATTTGGACACGGGCACGGGTTGGTCGAGATATACCGCAAAGAGGCGCACTTTTTCTTGGTTTTCACCGGACCAGTTGGCGCGGATGCGGATGGGCTGCGTCGCTTTC
>JBFMBT010000416.1:0-4774 GCA_040754875.1 Verrucomicrobiota bacterium | reverse complement strand
CGGGGACGCAGCGTTCGCGGATTATTTGATTACCGGGAGTGTGGCGGTAAGATTTTAGTTTAGTTCTTCAGCGCGCCGTGGCGGGTGAACCAGTCCTTGATTCGGGTGAACACTTCTTCGCGTTTGGTCTGGTCAATGGGGTGGCCTTCGCCTTCGAAGAGGCGGCGGGCGTTGGGGACTTGGTTGCGATCCAGCACTTCCTTGAGCGACGCGGATTGCTCGGGGCGCACGACGGGATCAACGCTGCCGTGGAGAATGAGGAAGGGGGTGCGGACTTTTTCGGCGGCCTCGACGGAAGGGGCGGGGAAGCCGGCGCGTGGGGCGAGGCCACTGCCCGTGATGGCGGCGGCCTTGAGCAAATCCGGTGACGCCGAGGCCAGGCCGATCGTGACGAAGCCGCCCATGCTGTGGCCATAGGCGACAAGGCGCTTCGCGTCCACCTCCGGCATTTTGCTCACCAACTCGAGGCACGTCCGCGCACGCCGGATGTTTTCCTCGCTCGCGCCGTAACTGGCGGGTTGCGGCTGGCCGCGGCCCGGACCTTTGGCGGCGGGAGAGGATTGGGGCGTGCCGTCTTTGGGAGCGCCGGGAGGACGTTGACCGGCACCGCGCGCGTTGTGGGTGTAATTGGGCGCGATGCACACAAAGCCCCATTTCACGAATTCGCGCGCCTTGTTGAGTCCGAAACTTTCGGCGCTGCCGCCGAGGCCATGGCTGATGAGCACGGCGGGGAACGGGCCTTTGCCCTCGGGCTTCAGCAAAATGCCGCTCATGGCGAACCCGCCATCGCGATAAGTCCAGCGCTCGCCGTTGGCGTGAAAACCCAAGGGCGCGTTTACCGCCGGATCAGGTGGCGCTGCGGGCGAAGGCGAAGGCGCGGTCCTGGGTGCGGCGGTTTCAGCCTTTTCCGCCGGCGTGGCGGAAGCGCCGGTGACTTGCGCGAAGGCCCGCTGGTAGAACGCCCAGTTCTTTTCACCCAGGCCCGCATAGACAGGGCCGGGCGAATGGATCGCGTCCTCGATGATGGTGAACTCGTGCGCGAGGTTCAGCTTTTCGAGCAACTCGTGATATTGCCGGTTGCGATCCCGCAGGCCGTCCTTGCCGCCGACGGCGATACGAATGGGAGTGCGACCGCGCACCTGGCCGGCGTTGCGTTCGGCGAGTTTCCACGGATTGCTCTGCGCGTCGAAGCGTTCGCGCCCGCCGTAAGTGGATTCGAGTGTTTCGCCGCGCTGGCCGAGGCTGTCGGCATCGTGCAGCGCGCCCGCGAGGATGCTGATCGAGCCGAACAGGTCAGGATATTTGAAGCCGAGTTTCGCCGCCCCCGAGCCGCCCATGGAGAAGCCTTCAATCATGCGGCCTTCGCGGCGCGCGAGGGTGCGGTACGTGGCGTCAATGTGTGGAATGAGGTCCTTGATGATATAACTCTCGACGGGCCGCTTGCCATCGGGCGAGTCGGTGTAGCCGCCGGTCGGCAACCCGTTCACATAGACAACGATGACGGGCGGCATCTTGCCCGCGGCAATCGCATCGGTGAATCCCTGCGCAAAACCGGGCACGCCTTGCTGGCCGCCGCCGCGCCCGTGCAACCAGTAAACGACCGGGTAACGCTTGCCCTTGTTCTGCTCGTATTCGGCCGGCAGATAAATCAGGTAGCTGACTTCGCCCTTCACCATCGGACTGTGAAATTTGCGGTAAAGCAGGTTCGGCCCTTCAATCGGCTGCTTGACCCATTCGGGTTCGGCCTCGGGATCGGCCTTGGCGCGGGAGGCGGGGCCTTTCGCGCGCGTCGGCGCCGCGGGTTGAACCTGGGCCACAACGGGCGGCGTTGTTGGGGCGGAAGTTTGCTCCGCCTTGCCGATGACTTTCGCCCCGTAGGCCAGCGCTTCTTCATACGCCGGATCAAAATTCGCCTGGCCGCGCGTGCCGCGCAACACGTCCACCGAATAGACGCCGAGGAAATCGCAGCCGACGCGTTCGGCGGCCTTCATGATGTCCATCAGCGAACCGGTGTTGCCGCCGGAGGCATCCACCGTTTCAAAATAGAATTGCGTCTGGCTGCTCCATTCAAGAAAGGCGGTCTTGCGCGGGCTGTCGGTGTCGTAACTGCGCGCGTTCAATCCGTTCTGGCCCACGTAACAACCGCGGCTCACGCAGTGGTCGCCGATGGCGCGGAATTGCTCGGGGCCGTCGAGGCTGCCGACGTTCAACGTGACGAGCAGCGGCGATTTCGCGAACGCGGCCTTCGCGTCGTCCACGCCCTGCTTCACGGTTTCGAGCCAGAGTTCGTGCGAATATTTGCGGCCATCGCTGGCGGCGGCGTTGAGAAAGCGTTGTTTGAACCCGGGCTCGGCCACGTTGATGCGGCGGAAGCGATAGGGATTGGTTTCCGCGCCGGGTGTGACATCGATGAACAGCACGTTGGGGTCGCCATCGAACTTGCGCGCCACTTCGCGCAGAAAGCGTTGCGCGTGCTTCCGGTAAACCGGGTCCCACGCCAGCGGGATGTCGGTCTTCGACGACTCGGAACGCACCGTGACCGCGCCGGCAGCGAGCACGAATTGCGGCGTGGGATGTTTGGCGGCCGGTTCGGGCCAGTTGCCACTGGAAGACCACATGATGCGCAAGGCGACGCGCTTGCCCGCGCCCGTCCACACGGCGATGCGGCGATCCAGCGCGCTCCAGTCGAAGACGCCCGGCTGTTTCTCGACGTCGCTCCAGTAAATGGTGAACAGCGCGCCGACGAGGTGCGGATTACTGGCGGGGGCTGGATTGTCGCGCTGCTGGTAGGAAGCGAAGTAAAGCAGGCCGCTGGCGGGCAAGGCTGACGAACGCTTCGGCTCTGCGGGTGGCGACCGGTTGTTTTGCGGTTGCGGTGCGGGCGCGCGTCCGGGAAAGGCGCGCTCGTGTTCTTCGCGCGTGACGAAGCCGTCTTTGTTCGCATCGAGCCGTTCGAACAACTGCGGGCCGGCGGGGAATTCGTCGCGCGACAATTTGCCGTCCTTGTTGGCATCGTTGCGGCCGAGCACGGCATCGAACGAAATGCCGGGACGTTGCGTGCCGGGCGGCGCGGCGGGCGCCTGCGGATTCGCCGTCGCGGTGCTTTCGGAGGTGGCTGCTTCGATGGCGGAGGATTTGTTTTTCAAACGTGCCTCGAAGAAATCACGGACCATGGTTTCGATTTCCGGCTGGCTGAAGCCCGGCCCGCCGTGGCCCGCGCCTTTGATCGTGTGGAAACGCGCGCTCACGCCCGCCTTCTTCAATGCGGCAAAGAGCAACTGGCTTTGGTTGAGGGGCACGGTCGGGTCCTTGTCGCCGTGCACGATGAGGAACGGCGGATCGTCCTTCGTCACGAAGGTGATGGGATTCACGCGCGCGGCCTTGTCCTTGTTCTCCATCACCGCGCCGCCGATCAATTTTGCTTCCGGCGACTGCGCGCCCGCGTGGCTTTCGTAACCGGGCGTGGTGACGAACACGGTGAAGTCGGTGGGCCCGTAATAATCGCACACCGCCTGCACGCGGCTGGATTGGTCGAGGTGCGCGCCGACATCGAACTCCTTCACGTCGCCGCTGGTGCCGACCAGTGCGACGAGATGGCCGCCAGCGGAACTGCCCCAGACGCCGAAGCGTTGAGGGTCTAGGTTGTATTGTCTGGCATGCGCGCGCAGCCAGCGGATGGCGGCCTTGCAATCCTCGATTTGCGCGGGGAACGTGGCGTGGCCGCTCAGTCGATAATTGATGCTCGCCACGGCGTAACCACGCTCGGTGTAGCCGCCGCGCAACGGCGGGCAGCCGTCCTTGCTGCCATTCTGCCAGCCGCCGCCGTGAATCCAGATGAGCAACGGCAACGGGCCATCCGCTTTCTCGGGAACGTAGAGGTCGAGCTTGTGGCGCTCGTGGCCGTTGGCGACGTATTCAAGATCGCGATGAGCCTTCACGCCCTCGGGAACGCGCGCGGGCGGGACGGTGGGGCGCTTCGCTTTTTCCTGGGCGAACGAATGAACTGCTCCGGCGCACGCCAGAACGGTGAACACGAACAAAAGTCGCATCGTTTTCATAGGTATGATTGGAAGTGGGTGATGGCGACGCGCTGGGTTTGCCCACCCCTCACCCTCGGTCCCTCTCCACGTTGAGGGATTTATTTGCGTGCTCATTTGCGTCGTTTCGTGGGCTTGCCGCGGCGTTGGCGCGCGAAGCGCTGGGCGCGCAGTTTGGCGCGTTCGCTCCGCAGCGCCTTGCGTGAGCGTTCTTCGTCAGCGTGCAGATTCGCGAGCACGCGGCCCAGCAGGCGGCGCAGTTCGTTGACTTCGGCGTCGCCCAGGCCGGCCTGAAGGATTTCCATCGCGCGATTGTGCCGCTGGCGCATGCCGGCTTCGAGCGAGCGCGCGAACGGTGTGAGCCGCACGCGAAACGCCCGGCCGTCATCGGGGCAGGGGCTGCGCTCGATGAGGCCGTCGTGCTCCATGGCGTCGAGCAGGCCGGTGAGGGTGGCGTTGGGAATGCGCAGGCGCTGGACGAGCCGTTTGATGATGCAATTGTCCTCCTCGCACAGCGCGAAGAAGATGCTGGCCATGCCCGGCCGCACCTTCGTGTGCAGGCTGGTGTCCAGCCGCAACCGCTCGATCAACGAGCGAAACCCGTAATGCAGCGACGCGAGATGGAACGGTAGGTCATCCAGGTGCGCGGGAACAACGGCGGGCCGCAAGGGGCGCGAATCCGGTCCGGGGGAATTCATGGTGGGGATTATAATTTATTTCGGAACCGAATCAAGTAG
>JBFMBT010000415.1:0-4798 GCA_040754875.1 Verrucomicrobiota bacterium | reverse complement strand
AATTCCACGCCCTGCGCGCCGTCCTCGGCGATGAGGATTTGAAAGCCTTTGCGTTCGAGCCGGCGGGAGAGCATATCGCGATTCATCTCGTTGTCTTCGACAAGGAGGATTTTGGGCATGGAGTATTATTCCTTAGACGCTCATGGGTTGGGTGGATTTCTCGGTCTGGTTCGTGCCGTTGGTTCCCACCGGTTCGGCCGCCACGGTGGCGGCGGCGAGGGCCCGGATTTCACGGGACAACTCGTCGGGCCGCTTGGAGCCTTTTTGCACGATGCCGCGCACGTCCCCATTCAACTTGCGTCGTTCCTCCTCACTGAGTTCGCCGGCGGTGAGCACGACCACGGGCACGGACTGCCCGTTCTCGAGCTTGCGCATCTCCTTCAGAAAATCGTAGCCGTTCATTTCGGGCATGCTCAAATCGAGCACAATGAACAGCGGCTTGCGCTCGGCGACAATCGGCAGCGCCACGCGGCCGTTTTCGGCCAGCGTCACCTTCAGACCCTGCCGCTCCAACGCCAGGCGGATCAACTCGCGCGTCATGCGGTCGTCCTCGACGACCAGTACGTAACGGCGGGCGGCCTCGTCGCGGAATCGGTTGAGCAATTCCAGCATCTTTTCCTTGTCGATCGGCTTGGTCATGTAAGCCGAGGCGCCCAGCGCCATGCCCATGTTTTTCTCGTCCATCATCGTGAGCATGATGACGGGAATATCGGCCAGCTCGGGGTCCGCCTTCAACTGGGAGAGCACCGCCCAGCCGTCCATGCCGGGCATCAACACATCCAGCGTGATGGCGATGGGCCGCAATTCCTTGGCCATGCGCAAGCCTTCCTGGCCGTTCTGCGCGCTGACGACCTGGAAACCTTCCTTGTGCAGGAAGCGCTTCATCAAATCGCGCGACACGGGGTCGTCGTCGATGGCCAGCACGATGTGCTTGGCCTTGGTGGGGTCGTCGGAAGGCGCCTCGACGATGGCCGGTTCGATGGTGCGGGTGTCGAGGACTTCGGCCGGCAGTCTGATGGTAAACCTGGTGCCCTTGCCCAGTTCGCTTTCGACGGAGACATCGCCGCCCATCATGTGGCAGAAGTGCTTGGTAATGGCGAGGCCGAGGCCGGTGCCGCCGTATTTGCGCGTGGTGGTGGCGTCGGCCTGGACGAACGCGCGGAAAATCTTGTCCATTTGCTCGGCGGTCATGCCGATGCCCGAATCGGCGACTTCGTAAATGATCCAATCCTGGCCGCGTTCATCGACGCGCCGGACCGAGAGGGTGATGGTGCCGTTCTCGGTGAACTTGGCGGCGTTGCTCAGCAGGTTGAAGAGGCTCTGGCGCACCTTGGTGAGGTCCGACCACATGGAGCCGAGGTCGGCGCCGGCCTTGATGTCGAGCTTGTTGTTGCGCTTGAGCACGAGCGGCTGGATGGTGGCGACGACTTCGTTGACCATCGCGGAGATGTCAAACGTCTCGCGGTGAACATCCATCTTGCCGGCTTCGATTTTGGAGATGTCGAGGATTTCGTTGATGACCTCCAGGAGATGTTTGCCCGCGTTATTGATCTTGGAAAGGTCGGGCATGATCTCGGGACAGCCGATGTCCTCCGAATCTTCCGCGAGCATTTCGCTGTAACCGATGATGGCGTTGAGCGGCGTGCGCAGTTCATGGCTCATGTTGGCGAGGAACTGGCTCTTGACACGGCTGGCGTCCTCGGCCGCTTCCTTGGCGCGCTGCATTTCTTCCTCGGCCAGCTTGCGCTGGATCATCAGGCTGAGCTGGCTGGAGACATTGGAGACGAGGTCGAACACCCACGGATCTTCCTGCGACGGGTCGTCGAGGTAGAAAACCATGACGGCAAGCACCTGTTCGTTGGCCTCGATAGGCAGGCCGAAAGCGCCCTTCAAATGCGGCTGGACGATCGGCTCGCCGGGTTTGGGTTCGCCGGTGGCATGCTCGCGCGGCAGGCGGCACACTTCCGGCGTGCGGGTGTTCCAGACGCGCCCGGCCAGGCCCTGCCCCGGCGCGGTCAACGGCGCGTTGTTCACCGGCCGGCTGATATCCAGGCTCTTGATGGAACTGTACCAGATGGGGCTGAGTTGCAGCGCGGAACCGTCGGGCTGCGGAATCCAGACCTCGCCATATTCCCATTCGGTGGCGGTGCAGATATGCTTGAGCGCCGCGCCGAGCGAGGCTTGGAAACCATGCGTCTCACCGATGGCCTGGGTCATTGCTTGGAGCAGGCGGTTTTGTTCTTCCCGGTGGCGGCGGTCTTCGATTTCCTTGATGGTGCCCTCCGCGTAGTAAAGCAGGCGTCCCTGCGAATCGTGCACTGCCCGGGCCTGGGCCGAGTAATAGAAACCGACCATGAAATAAACCACGATCAACAGCGCCGTGAGCGACGAACTGCTGATGATGAATTTATCCTTCGTGTATTGGACGATGCGCGCCTGCAGCCGCGAGTGCAATTCAATCGTGGACCGGTCCCACAGCACGAAGCTGGCCTTGTGGGCGTTTAGCTCCGCCACCGCCAGATCGGCCAGATCCTTGGGAGCGACTTTGCGGCGCATTTTGACGGCGCCAATGACGTTGTTTTTGACCGAGCGCAGCACGCTGTCCATGGAGGCCAAGTAGTCTCCCAGCGCGTTGGCGAGCTGGGGTTCGACGGCCTCCTTCGGGTTGCTCTGGAAGGCCTCGCGCACCCGGTTTTTGGTGGCTTCGACATCGCTTTCGAGCAGGAAATGCAGCGTGCCCAGCGGATCAATGTCGCCCGTTCGCGCGGCATCCGGCACCTGGGAACGGAGTTGGGTGAGCAGGTACTGGCTTTCCGGGATGCGGTTGAGCAACGCATCCATCAGATAATACGTGTCGAGATTCGGGTCGATGACCAGCCGCGAGGACTCGCCCACGCGCGCTTGAAGGATGCGGATCTGCCGCAACAACTGGCTGGCCGGGTCGGCATCGACATTGCCAAGGACGCCCGGTTCGGGCGCGGCGTTGGTGGGAACCTCGACGATGCCGTTGAACAAGCCGTTGGTCAGGCGCGCCCAAGTTTCCTGGAGCGCATCGTAGGGCCGTTTGGTTGCGTTCTTGAAGGTCGCACCGTAGGCATCCTCAACCACCTTGAGGGAAACGAAATTATTGTCGATTTTTGTCCGGAGCGTTTGCAACTCGGCGGCGCGGTCGGCGGCTTTTGAGGCGTGTTCGTGTGCGAGCACACGGAACTCGAGGGCGTTCTCGTAGAGCAGGCGCACGGGGGCGAGGTAGGTGTTGCCGGCAATTTCGGTTTCGGTGAAGCTGATTTTCTCGTTCAACCCGTCGATCAACTTCAGCATCACCACGCCCAGCGGGACCGTCAGCAAGATGCAGATAACAGCTACCTTGCGCGGATACTTGAGCCGGTCCATCAAGGCGATGGCCGGAAAAAACGTCCGCTTTATCCCCGTGTTAATCTGGTGACCAGATTCCCTGTGCTTCATTTACTATTTCCAATCGTTCCACCGCCCCAAATTTTGGGGACTCGCCGATGGTATTTGCTATTCCATGGCGTCCGTGGCCGGAGGAATGCTTTCAAGGAATTAAGCATAAGCCTTTTTCAACGTGCTTGGCAATCCTGAACGGCGCGGTTACCATGGGGTAATTCAGGGGTATAGACGCGGCGGCGGACCGACTGGTTTCGCAATTCGCGCGCATAAGTTGTTGGGTTTGAACCCGCGCCGCCGGTCGCGCGCTCTCGCCGCGCCACGTTTTGCTATTGAGCCGGCCACCGTTTCTCACTTCACTGGCGGGCGTGAGTTTGCCGTACAGAATCTCGACCTTGCTCTACTGCTTCAACGCGGCGGACGACGTGCTGCTCCTGGAGCGCGCCAAGGAACCCAACCAAGGGCTGTGGAGCCCCTGCGGCGGCAAGCTCAAGACGAACACCGGCGAATCGCCCTACGCCTGTGCCTGCCGCGAGGCGCGCGAGGAAATGGGCCTGGCGTTGACGCCGGCGGACCTGCATCTGGCGGGCCTCATCAGCGAACACGGCTACCAGGGACAGGCGCACTGGCTGATGTTTTTGTTCGAGGTCAAACCGCGGTTGAACGCCGCGCCGGAACCGCACGACGAAGGGCGTTTTCAGTTTTTTGCGCGCCGCGAACTCGACTATCTCGCGCTGCCGCAAACGGACCGCGAGCGCATCTGGCCGTTGTTCTGGGAGCATCGCGGTGGATTTTTTGCGGCGCACTGTCATTGCCACGCCGATGGCCGCAACGACTGGACCGTGGAGGAAGCCATGCCGGGAATGCGCATGCCCGCAATCTGATATGAGCGAAGATCCCATCATCGATTTGCAGAGCGACCATTATTTCATGGGCGAGGCATTGCGCCAGGCCGCGCGCGCGTACGCCGCCGACGAAGTGCCGGTGGGCGCGGTCATCGTGCGCGAGGGGCGGGTCATTGCGCGCGCGTTCAACCAGGTGGAAACCCTCAAGGACGCCACGGCCCATGCCGAGATGCTCGCCATCACCCAGGCGGAGGATGCCGTGGGCGACTGGCGGTTGACTGATTGCACGCTCTACGTGACGAAGGAGCCGTGCCCCATGTGCGCGGGGGCGATTGTTCACGCACGGCTGGCACGCGTCGTGTTTGGCGTGAGCGACCCCAAGGGGGGCGCCGCGGGCAGTGCGCTGAATCTGCTGCAATTCCCGACCTTGAACCATCGCTGCGTGATCACCAACGGGGTGCGCGCCGAGGAATGCCGCGCGTTGCTCCAGAATTTCTTCGCCGAGCAACGGCTGAAACCGAAGCCGCCCGCCGCACCGGCGCCCG
>JBFMBT010000414.1:0-4819 GCA_040754875.1 Verrucomicrobiota bacterium | reverse complement strand
GAGCAACGCCGGACGTGCCGGGCCGGGTGGACAAATCCGGTTCCCCTCCGGGGAGGGGTCAGGGGTGGGTTGGTTGCGCGTGGCAAACCCGGCATTGGAAATTCGCACCGCGCGCTCGTCGTGAATTTCCCCGTTCTGTTTTCCCACGTCGCGGAACCCACCCCCAGCCCCTCCGGAGGAGGGGAGCAACGCCGGGCCGGGTGGACAAATCCGGTTCACAGGAACACACTGCGGCCAGTTCCCCTCCCGGGAGGGGGCAGGGTGCGTTTGGTTGCGCATGGCAAACCCGGCATTGGAAAATCGCACCGCGCGCTCGTCGTGAATTTCCCCGTTCTGTTTTCCCACGTCGCGGAACCCACCCCCAGCCCCTCCGGAGGAGGGGAGCGACGCCGGGCGCGCGTTTTTCGTCACTTAACTCTTTTCATGGCGTTCGCGCGCACTAAACTCCGCGCGCGATGTTGAATTTGAATTCGCTCAATCCGCAGCAACGCGAAGCGGTCGTGACCGTCAAGGGCCCGGTGCTCATCCTGGCCGGCGCCGGCACGGGCAAGACGCGCGTCATCACGTTTCGCATCGCGCACATGATCGAGCGCGGCATCGCGCCGGGCAACATCCTGGCCGTCACCTTCACCAACAAGGCCGCGCGCGAAATGCAGGAACGCGTCGGCAAACTCATTCCCCGGCCGCGCGCGCGCGACGGCGAAAAGCCCGAGAAACCGACCATTGCCACGTTCCACTCGTTGTGCGTGCGCATCCTGCGCCAGTATATCGAACGCCTCGGCTACAAGCGCAATTTCGTCATCTACAGCGAGACCGAGCAGCTCGGCGCCATCAAGAAAATCCTCAGCCGCTTTTCCGCCAAGGGCGAGAAGACCGATCCCGGCGCAATATTGTCCATGCTCAGCCGGTTCAAGAACGGCGGCGCCAATGCCGCGGCCTTTGCCGACGAAGGCATTCGCGCCATGGCCGAGCACATCCGCAAGCATTACGAATCCGCCTTGCGCGCCTGCAATGCCGTCGATTTCGACGACCTCATCCTGCTCACGTTGAAACTGTTCGCCGAGCATCCTGACGTCCTTGAGGCCTGCCGCGCCAAATATCGTTACGTCATGGTGGACGAATACCAGGACACCAACGCCTCGCAGTTCCAGCTTGTCCACTCGCTCACCGAGCAGCATCGAAACTTCTGCGTCGTCGGCGATGACGACCAGAGCATCTACGGCTGGCGCGGCGCGGAGGTCGCCAATCTGCTCGAGCTGGAAAAGCATTTTCCCGAGGTCAAGGTCGTCAAGCTCGAACAAAATTACCGCTCCACCAACACCATCCTCACCGCCGCCAACGCCGTCATCAAGCACAACCCCCGCCGCCGCGGCAAACAGCTCTGGTCGCAGAAAGGGCAGGGGCCCAAGATCACGCTGCACACCTTTGAAAACGACGAAGCCGAGGCGCGCACGGTCGTCGAGGAAATCGAATACGCGCGCATGGCCCGCCGCATCCCGTGGGGCGCGCAGGCGATCCTTTTCCGCACGAACATCCAGTCGCGTCCAATTGAAACCGCCCTGCGCCACGCCGGCGTGCGTTATCATCTCATCGGCGGCCAAAGCTTCTTCGACCGCCGCGAGGTGAAGGATTTCCTGGCTTACCTCAAGATGTTCCTCAACCCGCATGACGACATCAGCCTGTTGCGCATCGCGAACGTCCCCGCGCGCGGCCTGAGCGACCTCACCATGGAGCGCCTGCTGCACGCCAGCCAGGAACGGCATTGCTCGGTCTTCACCGCGATGAAGCACACGGACGTGCAGGCCTCGTTCTTCGCCAAGACGCGCGAGAGCATTGCTGAATTTGTCCATTTCATCGAGGCCACGCGCGCGCCGTTGAAGAGCGAAGGCGCGTTTTCCCTCACCCAATGGGCCGAGCGCATGCTGGCCGACACCGGTTACATCAACGAACTGCGCCGCTCCGAGAAGGATCCCGAAGCGGGCGAAAACCGCGTGCGCAATTTGAAGGACCTCATCGCCACGCTCGACGAAGGCACTGAAGGCGCCACGCCCGCCGAGCGCCTCCAGCATTTTCTGGAAGACGTCACGCTCGACAGCGAGCGCGCCGAGGAAAAGGAATCCGCCGGCGACGCCGTCACGCTCATCACGATGCACAGTTGCAAGGGCCTTGAATTTCCCCACGTCTATGTCGTCGGCCTGGAGGAAGGTTTGCTCCCGCACTCGCGCTCGAAGGTCGAAGGCACGCTCGACGAAGAGCGCCGCCTCTTCTACGTCGCCATCACGCGCGCGCAGGAGACACTGACCATCAGCCATTGCGAGAGCCGCAAGCGTTACGGGCAGCCCATGCCCTGCCATCCCTCGTGCTTTCTGAAGGAACTGCCCGAGGAACTCGTCGAGCACGCCGACGAAAAAGCGAAGCAACCGGTCACGGTGGAATCCGGCAAGAACCTCTTCTCCTCCATGCGCGCGGCGATTGAGTAGGGGGAGGCGTTACTGTTGCGCCTCGACGTTGCAGTTCGTTCGGAGTTTTTAACCACGGATGGACACCGATGAACACGGATTAAAACTTCAGAATCCAAACTTCAGAGAAGCACAAAGCTCCAATGCCTTTGCGCGCTTCGTTCCGCTGCGGTGGAAATGACACGCGCCGATTCACCGCAAAGAAACGGAGGGCGCAGAGTTTTTATCCGTGTCCATCCGCGTCCATCTGTGGTTAAGAATCTCACTGTTGCGCCTCGACGTTACGGATCAGTTGCTCGAAGTAAGCGACCAGTTCGGAGGCGTGCGCCGGCGCGCCCACGACGACATCGCCGCCGACGAACATCTGCGGCAATTCATCCATCTTGGTGCGCTTCACCGTTTCACGGTAGATGGCCACGTTGCGCGCGATTTGCTTGTCGATGGTTCCATCGGCCAGCGCCTTGGCCAGCGCCTCGGCGCCCGCCAGTTGTCCGGCATAGGTGCGCGCTTCTTCGAGCGGCGGCGGCTTGGGCGAGTTGAACATCCAGCGGTCGAACTCGGGGTATTTTTCCGGCGCGGCGCGCCACACGGCCAGGCCCAGGCGCGCCAGTTCGCAGGCGTTGACGTGTTCGCGCTGGGTTTTTTCGACCATGGGATTGCAATTCCGGTCCAGCGGCACCGGCAGGCAGATGACTGCCATCCGGTGGCCGACCTTCCAGCGGATTTCCTCCAGGTGATGGTGCATCAACCGGCATTGCGGGCAGGTGAAGTCAAAGAACAACGCCGCCAGCAACGGGGCGTTTTCCTCCCCGAGCAACGGGTCCTCGCCCGGCCTGGAATGGTAGCGTTTGTAATGAAAAGAGAACGTCCGCCGCCCGGCTGCATCCGCCTCGATGTCCTCGGCCCAGGGCAGCGGGCCGGTCTTGTAGCCGGGATCTTTCGGTTGCCGCTGGCCGGCCATGAGGACCACGGCGGCGACCAGGCCCAGCAACACGGGCGGGTGTTTCACCACGCCCCACACGAAACCCGGCAATGAAATTCCTTCCTGCCCGAGCATGGCCTGCACGTAAGGCCCCTTCCACAACAAGATCGCGGCGGCCAGCCCGCCGCTGACATGCGCCCCCATGCAAAACGGGCACACCCGCTTGAGCAGCAACACCTGCAACAACACGAACCAGCCCGCCGTCAGCAGAATCGCGATGGAAAAGAAACCGGCCGCCGCCCAGCTTATCCGCGTGCGCCGCGCCGCGGGTTCACCGGACAATCCAAATGTGGCGGCCAGCAAACCCAGATAGGCGGCCAGCGCAATCGCCGACACGGGGATGCCCTGCCATTCCGACCACCGGCTCAACAGGACATCTTCGCAACTGGATTTCGGCCCGCAACCGGCCACCGTTCCGCCGTGGGCGATCCACAGCAACACGCCCGCCATCGCGGCCGCGACCACCAGCAACGCGCGCGTCACCCACAATATCCGATTGGAAATCAAGTTCACCACATCGTCCTGCTCATACTCATCATTTCATCTATTTGCCATTTTGCCCTCGGCTCTCGGCTATCAACCCCGCCCTCACCCACCTCGCCCTTGAAATCTGAATTCTGCCTCACGCTTCAACGATTCAACGCTTCAACGCTTCAACGATTTAACGATTTAACGATTTAACGATTTAACTCACTTGGCAATGACATGTTCCCCCAGCACGCGGTACACCTCGTTGATGTCCACGCCGCGCGAGAACTGCCACTTCAGCGGCTCCGCTTCGTCCTTCACCCAGATGCGCAACTCGGCGTCCAGGTCGAACAGGCCGGCGCTTTCCTTGGCGAATTTGATGATCGACGAATACGGAATGGACAGCATCGTCTGGCGGGTTCCGGTGACGCCCTGTTTGTCCACCGTGATGAGGCGCGAGTTGGTCATCACGATGCGGTCGCGGAACAAGTTGAAGGCCTTGACCACGCTTTCGCCCTTCGCCAGCACCGGCGCAAACTCCTTCTGCGCCTTTTCGACCGGCAACTCCGTCACATTGCCCATCACATTTTGCAGCAAGCCCATGGTGAATAATCAGGTTGAATTTCCGCAAACGCTAGGCCGCGCGCTTTCAATTGTCCAGTCCCCGCTGCCGGGCGATGGGGCGCGGGCTTTAGCCCGCTTCAACGTGGCTGGTTCGACCGCGTTGGAAGTGGATTTAAGCTCACTATCTGGCTTTGGCGTTGAAGCGGCGTAAACGCCGCGCTCCGCCTGGCGCGCCGCGTTCATTCGTGTCCATTGGTGGTTGAACTGAATCGTTTGCGCTGGACAGATGGGGGGAAAGTATTATTTTGTTCCTAACTGCCAAAGTATATGAAAAAGGGAATTCTCT
>JBFMBT010000413.1:0-4848 GCA_040754875.1 Verrucomicrobiota bacterium | reverse complement strand
CGGATGATTTGGGTTACGGCGAAGTGGGTTGTTACGGCCAACAGAAGATCAAGACGCCGAATCTCGACCGGCTGGCGGCGGAGGGGATTCGCTTCACGCAATGCTACTCGGGCAGCACGGTTTGCGCGCCGTCGCGGTCCACACTGATGACGGGGCAGCATACGGGGCACACCTTTATTCGCGGGAACAGCAAGGTGGCCTTGCGGCCCGAGGACACGACGGTGGCGGAGGTGTTGAAGAAGGCTGGGTACGTGAGCGGTATTTTCGGCAAATGGGGACTGGGATTGGAGGATTCGACAGGCACGCCCAATCGCAAAGGATTCGATGAATGGTTCGGCTACCTGGACCAGACGCACGCGCACAATTATTACCCCGATCACTTGTGGCGAAATGACAAGCGGTTCACCGTGCAGGAAAATACCGGCGGGCGGAAGGGAGTTTACAGTCATGATTTTTTCACGAAGACCGCGCTGAATTTCATTCGTGTTTATGGGCCGGATGTGGCGCAACCGGAGCGGAGGTTCTTTCTCTATCTGCCCTACACCATTCCGCACGCGCATACGAAGCTGGCAAAGGACACCGGCAACGGAATGGAAGTGCCGTCGGACGCGCCCTACACAAGCGAATCGTGGCCACAGGTGGAGAAGAACAAGGCGGCTATGATCACGCGGCTGGATGCGGATGTGGGCAGAATTCTGGATTCCCTCAAACAACGAAAGCTGGATGACAAGACGATCATTTTCTTCAGCAGCGACAACGGCCCGCACAAGGCGGGCGGAAATGATCCGAGCTTTTTCAACGCGTCGGGGGCGTTGCGCGGGATGAAGCGGGACTTGTACGAAGGCGGGATTCGTGTGCCGATGATTGTGCGCTGGCCGGGCGTCATCCCGGCGGGGACGACGAGTGATTTTCCCTGGGCTTTTTGGGATTTCTTGCCGACGGCGGCGGACCTGGCGGGGACGTTGCCGTCGAAAAATATTGACGGGCAATCCGTTCTGCCGGCCTTGTTGGGACGGGAGCAGAAGCCGCATGAATTTCTGTATTGGGAATTTCATGAAGGCGGATTTCACCAGGCGGTGCGGATGGGTGATTGGAAAGGGGTGCGGCATGGATTGGACAAATCGCTGGAAGTTTACAATTTGAAATCTGATCCGGGGGAACGGAATGACGTGGCCAAGTTCAACCCGGAGGTGGTGGCCAAAATTGAGTCGTACCTGAAAAGTGCGAGGACGGAAAACCCGCATTGGCCGGGGAAGGCGAAAGAGTAGCTAAGTGGCTTTTGGTGTGATGGTTATGTCGAATTTGGTTTAACGGCGGCCGAGCATCTGCCGAGTGTCGGAGCAGTTTGGCTGAAGATTGCGCGACGGAGGAAGGCGGAAGCGCGCCGGCCGCGGGGGGCTCGTTCAGATTCCCAGATTGGACAAGGTCTGGCAGATGGAATCGACGATGCGCACGAGTTTGGGGTGCGATTTTTCAAAGCCATCGACCGACGCCTGAAGGCCTTTGATCGAAACCTTGAGCAACTCGGGGTTCGGTTCCTGCCGGGTGGCCTCGTGCGCGCTGACGCCGGTAAACCCCGCGATGCTTTGGGCTTCCTCGGAATGGGTTTTCGAGAGGTCGTTGACCTCCCCTTTCAATTTCGACACCAGGGTCAACAATTCCTCGCGCCGCTCGGGCGCGATGGAGCCGGAGTTGCGGATGCGGTCTTCGATTTTGGCCAGCGTATCATCAATCATAAACGTGCGACAGGGCTTCCAGCGGACGCATCAAGTTAGCGCGGCTGTCCGCAAATGGAAATGGCATTTTCCCGGTTCGCGCGGGCGGGCGTTCGCGCTATTTAACCGGCCAGTTGGTGAGAAAACCGATGAGGTCGTCGAGATTGGGTGTACGGGCGTTCTGGACGTAGAAGCCGCTGGTGCAGACGCCAGTGAGAACGCACAAGTCGTTGGGCAGGCCGAGGAGCTTGGCGAGGCAGAAACCCGCGTTAAAGTGGTCACCCGCGCCGGTGGTGATGGCGGGCTTCGCAATGTGCGGGCCGGCGACGAGCACGGCTGTGCCCTTGCTGACGGCCAGCGCGTAGGTGACCGGATGCACCGCCAGCGTGTCCACGGGAACGTGACGATGGATTTCCAAGGCGAGCTGGGCCACGCCGTCGGGCGAATGATCCGAACGATTCACGCCGAGGGTGCGGCCGATGAGGAAGGCTTCGCGCTCGTTCAACCCAAGAATGACGTTGAAGTAGCGGCTGAACTGCTCGATGAGTTTCAAGGCGCGCAAGATGTCCTCCTGCGTGCGTTTCTCGGGATCAGCGAGGTCGAAAAACAATTTACGCTTCGGACCGCGCAAGCCGGGGCAAAGCTCCTTGAGCAACGCCTCCCAGATGTCGCTCATGTACGGGACCATGGTCCAGTTCACGAAGCCGACGAGGTCGGCGGACGCAAGTTTCTCCGCGAACCGATCGCGGCCGAAGCGCGCCTGAATGTTGGGCCAGGTCAGTTCGTTGAGCGGCGTCATTTTGCCGAGCATCAACTTGCCGTCCTCAAATTCCAGCGCATCGGTATGGGCGGCCTCGGCGACGGAGTGGACTTCGGCGCGTTTGCCCAGGTCCTCAAAAACGGGATGGACTGCGGGAAAACCGAGCGCACCAACATACGTGACCTTGAGCCCGGCGACGGCGAGCGCGTTGGCCATGATGGGGCCGTTGCCGCCGAGCTTCACGCGTTCCTTGACCAGCTCGATGTTCGTGCTTTTGCCGGCGGCGGAGGCCAGTCGCTCGGCCAGGCTCGCGATGGTGGGCAGGCGCTTGAAGGATTCGGCGTCCTTGCGCTTGTCCACGACGTGGATGATTTCATCGACGAAGCCGTCGAGGCCGATGAACGCGGCCATGGCTGGAACGCGCGCGCGAGCGGCGGCCAGGCGGTCGGCGCATTGTTTGCGAAACTCCGGGGTAGTGACGGGAACAAAGCTCATGGGTGACAACCTTGCTGCGGAACGGACCGGCGCGAACTTAATCCATTTTGACGCCAATCGCCTGGAGCACGCGGTCCAGGTCGTCGTCCGAAAAAAAGCGGATTTCGACCGCCCCTTTGCCCTTGCGATAACGGACGGAAACCTTGGTGCCGAGGCGTTCCTGGAGGCGGTTCTCAAGATCCACGACGTGGGTGTCGCGCAGGACGGACTGGCGCGAACCGGCCTTGTGCGCAGGGGCGGCATCCGGCTGATGCTGCAGCTGCGCGACGAAATCCTCGGTCTGGCGGACGTTGAGGCCGTTCTTGATGATTTTCTCGGCGGCCAGCTTGTGCTCGGCGTGGGTGTTGAGCGCGAGAATGACCTTGGCATGCCCGACGGAGAGATGGCCATCGCGCACAAAGGCCTGAACCTCGGGAGCGAGCTTGAGCAGGCGCAGAGCATTGGCCACGGCGACGCGCCCTTTGCCGACCTTGGCCGCGGCGTCTTCCTGGGTGAGCTGAAATTGTTCGATCAATTGCGCGAAACCCTGGGCTTCCTCGATGGGGTTGAGATTTTCGCGCTGGAGATTTTCGACGAGCGCCAGTTCAAGCACGCCGCGGTCATCGACGTCGCGGACGAGAACTGGGGCATCGACCTGGCCGGCGATTTGCGCGGCCCGCCAGCGTCGCTCGCCGGCGATGAGCTCGAAGCCGTCGTCCTTGGGCCGCACGATGAGCGGCTGCATGATGCCCTTTTCCTTGATGGAATCGGCCAGTTCCTGGATGGCTTGGGCGGAGAAATCCTTGCGCGGCTGAAAGGGGCACGGGTGAATGCGGCTGAGCGGCACGCGCTGGACGTCGCCCTTGGGGGCGGCGGGAGCGGGCGCCGGAGCCGCGGCGGGCGCGGTCGTCAGGTTGGGCACTGGCTTGGTTGCGCCGCCACCGAGGAGCGCACTCAACCCGCGACCCAAAGCAGGTTTCGTCATAAATCGAGAGTGGCGAACGAGGTGCGGGTTGTCAATGGGCGTATCCCAACTAACGTCGAGGTGAATGGTTAAATGAGTTACATGAGTTAAATGGGGAACGGAGCGGGTTGCAGGGTTTGCCAGATGGCGTCTTCCCCTGCCCTCTCCCCACGGAGAGGGTTTGTCGCAGCTGCGGTGGGAGGGAATGAGATTATGGGTTGGTGACGAGGCGGCGGGGGTGCGAATTCCAAATTTGAACCTTGGAAGTGCATTAAGGAATCTTCGGAGTCATGGTTGACTGGCGGCGTGCAACAAAGCGGCACAGGACTGCCGCACTCCAAGACGCTGGCGCGCACGCGATGTCCCTCTCCCCTTCTCTATCCGGCACTTTACAAAGGTGTTGAAGCGGGTGAGCCTTGGCGTGCGCATGAGCAAGAAGAGCCAGAAAATCGCGGCGTTGATTGAGTCCCATCGCGGCGGCGTATTGGATGCGCATTACCTCGGGTATTTCGATTGTTTCAACCAAGGGCTGTATTACGAGGCGCATGATGTGCTGGAGGAGTTGTGGCTGGGGAACCGGCAGGGGCCGAATTACAGCTTTTACAAGGGGCTCATCCAACTGGCGGGCGCGTTCGTGCATTTGCAGAAGAACCGCCTGCGCCCGGCGGCGGCGCTGTTCAAGCTGGCGCAGGCGAACTTGCAGAAGTATCCGGACCGGCACGAGCAACTGGACGTGCGCTCGGTGCTCGGGTTGATTGAGGAATGGCTGCGGGAGCTGGAAGCGGGTGGATTCAATGTGAATCCGTTGCGCGCCGACAACGCGCCGGGCCTGGCGTTGCAAGAGTAGTGCATGCCTGGTGCGGTTTCAGCATGCGGCGGCAAGACACTTTAGTCTAGCGTGGTTGGGCCGACGGCGTTGAAGCGGCGTGAACGCC
>JBFMBT010000412.1:0-4861 GCA_040754875.1 Verrucomicrobiota bacterium | reverse complement strand
GAAGTCAGCGATACAGCAGGTTGGAAACCTGCGCTACGTAGCTATGAAACCGCCACTTAATAAATTCGAGAACATTCACCAACTCGGCGGCATCCGGCTGGGCACGCTGGAGGAACGCGGGTTGATCGTTCGCACGGCGTTCTTCGATACGGGCTCGGGGCTCCGCTTCACGGTCGCGTTGGATCGCGGCGCGGATATCACGGACGCCACGCACAATGGACACAGCCTCGCGTATCTTTCGCCCAACGGCCTCGTGCCGCCCAGCCACGCATATAACACGGGCATCGAATGGCTCCACGGCTGGGCCGGCGGGCTCGTCACCACGTGCGGGCCACAGTCTGTGGGCGGCCCGCGCGAGGAAGACGGCGTGAAAACGTCATTGCACGGGCATTACTCGAACACGCCCGCCAGCGTCGAAAGCGTGACCAATCCCGACCCACGCCGCGGCGCGCTCGACATGGGCCTCACGGCGATTGTCCGCGTGACGCGCATGTTTGGGCCGGTGTTTGAAATCCGGCGCACGATTCGTTGCCGTCTGGGCGAGCCGGCCATTGCCATCGAGGACGAAGTTACCAATTGCGCCGACACGCGCGTGGCGCATCACTGGCTTTACCATTGCAACCTTGGTTATCCGTTGCTCGACGCGGGCGCGCGCTTTATCTATCGCGGCCGCGCGCAGCATTGGGTCCTGCCGCCGCCCAAGGGCCAATCATTGCTTCAGCCCATTCCCGCCGCCGCGATGGAGCGACTCAAGCGCGTGCCCGAACCGCTGGCCGAACACACCGGCGGCGTCGAACGCGGCCTCATCATCGACGTCGAACCCGATCGCCAGGGCCTTTGCCATGTCGGCCTGCTTAATCCGAAGTTGAAACTCGGCCTTGAGCTCAGCTATCCCGCGAGGGAATTGCCGCGCCTGGCCAACTGGCAGCATTACGGTCCGCGCGGCAGCTATGTCTCCGGCTTGGAACCGTTCTCCGGCTCCCTGCTCGGCAAGGCGCTGGACAAGGACCCGCGCGCGGAACAATACCTGCAACCGGGCGAAAGCCGCCGTTATCATCTGACGCTGCGGGTGCTGGCGACGTCCGCGGAACAGAAGCAACTCGCGGGATATGATGGCGTGCTGCTGACAGAAAAATAAGGGACAGAAAGATGGGAACGGATGGCAAAATCATGTTTGGGCAAAATCATGAAAGAATTCTCATGAACAGTATTGGTATCGTGGGTCGAATGACGCTGCCTTCCCTTCACCCCAGCCCTCTCCCTCGGGGAGAGGGTGAAATCGTTCCCGCGTTGGGCGACAACGAAGCGCAAGATTCGCGATGGTGCGATGCAAGAAATGTGGCGCGCACAACGGGCGTCCGCGTTTCTCTCCCTCGTTGTGGCATTGCCAGCGGCGACAACATGCGTTATGAAAATCGCAGAAGGAAGTACCGTGGCCGAAAAGTATCCAGACAGCGGTGACGCGGGCGAGCCGTTGAAGCTCAACGAGGCCCAATCGCCTTACAAGGCATCGGTTTGGCGCAAGCTCTCCCCGCGCGAGCGGCTGCGCCGCAGTTGGGAGTTACGATCCCGCCTGCCTAACCTGCGCGCCGTGCATGATCGCAAACTTTTTCCAAAGCCTTGACCGCCACGCTGTCGATTACCTCTTGATAAGCGGACAGGCGGCCGTTCTTTATGGGGCTGCCACCTTCTCTGAGGACATTGATCTCTGGATCAATCCTACTCGAGAGAATTGCACGCGCTTCACGCAGTCACTCCACGAAATAGGAGCTTGCTATTACAAGCTGACTCCGCCGCTGAAACCGGGACTTCTGGCCCGCGGGCATGGATTTCATTTCACGTTGGGGCACAACATGAAATCAGAAGTCTTCCTGGACATCATGGGAACTCCTCCGCGTGTTGGTTCCTTCCAGCAAGCGCAGAACGAAGCAAAGTGGATGGAGACTGAGTGGGGGCGTCTTCGCACCATCGGTCTGAAGGAACTCGTCGAACTGAAAAAAACACAACGTTTGGAGGACTATCCAGTGATCAGCAATCTTGTGCTTGCCTGGTTCGCCGAGGCCCGGAGTCCAAAGATTCCCTCAGAATACAGCTGGGCATTGCAGAACATATTTACGCTTACCGCATTGCGGGCCTTCTTCGAAGATCAAAGTGACGCTGTCGAAACAGCCGAACCTGACTGTTTGAAAGATTTCGGCCATTACATCATCGCCGGGCGCGATGTGCCCGAACGGATTGAGAACCAAGTCACATCGATGATCCAAGAGCGTATGGCGGAATTACAAATCGCCGACCGTCGTTACTGGCGACCTATCATCGCCGAGTTGAAGCAAATGCGAAGCGGCGGGGAATTGATACCCCAAGGGCAAAAGGTGCAAGGCATTGAATACTGAACACTGTTTACTGAACACTGACCACCCGCCCGGTCGCGGCGGATTCCTCGGCGGCCAGGCAGGCGCGCACGGCTTCGCGGGATTCTTCGGCGGTGATGAC
Source organism: Verrucomicrobiota bacterium (assembly GCA_040754875.1). Lineage (GTDB taxonomy): Bacteria > Verrucomicrobiota > Verrucomicrobiia > Limisphaerales > JBFMBT01 > JBFMBT01. The sequence continues at coordinate 2,368 of JBFMBT010000412.1, read as the reverse complement.
GGTGGGGCGTTTTCCCTGCGCCACGCAACTGGCGAAATACGCCAGTTCCTCGCGCAACGCCCCGGCGCGCACGCCGTGCAGTGACGGCCAATACGTCGTGTCCGGCGAGCGCCAGCCGTTCTTGTCGCAAATCGAGAGGTTCGGGTGCACCTCGTGGATGTGGATGGAGCCTTCGGTGCCGATGATTTCCATGCGCTCATCGATCTGGAACGGCGTGCGGTCCGGCAGGAACCACACGTCCTCCAGCACACCCGTCGCGCCGCTGTCAAAGCGGTACATCGTCCAGCCGAGGTCCGGATGCTTGAGCCCGCGCACGTTGACGGTCTGCGCGTAGGCGCTGACGATCTTCGCGCCGGTGTACCACAGCATCAGGTCGGTATCATGCACGCCGTCGCCAATGATGGGCCCGATCTTGGGCAGCACCTGCGCGCCGACGAAGGCCGGGATGTTGCGGCGCGCGTAAATGGAAACAATTTTCCCGATCTTGCCCTCGGCAACCTCTTGTTTCGCCGCGGCGTAACGCGGGTTGAACCGGCAGATATGCCCCACCATGAACGAGCCCGTCGCTTTCTTCGCGGCGTTCACAATGGCGTCGCAATCCGCCAGCGTGGAAGCCATCGGCTTTTCGAGGAACACATGCTTCCCCGCGGCCAGGGCGGCCAGCGTGGGCACCGCATGCTGGTCCCACATGGTCACTACACTCACCGCGTCCAGGTCCAGGTCCGCCAGCATTTCCTGGTGGCTGGTGAAAGTGCGTTTGACGCCGAAGGTTTTGGCGACTTCCGCCAGCCGCTGCGGATTGCGCGTGCAAAGCGAATGCAACTCGACGTTCGGAATGGCCGACAGTGCTTCGCAATGCTTTTCACCAAACCAACCGAGCCCGATGACGCCGTAATTGACGGTTTTCATATCCCTTATAACACCCATCCCTCTCGATACTCGCGCTTGATGAATTTATCCGCCTCCGGCGCGTTCTTGGCGCGCAGTTTCACCGGGTCCCATTGCAGTTTCTTGCCGGTGCGGTAGGCGACGTTGCCGAGGTGATTCGCCTCGGTCAGCCAGCCGGAATACTCGAAGTTGGCCAGTGCCTTGCCTTCGCCCTTGCACGCGGCGATCCATTCAGCGTGATGACTCGCCGTCTTGGGCATCCGCAGCTCGGGCGCTTTGAAGTCGACGAAATCCTTTTCCGGCAGCAACACGTGTTTGCCGTAATCGGACAGCAGCATTCCCTTGCTGCCGATGAACAGCGTGCCGTTGGTCCATTGCGGGATGCCGTTTTCCTTCCAGATTTCCGGTTTTTCCTCGCCCTGGTGCCAGGTCACGCGCACCGGCGGCAGGTCGCCGCGTTTGCCATATTCATACACCGCGCGCATCGACGCCGGCGCAATCTCCGGATGCGGCGGCGGGCCGAACGATTCGATGGTCAGCGGCGCCTTCAATTGCAGCGCCCAGAAGGAGAGGTCGTTCCAGTGCGAACCCAGGTCGCTCATGGTGCCGTTGCCGAAGTCCCACCAGCGATACCACTTGGGTCCCGGGAAATAGACTTCGTGGAACGGGCGAAACGGCGCGGGGCCCAGCCACAAATCCCAATGCAAACCGGGCGGCACGGGCATCGATTCCGTCGGCCGCTCGGTGACGTACACACGGTCTTTGTTGCGTTCGGCGGCCTCCTTGCTCTGCAAGCCCCACGCGCGCGACACCCACACATGCGCCTCGCGCACGGGGCCAATCACGCCGTCTTGAATCAACTCCACCACGCGCCGGTAATTCTCCGTGGCATGAATCTGAATCCCCATCTGCGTGGCCACCCCCGCATTCGCCGCCGCCTCGCGAATCTTGCGCGCCTCATAGACATTGTGCGTGAGCGGCTTTTCGCAATAGACGTGCTTCTTGTGCTTGAGCGCGAGCATCGTCGCGAATGCATGCGTGTGTTCGCACGTGCTCACCATCACGGCGTCGAACTCCTTCGCGTGGTCGAACAGCTTGCGAAAGTCCACTTCCTTGCGCGCCAGCGGATGTTTCGCCGCGGCGGCCTCAAGGTTGTCGTAATTCACATCGCACAGTGCCACGATGTTTTCCGTGGCGGCGCCTTTCAGATTGGCGTTGCCCCGGCCGCCCGAGCCAATCATGGCGATGTTCAACTTGCTGTTGAGATTCTGTCCGCGCAGAAAAGCCGGCGCCGCGAACAGCGCAGTCGAAGCGAGCGCGGCCTTGGTGAATTGGCGGCGGGAAAGGCGCCGCCCCGAAGCGGAGGTGGTGTTCATGGCTCCAGCTTGGCCGATTTTTGTTCGCGGTCAATGCTGGGGATGCGACCGGGGATCGCTGACAGAAAGATTGTGGACAGAAAAATGGAGGGAAGCGGTTCGGA
>JBFMBT010000411.1:0-4885 GCA_040754875.1 Verrucomicrobiota bacterium | reverse complement strand
TGGGCCACGGCGCAAGTTGCGGCACTCAACAAACCGAGAACCGCCAGCCACCGCGAAAGTTGGAAAACGTGTTTGCGCAAAGACATACAGTGCGCCGGAATTTATCCGCGACCCGCCCGATGTTCAATTCCTCCCGCGCAATTTTCCTCCGGATGTAACTATTTGCCCCGCCAGCACGTCAAAGAATCGAACGCAAATCGTCTTTTCCGCTTGCGGGAGAGGATGTTCGCGATTACTTTCGCGCAGAATCGGCGAACTGAAATTGAGCTATAATACTGATGCAAAAGAGCTGGCAAATACCTCGCAGGACGTTCCTTAGGGGTTTGGGCACCGCCATCGCGCTGCCCGCGCTGGAAGCCATGGTCGCGCCTGCCAAAGCCGTTGCCGCGGCCGCTGGCGGAGCCGCTGCCGCCGCGCCCAAGCGCATGGCGTTCGTCTATATTCCCAACGGCGTCATTATGGAAAATTGGACGCCCCGCCAGGTAGGCGCCAACTACGCGCTGTCGCCGACGCTCCAGCCGCTCAAGCCGTTTCAAAACGATTTCACCCTCATCTCCGGTTTTGCCCACGACAAAGCCCGCGCCAACGGCGATGGCCCCGGCGACCACGCCCGCGCCAATGCCACGTTCCTCACCGGCGTGCAGGCCCGCAAGACCGCCGGCGCGGACATCCGCCTCGGCGTTTCGGTGGACCAGGTCGCCGCGCAAAAACTAGGCCGCGCCACGCGCTTTCCCTCGTTGGAACTGAGCTGTGACCGCGGCCGCAACGCCGGCAGTTGCGATTCCGGCTACAGTTGCGCCTACCAATTCAACCTCGCGTGGAAATCCGAGACGACGCCCATGTCTCCCGAGGTGGATCCGCGCCTGGTGTTTGAGCGCCTCTTTGGCGGTGGCGGTGCGGCGGAAACCAAGGAATCCCGCGAACGCCGGCAGCGCTACAACCAGAGCATTCTCGATTTCGTGCTCGAAGACGCCAACCGTCTCAAAGGCAAACTCGGCACCACCGACCAGCGCAAGCTCGACGAATACCTTACGGCTGTGCGCGAACTGGAGATGCGCATCCAACAGGCCGAGCGCGTCGTGGACGACCTTCCCGCTTACGCGAAACCGGTCGGCATCCCCCAGGAAAACGCCGACCACATCCGCATCATGTTCGACATGATGACGCTGGCGTTCCAGACCGACACCACACGCGTGGCCACGTTCCTTATTGCGCATGACGGCAGCAACCGTCCATACAAGGGCTTGGGCGTGACCGACGGCCATCACCAGCTTTCGCATCATCAGGGCGACAAGGACAAAATCGCGAAGATTGCCAAGATCGACTATTACCACATGCAGCAGTTCGCGTATTTCCTCGATAAACTGCGCACGACGAAAGACGTCGATGGCAAATCACTCCTCGACAACAGCATGATCCTGCTGGGCGGCGGCATCAGCGACGGCAACAGGCACTGGCACCACGATCTGCCCGTCATTGTCGCGGGCCGCGCCGGCGGCACATTCCGCCAAGGACGCCATATCCGCGTCGAGAAGACCCCGCTCTCCAATCTGTTCCTTACCATGCTGGACCAGATGGATGTGCGGATTCCACGCTTCGGCGACAGCACCGGCCGCTTCAACGGGCTTTACGCGTAAACGCGTCACAACAATTAAAACGGAAGGGGCGAGATTTCTCGCCCCTTTTGCATTTCAAGTGAAGATGGTCGAGCTATTTCTTCAACCCCCGCACAAACTTGTCCATCCGGTCCAGCCCCTTCTCGATGTTCGCCATGCTCGTCGCGTAGCTGATGCGCAGATACTCATCCGCGCCAAACGCAATGCCCGGCACCGCCGCCACTTTTTCCTGTTCGAGCAGGCGCGAACAAAACTCGGTGGAATTCAGGCCGGTGCCTGAAATATTCGGGAACAGGTAGAAGGCGCCCTTCGCATTCACGCAGGTGATGCCCGGGATGCTGTTGAGCTTCTTGTGCGCGTAACTGCGGCGCTTGGCGAACTCCTCCAGCCAGCTCTTCAAATGCGTCTGCGGGCCGTTCAACGCCGCCACGGCGCCTTTCTGCGCGAACGACGTCGGATTGCTGGTGCTATGGCTTTGGATGGCATCGATTGCCTTGGCGATCGGCTCCGGCGCAGCGAGGAATCCCAGCCGCCAGCCGGTCATCGACCACGCCTTCGCGAACCCATGCACCACGATCGTGTGTTCATAATGCGCCTGCGAAAAGCTCGCCACGCTCACATGCTTCGCGCCGTCATAGACCAGGTGCTCGTAAATCTCATCGCTCATGATGAGCACGCCCTTCTCGACGCAGATGTCGCCGAGGGCCTTGATTTCCTCCGGCGTGTAAATGCTGCCGGTCGGATTGCTTGGCGAATTGAGCACGAACAGCCGCGTGTTCTTCGTGATGGCGGCGCGCAGTTGTTCCGGCGTGACCTTGAACTCCGTCTTGTCGGTCGTCGGCAGGATGACCGGCTTTGCGCCCGCGAGCTTCACCATCTCCGGATAGCTCAGCCAGTAGGGCGCCGGGATGATGACCTCGTCGCCTTCTTCGCACGTCGCCATGATGATGTTGTAGCAGGAATGCTTGCCGCCGCAGGAAACGATGATTTGCGACGGCTTGTAAGACAGCCCGTTGTCGCGTTTGAACTTCTCCGCAATCGCCTGGCGCAATTCCGGGATGCCCGCTGCCGGCGTGTATTTGGTGAAGCCCTCGGCCAACGCCTTGGCGCAGGCGTCCTTGATGTGTTGTGGGGTGTCAAAATCCGGTTCACCGGCGCCGAACCCAACCACGTCAATCCCTTCCGCCTTCATCTGCTTGGCCTTCGAGTCGATGGCCAGCGTCATGGACGGTGACAGGGAAGCCGCGCGCTGCGATATCTTGTAGTTCATAAATGGCCGAACAGGATTAGCGGGCAGGGCAGGGGAGCGCAAGGCGCAAAAGGAAAGGTCCGTGGCGGCGGGCGTGATTGAATGTGGGTGGTTCGGAGTCCCGGCTTCAGCCGGCCAAGGCGTTTCAATTCGAAGCGCGTGGAGATTTTCATGGTTGTTGAATGGGGCGTCGCCCAACCGCCTGAAGGCGGGACTCCGAACCTCTGCGCGTCGTTACGCACGCCGCGGAGGCTTGGGCAGTTCGCGCCGTTATCGGGCGGAATGTGGCGGAAGCGGGCGGTTCGGGTTGCCAACGCGCAAATTGTGCAAGAATTGCAAAGTACAGTTTGCGGAATTTGCAGACCGCTCCAACGCTTTTTCACCCGTAAAATGGCCCGTTTTCTGCTCAATCACCTTGCCATTTCGCTCCGGCACAGCTACCTTGGGGCGACATAGCTCGTACTAGAATGAAACAACGCATCACCTACGGCCTGCTGACTTTGGTTCTGGGCCTCAACCTTTTTGTCGGCTTCCACATCTACCAAAGCAACGCCCAGACGGCCGGGAAGGAAGACCCCTACGCCAATTACGCCTTGCTCGCCCGCGTCATGGAAATCATCCGCCAGGACTACGTGGATGGCGACAAGGTGTCCTATCAGGAACTCATTTACGGCGCGCTCCGCGGCATGGTCGCCACGCTTGATCCCCACAGCGAATTCATGGAGCCGCGCAAATACGACGATTTGCGCAAGGACACCGAAGGCGTCTTCGGCGGCGTGGGCATTGTCATTTCCGTCAAAGACAACTACGTCACGGTCGTCGCCCCGATGGAGGACACGCCCGGCTTCAAGGCGGGCATCATGTCGGGTGACCGCATCATCGAAATCAACGGCAAGAGCACCGAGAAACTCACCGTCAACGACGCCGTCAAACGCCTGCGCGGCGCGCCCGGGTCCGAAGTGACGCTCACCATTCTCCGTCCCACCACCGGCCTGCGCAAGGAAGTGAAGATCACGCGCGCGGTCATCAAGGTCGATACCGTCAAGGACATCAACGGCAAGCGCGAGTTTCCGCTCATGGAAAACAACATCGGTTACATCCGGTTGACGCAGTTCGGCGAACAAACCGCCTCCGACCTCGAGAAGGCCATCGACAAATCGGAAGAGCAGGGCATGAACGGAGTGGTGCTCGACCTGCGCGGCAACCCCGGCGGCTTGCTCGATCAGGCGGTGAAAGTCGCCGAGAAATTCCTTCCGCGGGGCCAGTTGGTGGTTTCCACCGAAGGGCGAGCCGAATCCCAAAAATCATCTTACACCGCCACCGGACGCGACTCGCGCACGAAGCTGCCCATGGTGGTCCTCGTCAATGGCGGCAGCGCCAGTGCCTCGGAAATCGTGGCCGGCTGCTTGCAGGACGTGAAGCGCGCCATCGTCATCGGCGAACAGACTTTCGGCAAGGGCTCCGTGCAAAGCATCCTGCCCTTGCAGGACGGCTCGGCCCTGCGCCTCACCACCGCCAAATATTACACGCCCAGCCACAAGCAGATTCATGAAAAGGGCATCACGCCGGACATCATCGTGCAGATGTCGCTCGAAGATGAACAAAACGTCCTCCTCCAGCGCTCCCCCGGCGGCCTCGAAGCACTCGACGAAAAGGACCGCGAAAAGGTGAAGAACACCCGCGACGTCCAGTTGGACCGCGCCGTGGACCTGCTCAAAGGCATCACTCTTTACACCGCGCCGGAACCCGCGCCGCAGCCCAAAGCCCGCAAGGTGGCGACGAAAGAATAGAAGTGCGCCCCGCCCCCGGGCGCAGCAACGCCAACGACCCGATCGCATGACTCCTTCCCGACGCTCCCAGGAGGGGTTCGAGGCGGGCGCATCGCGAGTCTTGCGTGTGATTTCGACCGAAAGCGGCAACAACAAAACCCTCTCCTTGGGGAGAGGGCAGGGTGAGGGGGACCGCGACTTCGCGAACCCGTAACGCAAAGAATGGAAATGCCACGACTCCGCAAATTCGA
>JBFMBT010000410.1:0-4913 GCA_040754875.1 Verrucomicrobiota bacterium | reverse complement strand
AGACAGCCAACGCACAACTCGTGGACGACTGCCGCTTTCTGTTCCATCTCGCGGAAGAGAAAACCGTGGGCAACAACAGCCGCTGGTTGCTCGCCGACGGCTCGATTTATTGGATTGGCCCGCGCGACACGCTGGTGCGTCCCACCGGCCCATTCGATCCGGAATTGCCCGTGCTGGCATTTCGTGATTCCACCGACAAACTGCGCGCGCTCCTCTTCAATCATTCCACGCACACCATCGGCATCCGCAAAGGCGGGCGCTCGCCTTCGTTCTACGGGCTGGCGGCGCAGGAATTGGAAACTGAACTTGGCGGAACCGTCAGCTTCCTGGAAGGCGCGTCCGGCTCGACGCATCGGTGGGACCCGCCGGTGGATGAAGCCATCGCGCGCCTCAAGCAAACCGTGCGCGACGCGTTGGGCAACGCGCAGCCGCGCGAAGTCACCGGGCTCGCCGCGCTCAAGCGCCCGCTCAAATTCAAGGTGCGTAACTTCGACGAAGCGAAGGAAGACGCCGCTGTGTCCGCCTATTGCCGCAAATACGCCGGCCCGCGCGCGGAATCGACCATCGAAGTCTTCCGCGCGCAACGCCAGGTCCTCGCCCCGCAGCGCGGACAGGAACGCGAAACGTGGGTGCAGGCCATGTTGATTGGCGATGTGGCGATTGTCGGTGTGTCGGCGGAGTTCTTCACGAAACTCGGCCTGGACATCAAGAATCGCTCGCCGTTTCGTTACACCTATGTGGCCGAACTGGCGAATGATTGGATTGGTTATCTGCCCGATTTGGATGCGCACAAACTCGGCGGCTACCAGACCTGGACCGGTCTGCACAGTTACGCGGAGCCGGGCACGGGCGAGCGCGTCGTGGATGCCGCCGTGGAAATGTTGCGTGAATTGAAATCAGCAAAATAGAAAGGAACAAATATGAGCCGGCGCATTTTATTCTATGGTTTGATTGTGGCCGTCGTGTTGAGCAGTTTGTTGCCGCTCGCGCAGGCCGCCGAGTGGAAGGCCGGCCTGGCCGCCGCGAAGATCACGCCGGAAGCGCCCGTGGCGATGGCGGGTTATGCGTCGCGCAAGAAACCGTCCGAGGGCGTCGAAGCCGACCTTTTCGCGAAGGTGCTCGCGCTCGAAGACCGGAACGGCCAGCGCGCGGTGTGGATTACGTCGGACCTCATCGGTTTTCGCGCGGCGGTCACGGAGCCGATGTTCCAGCGCATCATGCAGCGCACCGGCTTGAAGCGCCACCAGTTGCTGGTCAATTCCTCGCACACGCACACCGGCCCGGCCATCGCCGCCAGCGACAGCTCGGCCTACAGCATCCAGGATGAGGCGTCCGTGCGCACGCGCGAGTACGCGCAGATGTTGCAGGACCGCATCGCGGCCACGGTGGAGCAGGCGCTGGCGAAGATGGAGCCGGTGGAATTGTCGCATGGCATCGGCTTCGTGCCCTTCGTCATGAACCGCCGCGAGTTCACGAAAGACAAAGGCGTGATCCTCGGCTTCAATCCGCGCGGCCCGGCGGACCGCAGCATGCCCTTGCTCAAGGTCAGTTCGCCCGACGGCAAATTGCGCGCGGTGATCTTTGGCGCCGCGTGCCACAACACCACGCTCGGCGGCGACGTCTATCGCATCTCGGGCGATTACGCGGGCTTCGCGCAGGCGTACGTGCAAAAGCAGATGCCCGGCGTCCAGGCCATGTTCATGCAAGGTTGCGCGGGCGATGCGAATCCTTATCCGCGCGGCAACATCGAACTGGCGCGCCAGCATGGCGAGACGCTCGGCAAGGAAGTGTTGCGCGTGCTGGAGACGAAGCTCGCGCCGGTGCGCGGACCATTGAACCTGCAATTCGATTACGTGGACATTCCGCTGGCCCCCGTGCCGCCGCGCGCTGAAATCGAGAAGATGATCCAGCCCGGCTCGCAAAGCTGGCGTCCCTGGATGGCCGGCAAGATGCTGGAGGCGCTGGACAAGGGCGAGAAGCTGCCCACGCATTATCGCGCGCCGATCGCCGTGTGGCAGTTTGGCAAGGACCTGACGCTGGTGGCGTTGTCCGGCGAAGTCGTCGTCGATTTCGTGCACCTCACCGAGAAGGCGATCGGCCCGCTGCAACTGTGGATCGCGGCGTATTCCAATGATGTGTTCGGTTATCTCCCCAGCGCGCGTGTGTTGAGCGAAGGCGGCTACGAAACGCGCGGCCTCATCCACGGCGGCATCGGCTTCTTCTCGCCCCAATCGCAGGACGCCGTCATCGCGAAGGTGAAGGAGCTGGCGGAGAAAGCGCGGAGATAAGGAAGCATCAAACTGCGAAACTTCAAACTTCAGCGAAGCAACAAAATCCAAACGATTCACTAGTAGGGGTGCGCTTCCCTCTCCCCTCAACGCGGAGAGGGACCGAGGGTGAGGGGTGGTTATATCCTGCGCATCGCCATCACCCAAACACCGTTCCCCTCCTGGGAGGGGCCAGGGGTGGGTTGCCCGGCAAATCTGAGCGCATCGCATTTCACCCGACGCGGGAACTGTTTCACCCTCTCCTGGGGGTGAGGGCGAGCTTCAAACCACCAAACTGATCTCGTTGCTCGCACTCCGCCTCCTACCCACGACCAACGACCCTTCACTTGTCCACGCCGGCCCGAGCGTGTGTCGAAATATCGGCGTGCTTCAGCGCCCGGCCATAAATCGCCACTTCATCAATTCGTCCCTCGAAGTTGGCGAAATTATCACAGCGCCCGCCGATGAAAATTTGCGGCGTGGTTTCCGGAATGGTCGCCTCCGCCTCGCCTTCGATCTCCAATTGCCCGTTGAGATAGACGCGCACCTTGCGACCGTCCCGCACCAGGCCGACGTGTTGCCACGTCTTCAACGGAATCTCCGTCCTGCCCGCGAGCACTTGATTCGCCTGGTTGCCGTTGAAGAAAATGAGTTTGCCCGTCAGGTCGCCGCGATGCGTGCCGCCGATGCCGAGGTGGTCGCCGGGCGCCTGGGCGTCGCCGTTCGGTCCGCGCGAGAACAGGTAGCCGGTCACCGGCCGCGCGTTGTTCGGCAGTCCGTTCCAGAACCAGAGCGACACGGTGTAAGTGCCGCCCAACCGTTCCACGCGCGCGCTCATGCGGCCGCCGGCGAACTGCGGCGCGCGATTGGTCTCGCCTAGGGAGAACGCCGGCGATTGCGGCCCCGGCAGATACCACGCATAGCCGGGCTCCATGAGGCCGGCGAAGTTGTTTTCCGTCTGATCATTCACGCGCGTGCCGCTGTGTTCGCCGAAGCGGTAATAGGCAAGCGGTTGCGCCTCGAGAATCAGCCTGGGCAGCGCACCGTTCACTTCCGCAAACGGCCGGCGCACCTTGCCGGAAACCTTCTCCAGCAGGCCCAGCACCACGTTCACAATCTTCGGTTCGGCGTCCGCCTCCAGTCCCGCCGTGCGCGCGGGCCACGTCGTGTAACCGCCGAGTTGATGCTGTTCCGGCGGCGGGATGTAGCCTTCGGAGCCGTTGGCCAGTTCGATGTTGAACGTCGGCTGCAACGGGCTGTGCCACTTCAATTTCAATCCCGTGAGGCTGAACACTTCGTCGGGAATGGCTGTGATGCCCGCGTCGCCGATGCGCACGGCTTGCAGCTTCAATTCGCGCGTGGGGTTTTGGTGCAGCAACACCGCTTCCTGCGCGTAAATCTCCGGATGTGTCTTCGGCTTGCGGTCGCCCAGCTTCGCCACGAGGTCCTTCGCCCACGCCAGCCGTTTGGCGTCGGGCGTGCGCCGGCCCAGCGTGAGCGTCGTCTCCGCCATCGCGAGTGAAATATCATCGCGATAACGGATCGTGCGATACGCCTCCTGCGCGAGCTTCACCAGGCCGTCCGCGTATTCGTTCATCGTCGTTTTCGGCGCGGGCGCACCGTAATCCTTCCATTGCAAATCGCCGCTCGTGCCCTGCGACATCATCGCGACGAATTCCCCCTTGTCCGCGCCAATCGCCGCCTTGAAGCGCTCGCAAAACGCGCCGTAATAATCCGCCGACACCATGGGCGCGCCGAAATAATGCATCGAGAAATTGGCCAGCAACGCCAGTGGCTTGCCGTTGCGCGTCTGAAAGGCGAGCAGCGACAACTCGTCGTCCACCGGCCCGGACGGTCCGATGTAATCGGGATTCTGATGGCCCGGATGCATCATCGCGCGCACGGTCGTGTTGCCGAACGGGTCGGCGCGCATCTTGTCCGGGCGCATGATCCAGCGGCGCGAATACGTGTGCTCCGGCGCTTTCGCAGCCGCCCAGCCCGCGCGGGCCGGTTGCAGGCGCGCCATCGCCTCGGCAATGCCTTCGACCAGCCTGCCTTTGAGCAGCGCCGGGTAACGCGGGTCCACGCCGCTGCCCAGGCACGCCATGCTGGACGGTGCGGAATGCGTGTGCGTCGAGGAAATAAGCATGCGGTCAGTGGGAATGCCCGTCCGTTTCGCCGCGAGCGCCTTGGCTTCATCGAGCAATTCGCGCGGCACCATGCAACTGTCCACCACCACGGTGGCCAGCCTCGTCGTGCCATCGTCGAGCACCAGGCAGCGCGCATGAATCGGGTCGAACACTTTGTCCGTGGTGCGTTCGACGAACGATCCGTTCACAATCACCGGAAAGTTGGTGGGCGAAATATCGATGGCAAACGCGCCCGCGCGCAAACCGGCGGCGTGAACCAGGCAAGGCGACAAGACCACCAGCGCGAGCGCCGGGAGGAAACATTTCTTCATGCGGAGTTATGGAATGACGGCAGTGTAGGACGGCCTGGTCACAAACTCAATCGCCTTCGGACCGCGGCTGTGGCGAAGCCCAGCCGCAGCGTGTCTCTTGAAACAAACGCCGGAGATTGTCTGTGATGTGATCTCCGTGCGGCGGTAATGCAAGCAACCAGGTGAGTCTTCTGAACGCATCATTC
>JBFMBT010000409.1:0-4937 GCA_040754875.1 Verrucomicrobiota bacterium | reverse complement strand
TCGGTAATTCCTCAAGTATGTCAGCCTTGCTCATAACGGCACTTTACCGCCTGCGCGCAGCCACGGCAAGCGCCGCGAACACCCGCCAACAGGCTTGCATCCATCGCACCCGTGCGGGCAAAATACGCCCATGAAATTCCCCTTTCATTTCGTCATTCGGGCCTCGGGCTTCTTTCGTCATTCCCTCCTCTTGCTTCTCTGCACTCTGCTGCTTGGCGTTTGCAATTTCAGCGCCAGCGCTGCGCCCAACATCATCGTCTTCCTCTCCGACGACCAGGGTTGGGGCGACTTGAGCACCCACGGAAACTCGAATCTCGCCACGCCCAATGTCGATTCCCTCGGGCGCGACGGCGCGCTTTTCGAGCGGTTCTTCGTCTGCGCGGTTTGCTCGCCCACGCGCGCGGAATTTCTTACCGGCCGTTATCATCCGCGCGGCGGAGTGTACAGCACCTCCACCGGCGGCGAGCGGCTGGACCTCGACGAAAAAACCATCGCGCAAGCCTTCAAAGCCGCCGGCTACGCCACCGCCGCGTTTGGCAAATGGCACAACGGTTCGCAATATCCGTATCATCCAAACGCGCGCGGCTTCGACGAATACTACGGCTTCACCTCCGGCCATTGGGGCAGCTACTTCGACCCCGAACTCGAGCACAACGGCAAGATCGTCAAAGGCAAAGGCTACATCACCGACGACCTCACCGACCACGCGATGGCGTTCATCGAGAAGAACAAGAGCAAACCGTTCTTCTGCTACATCCCTTACAACACGCCGCATTCGCCCATGCAGGTGCCGGATAAATTCTTCGCCAAGTTCAAGGACGCGCCGCTCAAGTTGCGCGCCGATCCCGCGAGCATGGGCGCCCCCAAGGGCAAGGCCAAGGCGAAGGACGGCGAAGACCTCGAGTTCACGCGCGCGGCGCTGGCGATGTGCGAAAACATTGATTGGAACGTCGGCCGCGTGCTCAAGAAACTCGATGACCTCAAGCTCGCCGACAACACCATCATCGTTTATTTCAACGACAACGGCCCGAACAGTTGGCGCTGGAACGACGGCATGAAAGGCCGCAAAGGTTCCACCGATGAAGGCGGCGTGCGCTCGCCGTTGCTCGTGCGCTGGCCCGGCCACATCAAACCCGGCACGCGCGTTTCCCAAATCGCCGGCGCCATCGATCTCCTTCCCACCCTCACCGACCTCGCCGGCGTCAAGCCCGTCCCCAGCCAGCCGCACGATGGCGTCAGCCTCAAGCCGTTGCTCCTCGGCGCCGCGAAGAACTGGCCGGACCGCATGATCTTCAATCATTGGAGCGGCCGCGTGAGCGTGCGCACGCAACAATATCGCCTCGCCGATGACGGCAAGCTCTTCGACATGGTCGCTGACCCGCGCCAGCGGAGCGACGTCGCCGCGCAACATCCCGACCTCACGAAACGCCTCGCGCAAGCCGCCGATGCCTGGCGCAAGGAATTGCTGCCCGGTTTGCGCGATGACCAGCGCGCTTACCCCGTCGGCCATCGCGAATTTCCCCTCACGCAACTGCCCGCGCGCGACGGCATCCCGCACGGCAACGTCAAGCGCAGCGCGGGCGCGCCCAACTGCTCGTTCTTCACCAATTGGAAAAGCCCCGACGACCGCATCACCTGGGACGTCGAGGTGGCCACGAGCGGGCGCTATGAAGTGCAGGTCTATTACACGTGCCCGAAGGCGGACGTCGGGTCGCGGTTTGAGCTGACGTTCAACGGCGCGCGCCTCGAAGGCAAGGTGAGCGAGGCGCACGACCCGCCGTTGTATGGGATGGAGAATGACCGCACCGGGCGCGGCAGCGAATCGTATGTGAAAGATTTCAAGCCGCTGAACCTGGGCACCGTGGACCTCAAAGCCGGCCGCGGCGAACTCGCCCTCAAGGCCCTGAGCGTCCCCGGCTCGCAGGTCATGGACGTGCGCCGGCTGGTGCTGACCTTGAAGTAGCATCCTGCCGATATCGGGCGGAAGCGGGCGGAAGCGGCAGTTTTGCTGCAAAAACTGCAAACAATAATTTGCAGAGTTTGCAGAGTTTGCACAGTTGGTGGAACCCGTGGTTTCTGGACTGCGTCGGCAGCGCGTTCCAGAGCGGTGTCGCGCTCCGCTTGCAACCGCAGCCCAAAAAAATCTTCCTTTTTAACCGTTCGACGCCCCGCCGCCCCGCCCGTCCAGGCAATCCCGCACCAGCGTCACCAGGGTGCGCGGGCGATAGGGCTTTTGGAGGAACGGCACTTGTTTCATTTCCTCGAGCTGGTGGGCGGTCATGTCCGGGCTGTAACCGCTGGTCACCACGACTTTCAGGCGCGGATCCCGCGCGCGCAACGCGGTGGCCAGGTCCCAGCCGTTCATGCCGTCGGGCATGATGAGGTCGGTGAGCAGCAACTTGATGTCGCGCTGCTCGCGCTGCCAGACTTCAAGCGCCTCCCGGCCCGTGGACGCGAGCAACACGCGATAACCCTGTCGCTTCAACACCGCCGCCACCAGGTTGCGCAAGGTCATCTCATCCTCCACCACCAGAATGGTTTCGTGGCCGCCGGCCACGAGCGCAACATCGCCGGTTTTGCGCGCCGCCAGCCGCGTGGTTTCGACGGCCGGTAACATGATCGTGAACGTCGTTCCCTTGCCCATCTGGCTGTCCACCTGGATCCAGCCCTGGTGCTGCCTGACGATCCCGTACACCGTGGCCAATCCCAGGCCCGTCCCTTTGCCGACGTCCTTGGTCGTGAAGAACGGCTCGAAAATGCGCGACATGTTTTCCGGCGCGATGCCGCACCCGGTGTCGCTCACCGTCAGGCACACGAACCGTCCCGGGCGCGCCTCGGTGTTGAGGCTGGCCTGGGTTTCATTCACCGCGCGCACGGCGGTGCGGACGGCCAGCCGTCCGCCCTGCGGCATGGCGTCGCGCGCGTTGACGGCGAGGTTGAGCAACACCTGTTCCATCATGCCGCGGTCCGCGCGGATGAACGCCGCGCTGGCCACGCATTCCACACTCAACGAAATGTCCTCGCCCAGGATGCGTTCGAGCATCTTGCTCATGTTCAGCACCACGTCGTTCAAATCGAGGTCGCTCGGATGGCACACCTGCTTGCGGCTGAACGTCAGCAACTGGCGCGTCAAACCCGCCGCGCGCTCGGTCGCCAGGGAGATTTCGTGGATGGACTCGCTTTGGGCCGGGTCCAGGCCGTTGTTGCCGCGCATCAATTCGGCGTGGCCCTCGATGACCGTGAGGATGTTGTTGAAATCGTGCGCCACACCGCCGGCCAGCCGCCCGATGGATTCCATCTTTTGCGACTGCCGCAATTGCTCCTCCAACTGGCTGCGCTCGGTGCGCGAGTTGGCCAGCGCCTGCTCGGTCTGCCGCCGCTTCCATTGCTCCATCACCAGCGACACGCAATTGGCGATGGCCACGGCGAAGGTGCATTCATCGGGCGTCCAGCGCCGCAACGCGCCCACGTGCTCGTGGCACACCACGCCTTCGAGCACGCCGTCGATGTAGATGGGCGCGTCGAGCATCGAGGTGATCCCCAGCGGCTCCAGGTACGGTTCCGTGAAAGCCCTGGTGCGCGGGTCCAGCCGGGCGTCATCGGCGGCCAGCACCTCGGACGTGGCCAGCGCGTGGAAGTACGCCGGGTAGGACGCCACCTCCAGCGCCATGCCCGCGCTGTGGCGGTGCGCCTCCGCTTCATAAAGCTCGACACACAACAGCTTCGTGCGCTCCGCGTTGAAACGCCAGATGCCGATGCGCGAGACGCGCGACGCCTGGGCGTCGGTCTCGGCGATGCACCGCAGCACGGCCGTCAAATCATCGGTGTGAAACCATTCCCGGCGCGCGAGCATCGATAGCGCCGAATGCTGGCGCAGGTAGCGTTCCGCGTTGCCGCGCAGTTGTTCCTCCGCCGACTTGCGCTCGCCGATCTCCCGCTCCAGCTCGGCGGTGCGCCGGCGCACTTCGGTTTCCAGCCCTTCCAGGCGCGCGTTGACTTCCTGCAACAGCCGCCACTTCTCGGTCAACGCGCAGGCCAGTTGCAACACTTCGATGTTATCGAACGGTTTCTTGAGAATCACCAGCCGGTCCGAGTGTCCCAGGCGCGCGACCATCTCTTCCCAGGAGTAATCCGAATGCGCCGAGCAGATGACGATCTGCAATTCCGGGCAAACCTCCCAGAGACGCGCGACCGTCTCGATGCCATCCCAGCCGGGCGGCATGCGGATATCGACAAACGCCGTCGCGTAGGGGCGTCCCTCGGCCAGGGCCTGCTGGACCAGCTTCAGCCCTTCCTGTCCTTGAAGCGCCGAATCCACCTCGAAGGTCACGTGCGCCTGCGGGCTCGCCTCCGTGCCGAACAACTGCCGCTCCTGGGCGTTCAACTCCTCGTCGCGCGCCCGCGCCGCGAGCACTTTGCGGTAATCCTCGTGAATGGCCGGATTATCGTCGATGACCAGGATGCGGCGGTGAGGCATGGGATTTTAGATTTGCGATTTGCGATTTGCGATTGGGGAAGGGGCGCGCGAAGCCGGACCGCGGCTGTCAGCGTGTCGCTTGTGCTGATGAGTCGGGAGGTTCGTTTGGGCGCCTGCATGTGTGACGTCACACGCAAATTGGGCTTCGGCCAGTCCTGTATCGCTGTTGCATTTCACGCGCTGCGGCTGAGGACAGCCGCGGTCCGAACCTTTCGGAGGGCCCCCGTCCTCGGGGGCAGCAACGTGGCCAACCCGAGCGCTCAAATTTCTTCCCAAGGCGGCAACCGTCCCACCCTCTCCTTGGGGAGAGGGTGGGGGTGAGGGGGACCGCGACGCATCAAATCCACAGGCTCTGGATGCAAAGCCTGCGACTTCGCGAGCCCGCTCCCCCGGACCGCGGCTGTCCCCAGCCGCAGCGTGTCGCTTGTGCTGATGAGTCGGGAGGTTCGTTTGGGCGCTT
>JBFMBT010000408.1:0-4961 GCA_040754875.1 Verrucomicrobiota bacterium | reverse complement strand
CCAAACAGGACGAAAAGCAAAAGGGCGACAAATCGGACCAGGCCCAAAACCAGAAGGACAAATCCGGCGAAAAGGGCGACGAAAAAGACGCCGAGCCGCAGCAAGTCGCCTCCCTCGGGGCGCTCACGCCCGAGCAAGCCATGCAACTCCTCGACGCCCAGAAAAACGAAGAACGCGCCCTCATCTTCATCCCCCCGCCCAAACCCGAATCCCAAAAACAAAGGAACCTGCCCCTCAAAGACTGGTAACGATTGATGCCCACCCCGAACCACCATACCGGCAGCCCGCTGCCAATCGATGACGCGCCGGCGACCGGCCGTCTTTGCGGACCGGATCGCAAGGCAGGATCCCTGGAACCAGCCGAGCGGCCCGCCAATTCAAACGGCGTTCCCCTCCTGGGAGGGGTTAGGGGTGGGTTTCGTTGCGCTCCGTTGGTTCAAAGATTCAATGCACAACCCGAACCCACCACTTACTCGCCTTGGAGCTTGCCCCTTGAAGCTTCCCTGAAGTTTGGATGTTGGAATTTGAAGTTTCCCGACGCCACACCACTCCACCGCTCCACCACTCCACTACTCCGTCTCCTCTGCCTTTTACTTTTCGCACTCCTCGCCACGCCTCTCTCCGCCGCCGTCACCGCCAAGCTCAACCGCGACACCATCCGCGTCGGCGAGAACGCCATCCTCTCCCTCACTTTCGCGGATGAATCCCCGCCCAGCGCCCCCAACGTCAACCCGCCGCCCGGCCTCACGATCGGCTACATTGGCCAATCCAGTCAGATCACCATCGTCGGCGGGCGGCGTTCCGGCTCCGTGAGTTACAACTACAGCCTCGCCGCCTCCAAACCCGGCACCTACACCATCCCTTCCATTCAGGTCCGCGTCGGCCAGCAAACGTTTTCCACCCAACCGCTCACGTTGAAGGTTCTCGCCTCCGCCGCGCCTGATCCGGCCACGCAAGACCAGCTCAATCAACTCGCCTTCGTCAAACTTGTCCCCGCCAAGAAGGAAGTCTATGCCGGCGAAGTCCTGCCCTTCGAAATCCAGCTCTTTATCCAAAACGGCCGCGACCTCGCCGCGCCGGAAATTAATTCGCCCGGGTTCGTCGTCGGCAAATTGGGCCAGCACACGCAGGACCGCGTTCGTTTCGGCAACGCCATTTACAACCGTGTCACCATGCCTGGCACCGCGATTCCCCTCAACCCGGGCAAACACAAGTTCGGTCCCGCCACATGGTCGCTCAAGCTTCTCGTCCAGCGCCAGTCCCGCGACCCCTTCGAGAATTTCCTCGGCGGCCGCGTCGATGTCCACCCCGTCACCCTCAACAGCGACGCCCACGAAATCACCGTCCTCCCCCTGCCCGCCGAGGGCAAACCCGCGGACTTTTCCGGCACCGTCGGCAGCTTCGAGATGGCCGCCAGCGCCAGCCCCACCGAGGTCGCCGTCGGCGACCCCATCACGTTGCGCATTCAGATCGCCGGCAACGGCCCGCTTGATTCCCTCAAGGAACCGACCGCCGAATGGCGCGATTTCAAGGTCTATCCGCCCAACGTCAATGTGCAGCCCACCGACAACCTCGGCGTCGTCGGCGTCAAGACCTTCGAGCAGGTCGTTGTGCCTGAAAATGCGGACGTGAAGGAATTGCCCGCCTTGTCGTTCAGTTTCTTCGACCCCGGAAAAAAGGCCTACCGCACGCTGCGGCATCCGGCCACGCCCTTGAAAGTGCGCCCCGCCACCGCCCAGGCCCAACCCACCGTCCTCGCCAACCCGACCGCGCAAACCAAGTCCGCCGAACCCGCGCGCGAAATCATCCACATCAAACCGCACCTCGGCGTTGTCACCGCGCTCCAGTCCCCGCTCATCACACGACCCTGGTTCATTGGCCTGCACCTTGTGCCCATTGCCGCCTGGATATCGCTCGTCATCTGGCGCAAACGCCGCGATGCAATCGCCAACGACCCGCGCTTGCGCCGCCGACGCGAAGTTGCCAAAACCATCGACGCCGGCCTGGACCAGTTGCGCGAGCACGCCGCCGCCAACGATTCGCCCCAGTTTTTCGCCACCGTCTTCCGCCTCGTGCAGGAACAACTCGGCGAACGCCTCGACCTCCCCGCCAGTTCCATCACCGAATCCGTCATCGACGATCAACTCCGCCCGCGCGGCGTGAAGCCCGAACTTGCCGACGCCCTTCACGAACTTTTTCAAACCTGCAACCAGGCCCGCTACGCCCCCATCACCACGACGGCCGAATTCAACTCCATGGTCACCCGCGTCGAATCCCTCCTGGCCCAACTCAAGGACCTCAACCTGGAGGCCCCGCGATGAACCCCCGTGTTTGGAGTCTCAAACTTGGTAGCAGCCGACGTGAGGAGGCTCATTCTTTCATACAGCGCGACCAACTCGGCCAACCAGACCGGTCCACCCGCCCCACACGCGGAAACAGCGACACCCTCTCCTTGGGGAGAGGGCAGGGTGAGGGGGACCGCGACATCGCCAACCCGGGCGCAACCATTACGACTTCGCGGGAAATGACTCCTAGGAGTTTGCCCTTTGAAGCTTCCCTGAAGTTTGAATTTTGGAATTTGAAACTTCTCACACCACTCCACCACTCCATCACTCCACTACTCCGTTTTCTCTGCCTTTTGCTCCTTACCCTTTTCACGATCCCCATCCCCGCCGCTGACGCTTTCGACCAGGCCAACAAACTCTACGAACAAGGCAAATACGCCGACGCCGCTGGCGCCTACGAAAAGCTGCTCCAATCCGGCACCATTTCCCCCGCCATCTATTTCAACCTCGGCAACGCCCTGTTCAAGGCCGGCCAGACCGGCCGCGCCGTTTATTACTATCGCCTCGCCGAACGCCTTGCCCCGCGCGACCCCGATGTGCAGGGCAACCTCCAGTTCGTGCGCACCCACATCCACGCCGGAAAACCGCCCGAACTCGCGGCGTGGCGCCGCATCCTCGGCAAGCTCAGCCTCAACGAATGGGCGCTCGCGTGTGGCGCGGCCTTCTGGCTCTGGTTCGCCCTCCTCTGCCTCGGCCAGTGGCGCGAGTCACTCAAGCGCGCCCTTAGCGGCTGGACCGCCACCGTCGGATTCCTGGCTGCGTGCCTCGGCGTGTGCCTGGGCGTCACCGCCCACGAACAATTCCACACCCAGACCGCCATCGTTACCGTCAAGGAATCGACCGTCCGTTACGGCCCGCTGGAAGAATCCCAAACCGCCTTCACCGTCCGCGACGGCATGGAACTCGCCGTGCTCGACCACAAAGACCACTGGCTCCAGGTCGCCACCCCCACCGACCAGATCGGCTGGCTCCCAAAGGACAAAGTCCTCCTCCTCCCGTAACCGTCGTCATCCGTTTTGTCGTAGTCATTCAAACCGATGCTCCACCCGTTCGCCATCCCCGATTTGAAAATATTTGAAAATGCCACATGTTGCTTTGACTTGATTCATAAAACCTGTTAACAAGATCCCTCGACAGAGGGCTCCCCTCGCAGTTTGATGCTATGAGACGTGCATTGTTGTTTGTTCTGGCGGCCATCTTTTCCCAAGGGTCGATTTCTTTGCCGGCGGCGACGTCTGGCGATACGCCCAAGGCGGTCGTGGTGGAGGTCATCGGCGCGGCCACGTACGTGGACGCATCCGCCCAAAGCGGGCCCATCAAGCGTGGGCAGACGCTTGCCAGCGGCACGACCATCACCACCGGTCCGGGTTCGACGGTCCGTCTGGATCTCGGCCTCAACGGCCAGCAACTCACGGTCAAGCCCGACTCCGTGCTGTCCCTGGACAAGCTGAACATTCAGCGGACGGGTGCGGACGTGGTCATTGAGACGAAACTTGAAGTCAGGAAAGGCAGCATCCTCGGCAACGTGAAAAAGTTGTCAGCGGCGTCGAGCTACGAGGTGAAGACCGCCAATGGTGTGGCCGGCATTCGCGGCACCGCGTTTCATATCTTTGCCATCGGCATTTTCCGCTGCCTCAACGGGCAGATCATTGTGACGATTTCTTCGCCGGGCGCGCCTGCCAGGGCCTTCACCGTGACCACCGGCAACCAGCTTGGTGGCGGTGGTCCAGGGGGCGGGCAACTGACGCTCACCCCGATTCCGCCCCAGGAACTGCGCCAGTTGCTGAGCGAAGCGCGGCCGATTATCCAACGCATCATCGTCGCCCAACGGAACGACAGCCCGCGTCCGACGGATCATCCAAACCCGCCACCGGATGTGCAGGCCATCCGTCGCCAGATTTTCCAGGAGGCGCGCTCCCGCGGCCTTTCCGAAGAACAGGCGCAATTGGTGGTCAATGCTTTCTTTGCCACCGCCGCCTCCCAGGGCATCATCATCAACGGGGATTTGTTCCAGCACTACATCGAAGCGGTGCTTTCGCCCATTCACCCCGGAGGGAATGACTAGCGCGACTGACTCCGCGGCGCCCAGCGTGGATTGCGATCCTCTTCCCCAAAAGATGGTGCGGGGCCTGAGCCACGCCGTTCTTGAGTTGTTTGGCCATTCTGATTAGGCTCGCCCCGTGAAGCCCAACTTGACGAAGCTGGTTCCCTCCCTTATCGCCGGCGCCGTCGTGGCGCTGGTTTGTATCGTCAAGTTGGTTCATCAGAGCAATCCCAAGTTCGACCACGCCGAACAGTTGGAATGGATCACCTACGACTGGCGCGTCAAACAGTCTTTCCGCTTTCCCCAGCCGGTGGCCACCAATCTCGGGGCGGTGTTCATCGACGACGATTCGGTCGTGGAAATCAACCGCAAGCATGGCTTCATCTTTCCCTGGCCGCGCCAGTTGTATGCGCGCATGGTCAATGAACTGAAGGCCCAGGGCGCCAGGGCGGTCGGGCTGGACATCTTTTTTTCGGAGCGACATCCCGAGCGCGCGGTGAACATCGAAGGGCGCGGGCTGGTGTTCTCGGACGATTATTTTGCCGAGGAAATGCGCAAGGCGGGCAATGTCA
>JBFMBT010000407.1:0-4967 GCA_040754875.1 Verrucomicrobiota bacterium | reverse complement strand
GAAATGTTTCACCGCGTCCAACAAGTCCGGCATGTCCTCGCGATTCTTCCGAAAGCGGCGATTGATGAAAAAATCGCGTTGCCCCTTGGCGCTTTCCGCCTTGTCCCGCGCCTGGCGTTCCTTCTCGCGGGCGATGCGCTCGCCGTCAACGGCCGTCTCTGTCGTCAGGCGAAAGCCGCCGTCAACGGGCATCTCGAATTGCTGGGCGATGTGTCGGCGCTTGCTCATAGCAGATTCAGCAAAAGGAAAACCGCCAGCGCCGTGCCGGCCACCGCCCCCGCCTGGCCAGCGGATTGCTGGCCAGGCGCATTTTGGGCCGGAGGCACCAGGGGAGCAATGACGGGACGCCCGGCGTCCGCTTCCATAAAAAACGTCTTGGTCAACGGGTGCTGGCGCAACGCCGAATCAGGAATCCCGTTGTTGCGCAGAACGTAAACCATTTCGTCCTGGCTCAGGCCGTTGACAGGGACAAAGCCGTTCACATCCACGTAAAAGCCTTCCCCCTCGCGATAGTTCACAGTGTGGATCGGGATACCCAAGCCCGTGGACGTGCGGACAAAATCCGCCGCCGGCATGCACTCACGGCCCCATGGCTGGCGGCGTTCAATCCAGCCATCAGGGCAAACCTTGCCGCTGTAGGGCACGCAACGCGGGTTGGTCCCCACCGTGTCAGAGGAGTTCGCCCGATCCCAAACTTTGAACTGGCCAGGGCAATTGAGCGACGGCCCGCCGGCTATCGGCGCCAGCGGCGAGGGGGCAGTGAGCGGAGGAAGCTCGGGCACATAGAATGGCAACAACTCGGGCGTGATGCCGTTGAGCAACGCGACGTAGGCTTTTTGCTTCGGGGAAAGGGTGTGAGTGACATCGGTTGAATCAGGGAAGCCGGTGTGAGATGCGCCGGGAATGAACCATTGCCGGCGGTTCGGATCGAATTGGACAAACTCTAATCCGACAGGCACCCAATTTTCCCTTGCTTGCCAGACTGTCGGGCTGACACCGTAAGGAGTGGATTGGATGGTGTTTGCGAGAGCCTGATTCACCCGAGTTAATTCTGCCAACGTCCCGACATTAAACCCAAGCGAGCCAGGCAACGACGCTACAGAAGTAACCCCAATTGCCCGCAACGCCGCCTGATTGGGCACACAGCCCAAAAGCGGGTGATACACTTCCGTTGCCTGGCAGGTTGGAGCCATAAGGGGCGGTTCCGCTGGTTATGCCCAGCGCGTCAAGCCAATTTGGCTTGGCTGGGAGCCTGTTTTGCGCTTGGTGTCCCGCTTGCACAGCACTTGCCCTTGCGCCAGAGCGGGGCTTTCCACTGGTGATTCGCCGGCTGTCCGCGCTTCGGGCGGCATTGGCGCGCGCGATAGACACGAGAACGCCGGCGGGCGCTTTCGCGCAACGCCGCCACCAGCGCCAGCACGTCCTCGCGGGCGTTGGCGTGGAAAAGCGCATCTTCATTCCGACCTGGTATGCGCTCGCCGTCTTTTGTCCCTACCACCAACAAGTCCGCCTTCGCCGCCGTGCGCACGATCACCGGGAAAGTCGTGTCCCCCTCGGCCAACACGGGAAACGCGCAGGGCGTCGCCGCCAGGGCGCGCTCTTCAATGGCTTGGAGTTCGGCGGGGGTCATTCTGCGCGGCTGTTCTCTTTGGTGACGTTGAATACTTCGACTTCCGCGAAGCGGTTGCGCAAAAGCATCCACACCGCCCCGGCGTCAGGGTTGGTTTGCAGGGCGAGAATGAACGCCATCAGTCCGCCCCACGCGGGCAATTTGCATTCGGCTTGGGAGCCATCCTGCAACCGAACAAAAATTTTCAGTCGTGGCATGTTTTTCTCCTTTCAACGGGGGCCTGCCTCGCCATTCATGGCGAGCCGGACCACCGGCGCGTCATTTGGCGGGCTGTCCCCCTCGTTTTCGCAAAAATCGTCCTCCGGAGTTTCCGTGAAACTTGTGGACCCAATAAAAAATGGATTGCGCGCCCGTTCGAGGCGGAGCGTCTGGTTTAATTCCGCCTCCGCGACAAACTTGTATAAGTCGCGCAACTTCCTCCGCACGCCCGCATAGTCACCATTGAAATTTTTAACGATGATGCACGGGCGCAACACAGGCGAGAAACGCGGTTGCGGCTCGGTCACACACACTACAAGGTTGATTTCGCTGCGCCGGTCGTCGTCGCGTTCAACACGCGCAATGGGCGGGTCCATCGGTGCTTCGGCCAATTTCCATTCCAGGCCGTTGAATTTAGAAATCACCTTCAGCCGGTTCTCCCGCAACCTCCGGCGATACTGCGCAAAACTTCCCAGCGCCTGCACAGGCTTCATGCCGGCGCGCACACGATACAGCGCGTAAAGTTCGCACGGCGACAGGTCGAGAATGCCGATGCTCTTGACGGCCCCGGAAATTCCACCGGCCAGCGTGCGCTCGGTCCAGGTCGGTTCGTTCTCCTTTTCGTATTTGCATACGTATTTGATGAGTTCATGAACGTTGTCGATCTCCCCCGCGTCCAAAACCACCGTCCTGAAATGCTCGTCAATCAGCCGCTTGAAGCGCAAGAACCCGTTCTCCATCTCGCCCGTCTCACGGTTGCGCCGCGCTGGCAGGAAGTGCGGAAAATGAATGGCCAGGTTGATATGCGGATGAAACGTCAGGCCGTCCCCCTCGCGCTCAATCGTGAATTCATCCGTGCGCAAAACAAAGTTGATGCCGTAAAACTCGCCGCCTTCCTGCATCTCGGGCAACCGCCGAAACTCCGACAACTTCTCATGCGCCCACGCCAGGCGCGCGTTGATCTCGTGAATCTGGCAACGCCCGCCAGTCGTCACCACGTAGTAACGCGTGTGCTTGTGCGTCTGCATCCAACGCGTGAATTCCCGAATCAACGCGATCCGCTCGCCGTGGGCGACGATGGGCAGAAACACTTGATGCTTCACGCTCGGCAACTCCGCGGACTTTTCCTCCCACATATCCACCGCGTGCAACACGCCATCGACCGCCGGGCGGCGCAAATCCACACCCCAATAACCGCGCGTCTCTTCCTGCGCGCGCTTCAGCCGCTCGACAATCAAATGCGTCATGCGCTCCAACTTCTGTTCGCGCGCCCGCCCTTCCAGCCAGTCGTCTTCGTTGCAGCGATGCCCGATGTTTGCCCGCCAGCGGGAGCGCGTCTCCGCATCGAGTTCCACGGGTGAGAAGCGCGACGCCTCGCGGCAACGCCCGCGCGCCAGTTCCACCGCCGCCAGCCGTTTGCACTCGCGCGCCCGGCGCGCGTTGTCCGCTTTCGCCCGCTCGCGGATTTCGATTTGCTCCCGGGTGAGTTGACACTTGCGCTTACGGAAAAACGGCGTGCGTTGCGCCAGCAACTTCGCCCGCTCCGTGATTGCTTCGTGCCGCGCCTCGCGCCGCGCCGCCGGATCGCACAGCTTGCGCAACTCGCCCTCGAAAGGGACGCTGAGCGGCGGCGATTTTAGAATGTAGTCGCGCATTACGGATTGGCTAAAAAAAATGCTTTCGCAAATCCCAATGGGGTAACGCTTCGGAGTTCCTTCGTCCGCTCGCTTTTTCCGCCGAGTCGCTGAACCCATGAACCTTGAGCGCAAACCCGAGCGGGCGGCACTGGGGATTTTACTGGCGCATGGAAACGCCCCCAAAGACACGTTTTCTTTGTGTAAGGGTCGCCATAGTCACACGGGTTGAAAATTAAAGCAGGAGGGCCAAGCCAACGGCGCAAACGCCCAACCGGGTTTTCAAGCACCCACCACGCCGGGTCGTAAATCGCAACGCACCGCAGGCAGGCATCAACCAACGCGATGCCGTGCAACGTTTCTCCGTTCGCATCTTTGGCCGGCCAGTATTGCGCGCCGCTCCCCGCGAACGCTGTGCAAGGTGGGGCGGCAAGGATTCCGTGGATCGGTTTGCTTAGATGGGCGAGCCAGCGAACATCTCCATTCAGTTTCAAATCAATCTGGACCACGTCGTAACCAGCCTCACGGTAAAACCGTGGCCAGTTCCCTGAATGGTCACAGAGCGATAGAATTGTCTTTCGCATTACGCCTTCACCGCGATTTCAAACTTGGCGTTGCACTGCCAACACATCACGCGCACGCCGGGAGCCGCGTTGAACGTCTGTTCATGCCCGCACGCGGGGCAGGTGAAGTCTTGCTTCACCGTGGGCACGCGGCGCACGAGGGGTTCGGGCAAATCCAGTTCCCCGCGCATCTCGCGTGACACTTCCTCCAGCATCACGGCCCGGTCCATGAGCCGCACGATTTCCGCCCAGCACCCAATGGCGTGGTCCGCTTCGTCCTGGCGCAACCGGCTGGCGCGCACGGCGGTTTTGCACGTCGTCTCCGCCGTCACCTTTTGCTGGCGCGCAAACTCGGCGGCTTGTTGGAGTGTGGGCGGGGTCATCAGAGTTTCGCGAGGTAAGCCAGAATGATCGGCTCCGCTCGGTCTAATGCAGCGATTGTGCCGGTGATTTGAAGCACGGTGGTGCGGGGCGTTTTCCACGCGGAGCACCGGACGCCATTAAGCCTCCCCGTCAATTCCTCCCCGATAGCCACCCCGTCGAACCACCATGGCACCGGGATGTCTCGGGTTATGATGTAGTCAGGTGGGAGTTCTTCGCTCATAACAATTTCTCCGCCAGTTCGAGGGTTTCCGCTTCCGTCACCGCCAGGCCATCCAGCCAGGCCAAAAACTTGTTCACACCATCCGCGCCCCGATCCAGCCGCGCGCGGTCGCCTTGAACCTCGACCGCCTGCCAGGCCAGCGCGCGCAGGCGGTCGTCTTGAAACGCCTTTTTGTGCAGGGCGAGGACGCGGCACACCTTGGGTTGCCGCAACAAGGCCGGGAACGTGAACACGCCGGCCAAAAACCGTGCTTCGAGTGTGCGCCGTTCCTTGGGCGGCGGCGCTTTTTTTCCAGTCGCCGGCGTCAGTTGTGCCGCCAGCGATGACACCACACCACC
>JBFMBT010000406.1:0-4981 GCA_040754875.1 Verrucomicrobiota bacterium | reverse complement strand
GCGTGCACCGTGGTCATCAGACCCTCCTCGATGCCGAAACCTTCCTTGAGCAACACGTGCACGAGCGGCGCCAGACAGTTGGTCGTGCAGCTCGCGTTGGAAATGATGTGATGCTTGGCGGCGTCATACTTCTCGTGGTTCACGCCCATGACGATGGTTATGTCCTCGCCCTTGCCCGGCGCGGAGATGATGACTTTCTTGGCGCCGGCGGCGAGGTGGCCCTTGCACTTCTCGGCGTCGGTGAACAGGCCGGTGGATTCGATGACGACTTCCACGCCCAGCGCCTTCCACGGCAACTCGGCCGGGCTCTTGGCGCTGACCACCTTGATGTCCATGCCGTTGACGATCAGGATATCGTCCTCGGCCTTGTCGGCGGAAGATTTCTTGGAGCCGACCGTGCCGTTGAAGCGGCCCTGGATGGAATCATATTTGAGCAGGTAAGCCAGGTTGTCAGCCGGGACAATGTCGCCGACGGCCACGACTTCGATGTCCTTGCCGACCATGCCCTGTTCGACCATCGCGCGGAACACCAGCCGTCCGATGCGTCCGAATCCATTGATAGCTACTTTGACCGCCATATTCAGTTCTCTTTCTCTAGTTCAGTTGGTTCAATTCCCAAAACGAGCGCCTGATGTTAGCCGCGAACCCCCGACCGTCAACGATGAATTGGGCGCGGGCAACCGGCTGCACTTCTGACCTTATCGGGCAGAAGCGGGCGGAAGCGGGCGGATGCATGCAAACAGCGCAAGAACTGCAAACAATAGTTTGCACAGTTTGCAGTGTTTGCGGCCGGCGGGAGCGACGACCTCGGCACACTGAACACTTCCTCCTCGCTGCGTCTCGTGTATAATCCCCCCATGAACTCCCAGTCCGATAAACGCTGGCAATGGCTCCTCGTGGTGACCGGCCTCTCCATCTTCGCCCTGTTCGGCATCGGTGCGGTCCAGAAAGCCGACCAGAAAAGGGCCCCCAAGAAGGCCAAGGCCGCCCGGCAGGAACCGCCACCTGCCCTCGCCACACTCGCTCACAAATGGTCGCTTACCGATGACAACCTGCAACTGGACTTTCCCGCGCTCTGCCTCGCCACCGACGGCACGCCGTGGATTGCTTACATTGAACACGACAGCAAGGCCGACATCCTGCGCCTCGCGCGCCTGACTGAGCGCGGCTTGGAAATTGTCAGCGGCGTGTCCGAACCGGGTGTGATTCATCAACCCGCCGTTGCCTGCGATGGTGCAGGCGGCATCTGGACGTTTTGGGGCCAGGTAAACGAGCGAAACATCGTCAGTCTTCGCGCGCGACGGTTTGCCAACGGCAAGCTCGATCCCGCGCAAATCCTTGCCGAATCCGCCGGCAGCGACACGTTCGCCGATGCCGGCATGGACCACGCGGGACGCGTCTGGGTCGCCTGGCAATCGTTGCGGCGCGGTCAGGGTGACATCTTCGCGCGCCATTTCGATCCGAAGTCCCGGCAATGGTCCCGCGAGTTCGCGGTCAGCACGCCGCAGGGTGGCAACTGGGAACCGCGCCTGGCGTTTGATCGGCGGGACGGCGCGTGGGTCGTGTTTGATTCTTCACGCGGCGGCGAATTCAATCTGTACCTCGCGCGCGTGGGCCTGGACGGCAGGACGACCGAGCAGCGCCTCACCGATTCGCCCGAATACGAGGCGCGCGCCAGCATCGCGGCATCGGGCGACGGCTCAGGGCTGTGGATTGCCGCCGAACGGGGCCGTCTGCGCTGGGGCATGGAATTGCGCGGGCACGATCCCAACGACGGTTTGAACGCGCGCAAGCGGATTCTCTTCGGCTATTACGACATCAAGGCCGGCAAGTTCACGGAACTGGGCCTGCCCGAAGACGGCAAACCCGCGCCGCGCGTGGCGCAGGCGGTGAATCTGCCGACGCTCGGCATCGATGCCGCGGGCAATCCGTGGATGGCCTACCGTTTCTACACGCAAAACCGCTGGCACATGGCGGTGATGCAATACGACGTCAAAGCCAAAACCTGGACGCGCCCGGCGGAACTGCCGGACAGCTCGCTCGGCCAGGACCGGCACGCCACGTTTGTGCGCGATGGCGGCGGGAAAATGCTGCTGTGCTGGCCGTCGGACCGGCGGGAAAACAAATTCTGCGGCACCGCCGGAGTGTTCCTTGCGGAGCTGGAACCATTGTTCCCGGTTTACAACGAAACCGCGCTGACCATTGCGAAGCTTGAAGAGCCCGCGCCGTATGTGAATGCGCCCAGCGCCGACCGTCCGCGCACGGAACATCATCAATGGAGCGTCGCTGGCAGGAAATTCGGGCTCTACTGGGGTGACCTCCATCGCCACACCGATTTTTCGAACTGCCGCACCGGCCAGGATGGCTGCATCAACGAACACTTTCGTTACGCGTACGACATGGCGGCGCTCGATTTCATGGGCACGTCCGATCACACGGATGTCGGCAAGCCCTATCATCCCTACGAATGGTGGCAGACGCAGCGCATGGTCGATGTCTTTTACGCGCCCGGACGGTTCACTTCGCTTTACGCCTACGAGCGCGAGCAACCCTATCCGTGGGGCCATCGCAACGTGGTCTTTGCGCAACGCGGCGGGCCGCTGGTCTATATCAACCGCCAGCTCTACCTGAATTCGCCGTGGCAATCGCTTTATCCCGCCAAACCCGGAGCCACGCCCCTCACGCCGATGGAACTCTGGGACATCCTCGCGCAATATCGCCAGCCAGTCGCCCTCATCAGCCACACCGGCGCCACCGGCATGGGCACGGATTGGGACAAATACGATCGCATCGATTATGCTTTCGAGAACACCGTCGAGATTTTTCAGGGCGCGCGCGTCAGCTACGAAGCGCTCGGCGCGCCGCAGCCCACTGTCGGCCTGCTCGAGGGCGAGCCCTACACGCCTTCCGCGAAGGCCGGCAAGGATTTCTTCAAGCCGCCCGCGCCCATTGAGGATTTCGGGGAGAAATTCAACCACGGCGTCTATCAACGCGCGCTTCTCAAAGGCCACAAGCTCGGTGTGTTCGCCAGTTCCGACCACATTTCCAGTCACACCTCCTTCGGCGGCGTCTATGCGGAAAACTTCACCCGCCAGGGGCTCATCGACGCCTTCAAGGCGCGCCGCACGATCGCCGCCACGGACAAGATATTCGTCGAGTTCAGTTGCAACGGCCAGCCGCTCGGGTCGATCTTCGAGACGAAGGACAAGCCCGCCTTGAAATTCGCGGTCAACGGCACCGCCCCGGTGAAGCGCCTCACCATTGTGCGCAACGAAGAGAATTACCAGGTCTTCGAACCCGCCGCGCGCGAATTTCAAAGCACCTTCACCGATCCCTCACCCGTTGCGGGCGAAAACCGTTACTACCTCCGCATCGAACAAACCGACGGCAACATGGCCTGGTCATCGCCCGTGTGGGTGACCGTGAAGAAGTAGAAGCGCCCGGCGCCAAGCCCCGCCTTACCGGCGCGCGCGCGCCTGCGCCTCCGCCCATTCCTCCGGCGTGTTCACATTGAACAACTCCCCCCGCCACGCCTTGGGCGGTTGCCACCGTTTCGCGCTCAACTTCGCCGCCAGCCGTTGCATCGAATATTCCTTGGAGGCAATCTGTTCTTCCACCACCGCCAGGCAATCACGCCGCAGCAGCAAGGGAAACCCAACCACCCCGTTCTCTTCGGTGAAGACCGCGCCCACTCCCCGCGCCCGTTTCCCCAGCAACTCCCGCAGCAGTCGCGCGCTCACCAACGGCATGTCGCACGACAGATACAACACCCACTGGGCGTGGGATTTGCGCAGCCCCGTATAAATCCCCCCCAGCGGCCCGCAACGCTCCACCAGATCCCGCCGCACCACGCGCACCTTCAGCCCCGCCTCGCGCGCCGCGTGGCGCACATGGCCCAGCAACGTCCGCCGCCCCAGCCGCAGCCGCGCCTTGTCGCGTCCCATGCGCGTGCTCAAGCCGCCCGCCAGAATCACCGCCTCGCACGTGGGGTTGCCCGGCTTTTTTGCCCCGTTTTTCACGTCAAAATAAAGGTTGCCTCGAAGTCGGGCTTTGTTATCGTTTCAGCCCTTTTTCGCGGGGCATCCTAAATGAGGACGTCGGCGTGGGGAAGGGTGAACCCGGCGGAGTCGCCGGGAAACGGCCTGTAAATGTCCGCGCCCGTGTGGGTGGCGGCGGCCACAATAACACTGAACCAAATCCCGTGTTCCGCGGGATGGTCCGCCAGAGGCGGGCTGATAACCATGGAAAACATGAGCATTACGATCGGTATCAAAGAACTGTTGGAAGCCGGAGTTCATTTCGGTCACCAGACCAAGCGTTGGAACCCGGCGATGAAGCCGTACATCTTCGACGCCCGCAACGGCATTCACATCATCGACCTCAGCAAGTCCCTTTCGCTGCTGGACGCCGCGTGCGAATACCTCCACACCCTCGTCGCCAAAGGCGGCCGCGTCCTCTTCGTCGGCACCAAAAAGCAGGCGCAGGAAGCCGTGAAGGAATCCGCCAAGGCTTGCGGCCAGTTTTACGTCACCGAGCGCTGGCTCGGCGGCACCCTGACCAATCTGCGCACCATCCGCCGTTCCATCGGCCGGCTCAATGAAATCGAGAAGATGGAAACCGACGGCAGCATCAATCAATACGTCAAGCAGGAGCAATCCGCCCTGCGCCGCGAAGCCGCCCGCCTCCACAAGAACCTCGACGGCATCCGCACCATGGAAGGCTATCCGCAGGCGCTGTTCATCGTGGACATCAAACGCGAGCACAACGCCATCGCCGAGGCCCGCCGCCTCAAAATCCCCATCGTTGCCATCGTGGACACCAACTGCGACCCTGGTCTCGTCGATTATCCCATTCCGGCCAACGACGACGCCATCCGCTCGGTGCGCCTCATTCTGAGCACGGTGACGCAGGTCATCACCCAGGCCCGCGCCGAATACGAAGCCAAATACGCGCGGCGCAAGACCGAGGAAGCCAAGCCGGC
>JBFMBT010000405.1:0-4984 GCA_040754875.1 Verrucomicrobiota bacterium | reverse complement strand
CGAGACGGGAATAAGTGGGAAATCCCGGGAACGGGTGGGAGGGGCTGGGTTGAGAGCGAAGTGAGATGGCGGGGGGGGGTACCCCCCCGCGAATATCCGGTAATAACCGGTTATAACCGGTTATTTTCCCAAAGGCTGGGGTGGAGGTTAGGTTCACGGCTGCGATTTTTTTATTTTTCAAATTGACGCGGGGTGGGACGGCGGTGGCGCTGGGCGCAAAACGTTTCCGCCAGGCGTAGATCTGCTTGGCCTTAAGGCCCAGTTCCTGGGCAATCGTCTCGGCCGACAGGCCGCTGGCAAGCCAGTGGTTAACGGCTTCACGTTTGAAGACTTCATCGTACCGGCGGCGAGGCTTGGGGGTTTGGTTCATAATAGTTGTGCCATTGTTCGCCCGATTCCCTGTCCGTCAATTCGAAGCAACCTCACAGGTTTCATTTCTTACCTCTGACACCAAGTTTTTTCTACTCCCTTGAGGGTTGGGTGAATTGAGGGTCCAGGGCGGCGACATGGGACGAAGGCGAAGAAATCGGATGTCGAGCGGCGGCGCAGCGGCGGCCGAGCGGCGGAGTGGTTTGGCCGAGTGGCTGCGTGATTTGGATGGCGGAGGGTTGAGGGTGGCGCGGGCCAATGACGAAGGACGAAGGCCAAATGAAGAGGATGGGGCAGCGCCGGCCGTTGACCTGGTACGCCGGTCCGACTCAACGTTTCCACGCATTAACGTTTCTACGTTCATACACGGCCAGCCTCGCATGCTTTGCGGCTTAATGCCAAGACACCTGAGACAACTGCTAACAACAGAGACAAAAAAATGAAAATCGCCCGCTCAAGATGCGTCCAACCCTTGGATTGGCGGCAAAAATCCTGTTGCTTCATC
Organism: Verrucomicrobiota bacterium; assembly: GCA_040754875.1. Lineage (GTDB taxonomy): Bacteria > Verrucomicrobiota > Verrucomicrobiia > Limisphaerales > JBFMBT01 > JBFMBT01. Next base: position 4,110 of record JBFMBT010000405.1, on the reverse strand, counting down.
CGCGTCACCCGACAAACTGCCCGCGATACTGACATGAACCGCCTTGCCACATTGCTCCTGATCGCCGGCGTTTGCATACCCGCCGCGCTCGACGCCGCTGATGCCAAGAAAAAGAAATCTTCACCGGCTCCTTCCCCGTGGGCCGAGTGGGTGGAACCCAATTTCCCGTTCTACTCCTCCATACTGGACGCCCGCAAGGCGGGGCCGGAGTTCCCGACCAACAATCTCACGCCGCGCGGGCTGGTGCTGAACCTCGGCGGCGATTGCTGGGCGTGTTTTGACACCGACCTCCTGCGCGTCGCCGCCGTCTGGAAAGGCAAGGGCGTCACGCCCAAAGCTCTTGCGCCCGGCTCCTATCACGACTGGGGCAAGAAGACCCCCGGGGGCCAGTTCCCCGCGCCCGAACCGGATGGCACAGTTTTGTCAGCCAGTGGAATTTATCCCGGTTGGCAGGCAGGCGGTTCCTTGTTTCTCGCTGACCCACGTGAACCGGCGCCCACTCCCACGGAAGTCGGTCGCGGGCCGTTGCCCGAATCGTTCGGGCGCTTCGATGCCATCCGCCACGTGCGCGAGGGTGTGATTCTCGAATATCGGGTTGCGGATGTCGCCGTGCGCGAGTGGTGGACGCGGCGCGATTCCGCCGGGCAATCCGCCATCGAACGCTACATCACGGTGGATCCCGCGCGTGAGCCCCTCAACCTGGTTTTGGGAAAGGTCGAGACTCCCCTGGCTTTCGCCCTATGGTCGAACGAACACATTGCGCCACCGCGCAGTACGAATGGCGTTTCGTACGTTCATGTCCCACCGCATAAGTCGCCCATCACATTCAGCATCGGTTTCGGAGTCGGATCATCGCCTCCCCGCGCGCAACGATTTCCCGCCAACACCCCGCCCCCCGCGCGCTGGCCCCAGGAAGTCGTCACCAAAGGCAGGCTCTCCACCGCCAAGAACGCCTACGTCGTGGACCACATCGCTTTGCCCCTGGACAACCCCTGGCGGCGCAATGTTCGCCCCGGCGACATCCAATTCCTCAAGGACGGCACCGGCGTCATGGTCACGCTCGACGGCGACGTGTGGCTGGTTCGCGGTCTGAACGATTCGCTGGCGGAAGTCCGCTGGAAACGTTTCGCCTCCGGCTTGCACGAACCAATGACCGTCGCCATTCGCGACGAACAAATCTACGCGTTCGACCGCAATGGCATCTGGCGTTTACGCGACACCAACAACGACGGCGAAGCCGACGTGCACGAATTGTTCTCCAATGCCTTTGCGCAAACCGCCGACATGCGCGAGTTCCCCAGCACCATCCGCCTCGCGCCGGGCGGCGAATTCGTCATCGCCAAGGGCGGCCAGCAGGCCACCACGCTCGGCAAACACAACGGCAGCGTCCTGCGCGTCTCCGCTGATGGCCGCTACGCCACGGTGTTGGGCTACGGTTTCCGCCAGCCGAACATCGGTGTGAATCTCCGCACCGGACTGGTCACCTCCAGCGATCAGGAAGGCCAGTACATTCCCACGACGCCTTTGCACATCGTGCGCGACGGGCAATTCCACGGCTACCTGGCCGAGGGGCTGCAACCACGCGAGAAATACCCCGCGCCCATCGCCGATCCGCTCACTTGGATTCCGCACGCCGTGAATGCTTCCGCCATTTCGCAAGTGTGGCTCTTCGGTGCGAAGATGGGCCCGCTCAACGATTCGCTCGTTCACATCGGCTTCAACCGGCCCGAAGTATTCCGCGTGCTGCTGAACAACCGCACCTCCAGGCCGCAAGCCGCCGTCGTCAGCATCACCAGCGCCTTCGAATATCCGCCGCTCAACGGCTCGGTGAATCCCGCCGATGGCCAGCTTTACCTCGCCGGTTTCCAGGTCGTCGGCTGGGGCAATTCCCTCGACACCCTCGCTGGCTTCGAACGCCTCCGTTACACCGGCGCGCCGGTCACCTTGCCGCGCGAAGTGGTCCCCATGGACAAGGGCATTCTGTTGCGCTTCGATGTGCCGCTTGATGCGAAGCTCGCCGGCAATCCCGACAGCTACTCCATCTCAAGCTGGCACTACGTCCGCACTTACAAATATGGTTCCGCCCAATACAAGGCCGACGGCTCCACCGGCGTGGACTGGCACACCGCCAGCAGCGCCTATCTCTCCAAGGACGGCCGCAGCGTTTTCATCGGCGTGCCCAGCATGAAACCCGTGATGCAGTTGCGCATCGGTTGGTCCCTCGCCACGGCCAGCGGCCAGCCCTTTGAGGAAAACGCCTACACCACGCCGTACGAACTGCCGACGTTCAACCCGCAGGCCGAAGGCTTCGACAATATCACTGTAGATCTCACGCCCCGCGCTGGAATTGCCCAGGCCGACGGCCCCATCAACGTTGAGGAAGGCCGCCGCGTCTCCCAACTCCTCGGCTGCGTCGCCTGCCATTCCATCGACGGCATGGACGTTGCCAAGGTCGGCCCCACCTGGAAGGCGCTCTTCGGAAGCACACGCGCTGTGTTTGCCGAGAAAAAGAAACTCAACACCACCGCCGACGAAGCCTACCTCCGCGAATCCATCCTCGACCCGCCCGCCAAGATCATCGCCGGCTATGAGAAGGGCGAATACGCCATGCCCAGCTACGCGGGGGTGATTACCGACTCGCAGGTTGAATCCCTGATTCTCTTCATCAAGACGTTGAAATGAGAGTCCTGATTAGAATTTCGCCCGCAACGCCGCCAGCACTTCGGCCAGACCCACCGCCCTTTCCTCGCGGCTCTGCAAATTCTTCACCTTCGCCGCGACACCTGCCGCGGCGCGCTCCAACCGCACGGTGTAGGCCGCGCTGAGTTCGAGCGCCCGCTTGAATTGCTTGTCCGGTTTCGCCGGCGTGAATGCGTATTCAATGACCAGCCCGCCATCCCGCAATTCCTGGATCAACTTCAGCGACTCGCCGCGCAGCGTTTCGTCTTCAATCAACACAAAGGCATCGATGCCCGCCGTAAACTTCGGCAACAAACCCAGTTCACCCAGCAGGTCCGCCAGCACCACGTCGCCCATGCCGAAGCCCAGCGCGGGCATGTTTACTTTGCCGCCGGACAGCAGCTTCACGAGATTGTCGTAGCGTCCGCCTCCGGCGATGGCGCGGTGTTCGGTGCGCCTGGCGAATGCCTCGAACACCGGCCCCGTGTAGTACGCCAGCCCGCGGATGATGTTGTAATCAACCTTCACGAACTCACCCAGCCCGCGCGCCCCGAGGTTCTTCAGGATCGCATCCAGTTCCACCGTCGGCTCGCTGGCGTTTATGAAGGACCGCACGTCATCGTATGCCACGCCGATTGCCTGCAGTTTCTCGCGGCTGACCGATTCCGCCTCGCGCTCCAGTTTGTCGATGATCTGGTAAAAATCGTATTCCTTCGTCGCATCCGCGCAGCGTTGCTTGAAGAAGTCATGCCACGCGTTGCGGCTGCTCAGGCGGATGACGAAATCCGCCGGGGTCAAGCCAAGCGCGCGCAACGAATCGATGAGCAGCGCGATCAACTCCGCATCCGCCGCCGGGTCCACCTCGCCGAAGATGTCGGCGTTGAACTGGAAGTGTTCGCGCAAGCGGCCCTTCTGCGCGCGCTCGTAACGAAAGAGCTGCGGAATGGCGAACCATTTGATGGGCTTCTTGTAGTGGCGCTCGTGCGCGGCGACCATTCGGGCCAGCGTGGGCGTCATCTCCGGGCGCAACGCCACTTCGCGGTCGCCTTTATCCTTGAAGTTATAAAGCTGCCCGACGATTTCATCGCCGCTCTTCTGGATGTAAAGCTCCAGCGGTTCCAACGGCGGGCCGTCGTATTCGCGGAACCCGTAGCGACGGGCGACCGTGCGCCACGCAGCGAAGATGTGCTGGCGCGCGTCAGCGCTGGCCACCTCCTTGCTGGGCAACGGTTCGGGATAGAACTCACGAAATCCGGGCAAACTCTTCATAACAAAGCGCGCAGACGATAGTTAAGCGCCTTTCAAAAGTCATCAACTACTTCGCCCGCCCATGCTTGGACCGCGCGACTTGCGTCGCGCTTACCGTTTGGCAGACCGGCTTGGTTGATTATTTCCGCCCCGCCTTGCCTCGCGACATCGTAAGCGGGTCGC
>JBFMBT010000404.1:0-4986 GCA_040754875.1 Verrucomicrobiota bacterium | reverse complement strand
CAGACCGACTGGTTGATTTCTGTTTCCAGCACCTCCCAGGAAGACCCGGACTTGCGGTTCATGTCCAAATTCAACCGGGCCAGCGGCTTTTACGGGTTTGCGAACACCGTGTTTCCCACCACCCCCCCCCGCTATTTTCGGCTGTTGCAGGAGGACAATTATAACCTCCGCCTGGATAACACCATTCCTGTGGATTTTTGGTCCAATTTGGAAGGCAGCTTCAAAACCGGCTTCTACCATGCGCGCTCCACGCGGACCTACAAGGATCGGGGCATCTCCTACGAAAGCCGGAACGACTATGCGCCGTGGAATCGGGATGGCGATCCCAACACGTTCATCCCGTCGCTCTCCCAGAGCGCCACGGTGGATGATTTCTTCATCCGGGCTTTGCCGGAAAACGCCTACGAGGGATTCCAGACGATCAATGCGGGCTATTGGATGGGTGAGGTGCCGGTGGTCGAGCGGCTGAAGCTCATCGGTGGCATTCGCCTGGAAGGGACGCAGATCGACGTCGATTCCGTAGGCGGCTCGTCCACCGTCACCAAGTCCAGCACCAACCTCAAGCAACTCGATTTGCTGCCCGCGGCGGGTCTCATCTACACCCCCATGACCAACATGAACATCCGCCTGCATTACAGCGGAACCATTGCCCGGCCAACGTACCGGGAGATTGCCAACGTGGAGACATTTGACTTTGCCGGTGGCGACGTTTTGGTGGGCAATCCCAATCTCAAGATCACCTCCATCCAAAACTACGATATCCGCTGGGAGTGGTTTCCCCGTCCGGGTTATGTGCTGTCCGCGGGGATGTTTTACAAGGAACTGATGTCTCCAATCGAGCAGGCTTACGAAACACTCAATCAGGACAAAATCATTTACCAGAACCGGTCGGAGGCCACCGTCTATGGTCTGGAACTGGAAGGGCGCGCCAACCTTGAGTTCATTCACGATTGTTTCAGCCGCTTCACCGCCGGAATGAATTTCGCATTGATTGAATCGGAAACCCCCCTGACCACCACGGAACTGGGATTCAAGCAGACAGTCGATCCGTCCACGCCCGATACCCGGCCGCTCTTCAACCAGTCTCCTTACATTCTGAATTTTGATTTGAGTTACGACAATTCCACGTCGGGGACTTCCGCCACCGTCGCTTACAACATCGCCGGCGAGCGCCTGGTGATCACGAATCCCTTCGGCGAGGACATCTATGAACAATCAGCCGCGTCGCTGGACTTCAGCATTTCGCAGAAACTGGGCAAAAGCCAGCGGTGGAAACTCAAGTTTTCCGCCAAAAACCTTTTAGACCCGTCGTTCGAGCGCACGTACGGCGCGCAAGGCACGCTCCCTTATTCCAGCTACAAAAAAGGACGCACGTACGGCGTCTCTTTGTCTTACACGTTCTGATGGTTTTGCGGCCGGGCACACGGCAAAAAACGGCTGCGTGTTCACCGAATCGTAACCGAAACGCACTTTTGATGTAACCGACCTCTGGCAATTTCAACCTGCTCTTTGTGGTAACCAACGAAACAGTAACAACATGAAAAACATCCTACGAACTCGATTTGGACTGCTCGCGGGTCTCGCGATGCTGGCCGCTCAAGCCAGCCACGCCGACACCGTCAACGTGACCAGCGCGGACATCAGCGGCAATGTGACTTGGTATCGGACCAACACGTATGTGTTGCAGGAGATGGTGTTTGTGGAGAACGGGGAGACGCTGACCATCGAGGCGGGCACGGTGGTCAAAGGCAAGGAAGGAGTGGTGGGTTCAGGCACGGCGATTCCCTCGCTGGTGATTTCCCAGGGCGGCAAGATCTACGCGGAAGGCACGCCCACGCAGCCGATCATCTTCACGGCGGAGAGCGACGACGTGAGCAATCCGGCGGACAAGAGCATTTATACTCGTGGTCTGTGGGGTGGCGTGGTGATTCTGGGCAAGGCGACGATCAACTCGTCGAAGAACGCGACGGGCCAGAGCACGACGCCCAAGTATGACGTGTTTGAAGGGCTGCCGGACCAGACGAACCTGCGCTTTGGCGGCAACGATGATGCGGACAACTCGGGCATCATGCGTTACGTTTCCATTCGCCACGGTGGCACGACCATCGACGTGAACAAGGAGATCAACGGTCTCTCCCTGGGCGGCGTGGGCAACGGCACGACCATTGAATTCATTGAAGTCTATGCCAATGACGACGACGGGTTCGAGTTCTTCGGCGGCACGGTCAACACCAAGTATCTGATCAGCGCCTTTGTCGATGACGACGCGTTTGACACCGACCAGGGGTACAGCGGCAAGAACCAGTTCTGGTTTGCGATTCAGGCGCCGACGGGCAACCGCAACTACGGCGGTGAGTACGCGGGCGACCCGGTGTCGCCGTTCAACCGCACGCCGTTGTCGGCGTTCACGGTGTATAATGCGACCTACATTGGCGCGGGCGTGGCCAATCCGAACTCGAAGGACAACACGGTGTTTGACCTGAAGGAGGACACGGCGGCCAAGCACTACAACTCGATCTTCACGGAGTTCACCCATGATGCGGTGAAGCTGCAGGCCAGCGCGCAGACGCGTTTTGACGCGGGGGACATTGACCTGCGCAACAACGTCTGGTTCGGGTTTGGCAACGGCACTGGCACGGCGAGTCTGGTGCTGTCGGAAATTGTCAACGGCAACGCCCAGGCCCTCTTCACCGACTCCACCCGCACCAACCTCTTGGTTGATCCGCAATTGCGTGGCGTCAGCCGCGCGGCGGATGGTTTGTTGGATCCCCGTCCCACCACGGGCAGCCCGGCACTGAATGGTACCAACGTCAAAGTCGCTCCGGCCGGTTACACGACTGCGAGCTATCTTGGCGCCTTCGGCACCGTCAACTGGGCGGCCGACTGGAGCGCACTCAATGAGTACGGCATCCTCACCGCTCAAGGCGGCGGAACACCCGCTGCCGCCGCGGGCTTCCCCACGCAGGGCCCCAGCAGCTCCCAGTCTCCCCAGATCGAAGCCTTGGCGGATGGTGTCACCTTCTCCGCCATCCTTACCGTCGGAGACTCTGTCAACAACAAGCCGGACAACGTGACGCCCTACCGGTTCGTGGGCAAACCTGACGGCATGGGCGCGCTCGATAACGGTGACGGAACGTTTACGGCGTTCATTAATCACGAACTCAGCGAAGGCGAAGGTGTGGCCCGCCGCCATGGCGCCATCGGCGCCTTCGTTTCCAAGTGGATCATCAACAAGTCCACTCTCGAGGTCATGAACGGCAGCGACCTCATCACCAACGTCTATGTCTGGGATGGCGCGAACTTCATCATCCCCGGCACCAACGTGGTCTTCGGCCGCTTCTGCTCGGCCGACCTCCCGCCGGTCAGCGCGTTCTACAACAGCACCAGCGGCAACGGCACCCAAAACCGCATCTTCATGAACGGCGAGGAATTCTCCACTGAATCCCGCGCGTGGGCGCACATCGCCTCCGGTCCCAACGCCGGTGATTCATGGCAGCTTCCGCGCCTGGGCCGCGCCTCGTGGGAAAACGTCGTGGCCAGCCCCTACATGCAGGACAAGACCATCGTCGTCGGCCTTGATGACGACGGCACCACTGACTCGCAGGTGTATATCTACATCGGCACCAAGGGCACGACCGGCAGCGACGTGGAAAAGGCTGGTCTCTTGAACGGCACGCTCTACGGCGTGGCGGTTACCGGTCTCGCACAGGAAACGGCGGTTACCACCGGCGGCACTCGCAACTTCACCCTGGCCAACCTTGGCGATGTCAGCGCCCAGACCTTCAACGGTTTGGAAACGCTCGGCAACGGCCTCAACGTCACTGCCTTCATGCGCGTGGAAGACGGTCATTGGGACCCCAACAATCCCACGGACTTCTACTTCCTCACCACGGCCAGCAGTTCGCTGCCCAGCCGCCTCTGGCGCCTGCGCTTCACGGACATCGCCAATCCCGAATCCGGCGGCACCATCACCATGATCCTCGATGGCACCGAAGGCCAGCTCATGATGGACAACATGACCGTGGATGGCGACAGCAACGCCCTTATCACGGAAGACCCCGGCAACAACGCCCGCCTCGCGCGCGTCTGGAAATACTTCACCGGCACCGGTGGTTTCGTGGCACTGGCGCAATCCCGTAACGACCTGTTCACCACCGGGCAGGCCAACTTCATCACCCAGGACGAAGAAGTCTCCGGCATCATTGATGTGCGCGACATCCTCGGCGAGGGCGCCTACCTGCTCGTCAACCAGATCCACAGCGGTGCCGCCGTGGGTAACGATGTGGAATTGGATGAAGGCGGCCAGTTGCTCGTGATGCAAGTGAACAGCGCTGCGCCCTCGATCAGCACCCAGCCTGCCAGCGTGGGTGTCTCCAGCGGCAACAGCGTCACCTTCTCGGTGTCCGCCACCGTCGGCGCGGATATCCAGTGGTATTTCAACGGCGTGGCCATCCCTGGCGCGACCGGTACCACCTACGACATCCCCAGCCCCACCACGGCGAAAGGCGGTTCCTACTACGCGGTTATCACCACCGCCGGTGGCAGCGTGGTTTCTGGTGCGGCGGTGCTCACCGTGGCGGACCTCGCCATGTATGCGGGGATTACCGTGGCCGGTCCTCTCGGCGCGCAATACAACATCGACTACACCACCAGCCTGACCGAACCCGTCACCTGGACGCCGCTGACGACCATTACGTTGTCGAGCAGCCCCATGCTCTACGTGGATACCACGTCCGCTGGCCAGCCGCGCCGGTTCTACCGCGCCGTGCAAACCACGCCGCAATAATTGATGTGTGCGACATCATGTCGCTCCCTTCCTGCTCAACCATGGCCGCCCCGCAAGGGACGGCCATGGCCCTTTATGAAATCCCCATCGTCGTGCTCGTGCTCGTGGTCGTCCTCGTCCTCGAACGTTGAATAACCGATGGCAAAATTTCTTTCCCAACGTGCCACCTGTCCTTCCCTCTTCCCTCAACGGAGAGAGGG
>JBFMBT010000403.1:0-5055 GCA_040754875.1 Verrucomicrobiota bacterium | reverse complement strand
AAACCGCACTCCGGCCCAAGTCGGTCTCTCCCGTGAAAAACTCGAAGCCCTGCGCGACCTCGTCGGCGGACGCGGTTGTGTGGTGCGCCACGGTTACATGGCCTTCACCTGGGGCGACCAATCCCAAAGCTCCGATGTCGCCTCCGCCTTCAAGCCCGTCCTCAGCACTCTACTCTTGTTCGCCATCCAGGAAGGCAAACTGAAGTCGCCCGATGATCTGGTCGCCGACTTCGAACCGCGCCTCAAAACGTTGAACAACGGCAAGGACACCACCATGACCTGGCGCCACTTGGCCTCGCAAACCTCTGGCTACGGGCTCACGGAAAAACCCGGGGCCGCCTATTCTTATAACGATTACGCCCTCGCGCTTTACTACGACACGCTCACGCAAAAGGTCTTCCAACAATCCGGCACCGACGTCTTGAGAACGCGCCTCGCCGAGCCCCTGCAATTCGAAGACCACTATTCGCACAACGCGTTCGGCCCAAACAACCGCCCCGGCCGCCTCGCGCTCTCCGTCCGCGACTTCGCGCGCATCGGCCTGCTTTATCTGCGCCATGGGAAATGGCATGACCAGCAACTCATCCGTTCCAACCTCCTTCACCTGGCCATCAACAGCCCCATCCCCGCCACGACCCCGCTCACCAGCGCGAAGGATGCCGACATGCTCCCCGGCCAGCGCACCATCGGCGGCACAAAGAACATCACCCCCATCGGCCCCGGCTATTACAGCTTCAACTGGTGGCTCAACCGCACCGACGCCCAAGGCCGGCGCCACTTCGTGGATGCCCCGCCCGACACCTATGTTGCCAGCGGCCACGGCGGCAAACGCACCTTGTGGGTCATTCCCAGCCTCGATCTCATCGTCTGCTGGAACGATTCCCTCATCGCTGACCACGACAAATCCCCCGGCAACCCCAATGCCAAGGTCAATCAGGCCGCACGGCTGATGCGGCAGGCGGTCATTGCGCGTCCGTAACTCTGTGGCTGGTTCGCATTGATTGTTGCGGCGCCTTTCGCCACACTGCGCGCAAACCGGTCAGGACAGGCTCATCGGGATGACTGCAACTTCGACATCGCCGGATACCAGCCAAGCCAAACAAGGTTGGCAGCGCGGCTTTTGGAGCCTCTTCGCCACGCAGTTCCAAGGCGCCTTCAGCGACAACGTTTTCAAGTTCCTCGTCATCTTCATCGCCACCCGTCGCTTCGGAGAAAATCAGGCACAACGTGACGCTTTCATCACGCTGGCGTTGGCGATGTTTTCGCTGCCGTTCATCCTGTTTTCAATGGCCGGCGGGTTTCTGGCCGACCGTTTCAGCAAGCGCAGTGTCACGATCGGCGTGAAGGTGGCGGAAGTCTTTATCATGACCTTGGGCACCGCCGCACTGGCCAGTGGCAATTTGCATTTTCTGGTCGCTGTTCTCTTCCTCATGAGCGCCCAAAGCGCCTTTTTCAGCCCTTCCAAATACGGATTGCTGCCGGAAATGCTGCCCGAACAACGCCTCTCGTGGGGCAATGGCATTCTCGGCCTCGGCACGTTTGTATCCATTATTGCCGGCGGGGTTGTTGCCGGGATGTTGTCGGACGCGTTCAAGGACCAGCAGGGTTGGTCGGGCGCCATTTTGATCGGCCTGGCTTGCGTGGGTGTGGTTTGCAGCCTGGGTATCATGCGTCTGCCTGCCGCCAATCCCGCCAAGCAATTTCAAATTAACTTCCTGGGTGACCTGCTGTCCCAAGTGAAACTCATTGGCAAGGACCGTGTACTCACGCTTGCGGTTGTGGGCAGCACGTACTTCTGGTTCCTCGGCGCGGTATTCGATCCCACGATTCTCATTTACGGCAAGGATCTCCTGTCGCTGGACGACACGCAAAGCGGCATCCTCCGCGCCGCACTGGCCATCGGCATTGGTGTAGGCAGCGCGGCTGCGGGTTTTCTATCCGGCAAGAAGATTGAATACGGCCTGGTTCCCCTGGGCGCGTTCGGATTGACCGTGTTTGCCTTTGTGCTGTCGCGGGCCGATCTGCCGTTTCCGACCGTGGCGGCGAATCTCTCGCTGCTGGGTTTCTTTGGCGGCTTCTTCATTGTGCCCATCAACGCGCTCATTCAGCATCGCCCGGATCGCGAGAACAAAGGCGGCGTCATCGGCGCCAATGCGTGGCTGACCTCGTTGGGCGTGTTCGCGGCGTCCGGCGTGTTTGGCCTGCTGACGACCAAGCTGAACATACCGCCCAATCAGGTGTTCCTGCTCGGGTCGCTGGTCACGCTGGGGGGAACCATCTATGTGTGCCGCCTGGTTCCCGATTCGCTGGTGCGCCTGCTTTTCTGGCTGCTCACCCATTCGGTCTATCGCATCCGCGTCCTGGGTCGCGACAACATCCCCGAAAAGGGCGGCGCGCTCTTCGTTTGCAATCATCTCTCGCTGGTCGATGCCCTGTTGCTCATCGCGTCCACCGACCGTCAGATTCGTTTCCTCATGTTCAAGGGCATGTATGACAAATGGTGGGTGAAGCCGTTCGCCAAGGCCCTGCGCGCCATTCCCATTTCCTCCGCCTTGCGCCCGCGCGAAATGATCAAATCCCTTCAGGAAGCCAGCGAATGGATCAAGAAAGGCGAGGTCGTCTGCATCTTTGCCGAAGGCCAGATCACGCGCATCGGCCAGTTGCTCCCGTTCCGGCGCGGGTTCGAGAAAATCATGAAGGATGTCGATGCGCCGATCATTCCCGTGGCGCTGGACGGCGTGTGGGGCAGCATCTTCAGTTTCGACCAGGGCCGTTTCTACAGCAAGTTGCCGCGGCGCATTCCGTATCCGGTCACCGTCTGCTATGGCAAACCGCTGCCGCCGACCGCCACACCGTTCGAGGTGCGTGAGAAGGTGCAGCAACTCATGACCGAGGCGTGGCCCGAGCGCAAACGCCGGATGCTGCCATTGCATCGCGCGTTTGTGCGCACGGCGCAAACCTATCCGCGCCGCTTTTACATGACCGATCCCCGCACGCCGCGCGTCAGCTTCTTTGGCGCGCTCACGCGCACGATCTATCTGGCCCGCCGCCTGCGCGACACGTGGCGCGGCCAGCGCATGGTGGGGATTCTGTTGCCGCCGTCGGTGCCGGGCGCGCTCGTCAATTTCGCCGCGCTGCTCCTCGGCAAAGTGCCCGTCAATTTGAATTACACGTTGTCCGAGGAAGCCATCGCTTCGTGCGTCAAACAGTGTGACATCCAGACCGTCATCACGTCGCAGAAATTTCTCGACCAGTTGAAACTCAAAATGCCGGGCCGGCCCGTGATGCTCGAGGAAATCGCCGCCAATCCCGGCGCGGTTGAAAAGCTCGCGTCCGTGTTGCTGGCGCTGCTGCCGCCATCGTTGCTCGAAAGCTCGCTGGGCGCCGATCGCAAGGTTGGCATGGACGACCTGGCCACAGTCATTTTTTCCAGCGGCAGCACTGGCGAGCCCAAGGGCGTGATGCTTTCGCATTACAACGTCGGCTCGAACATCGACCAGCTCGGCCAGACTTTTGCGTTGCGCGGCTCCGATTGTTTCCTGGGTGTGCTGCCATTCTTTCACTCGTTCGGCTTCACCGGCACGCTGGCGTTGCCGCCGGTCCTGGGCGTGGGCGTCGCCTATCACGCCAACCCGCTCGACGCCAAAACCATCGGCGAACTTGTGCAGGACAACGCTGTCACCTTCCTGCTGGCCACGCCCACGTTCCTGCAACTCTATATGCGCGGCTGCGCGCCGGAGCAATTTGGCAGCGTCCAGTTCGCCATGGTCGGCGCGGAGAAACTCCCGGAACGCCTTGCCAATGCCTTCGAGGAGGAATTCGGCATCCGCCCCATGGAAGCCTACGGGTCCACCGAATGCGCGCCGGCCGTCACGGTCAACACGCGTGATTTCCGCTCTGCGGGTTTCCGGCAGGTGGGCGGCAAGCGCGGGCGCATCGGCCATCCGTTGCCGGGCATCAGCGTGCGCGTCGTGGATCCCGACACGCGCCAGCCGGTGCCGGTCGGCCAGCCCGGCTTGCTCCTGGTACGCGGGCCCAACGTCATGCAAGGCTATCTCAACCGTCCGGAGAAAACCGCGGAGGTTCTTCAGGACGGCTGGTATGTCACCGGTGACATCGCGGCACTGGACGAGGACGGCTTTCTCACCATCACCGACCGCCTCAGCCGGTTCAGCAAGATTGGCGGCGAAATGGTTCCGCACATCAAGGTCGAGGAACGCCTCCACGAACTGGCGGGTGTGACCGAACAAACCTTCGCCGTCACCGGCCTGCCCGACGAAAAGAAAGGCGAACGCCTCGCCGTCCTTCATACGCTTGACGAAGCGCGGCTCAAGGACGTACTCGAAAAGCTGGCACAGACCGACCTCCCGAACCTCTGGAAGCCCCGCGCCGAACAATTCATCCGCGTGGATGCCTTGCCCTACCTTGGCACTGGCAAACTCGACCTCCGCCGCATCCGCGAACTCGCCCAACAGCGCGCTTGAGGCCGTGGGTGTTATTGAATGCGGCGCGATCAAAGGGGATCCAAACCAGTTCATCAGTTTAATCGATGATGCGTGAAGGTTTATCGATTGGCGCACGCCAGGAGACGTCGCTATGGTGGTTGGCATGAAATCCAAACCGCCGGGGAGTTTGAGCTGGAGCAAACTTAAGCGCTTGTCGGCGATTGCGGTGGTGGTGGCTGCGTGTTTGGTGGCGGGGTGCATTCCTTCGTTGAATCCGTTGTACACGGAGAAGGACACGGTGTTCGACGCCGCGTTGGTGGGGCAGTGGTCGGAGAAGGGCAAGGAGACGGAATCGTGGACGTTCGCGAAGGGCGAGGGGAAGGCGTATGCACTGACGATCCGGGACGAGGAGAAGAGTTCGCCGTTCCAGGCGCACCTGGTGCAGTTGGGGGAGTTTCGGTTTCTGGACATTTACCCGGATGAGGACGGGCTGGACGATTTGCCGCGCGAGGCGTTCTTCAAGGCGTCGTTGATTCCGGGGCATCTGGTCCTGCGGGTGTATCAGGTGGAGCCGGAGTTGAAACTGTGCCTGCCAGACCCGAAAGAACTG
>JBFMBT010000402.1:0-5069 GCA_040754875.1 Verrucomicrobiota bacterium | reverse complement strand
AGACAGAAAAATTTTCGGACAGAAAAATGGGGAAGAGGTCAACCGAATGGGGGTCAGGCGAATGGGGAAGCGTTTGGTTTTCGGTAATTCGCGTTCTTCGGATTCAGCCAGCTCTTCATCCGTGTCCATCGGCTGACCAAAACGCTTTTCCGCCTCCCCCATCAGCGTAGATCCTGGTTGAAGGTGGGGTGAGTTGGGTTGAGGGATGCGCGCGAGATTCAACTCCACACGCCGAGTTGCTGCAGTTGCGCGGTTGCCTTGCCGGCCCAATCCTGGTTCGCCGCCGGGCTGGCGGGGCTGGGATGGAGGATGGTTCCGATGCGGACGCCGGTTTCGTGGACCGCCTGGCGGGCCTGTTTTTCCGCAAAGCCGCCCACGCCGATGAGCCAGTCCGGCTGCAACACTTCGACCACGCGCCGCAAATGCTCGTCGCAGGCGGCAAACAACGGCCCGGTTTCCCGCGGCGGCAATTTATCGGGCGTCAGGTTCTTCCCGCCGGCCTCCATGAACGCCAGCGGGCAGTAATTGGCCACGAAGTGGTCCTTGAAAAACGCGTCTGCCATCCCGAACCGCGTGGCGAACAGACCCCAGAGCCGCCGGCCGCTGACTTCGGAGCGCGGGCAGGCGAAGCCTTCGACCGGGCGCTGCGGATGCTCGCGTTCCGGTTTGGCGACCGGCGTGTGGATGCCCATCCAGTCGCGCACGGCGGCAATTTCGCCGAAGGGGACGCCGGTCTGCGCCATGCCGAAGGGGCCGGGATTCATGCCCAGAAAAATGACGCGCTTGCGCGCGGCGGCGAAGCGGCGCAAATAAGCCTCGTGGGGCGTCCACGCGTAAGCAAGCGGATGATACACAAAGGCAACCGGCGCGGCGAACGCGAGGCGGCCGGCGGCCTCGCGCAGCGTGGCGGCGGCGCGCACCATGTGGCCGGCGATGGAACCGGGCTTCATTCGCGCCGGACGATACGGGAAAGCCCGCGTGGAAGGCACGCAAAACCAGTTGGTAATTCCAGCCGCCGGAGTTACCTTGCGGGAACCGTGGCAGGGTCGGCATGAAAAAGTTCATCTTTCTGGCATTGATGGTGAGCCTCGCGGGAGCCCAGGCGGCGACACCGCAGCGGGGCCGCGATTCGCTGCGCCAGTTGCTGCGCCTGCCTTCCATCAACACGCAGTTTGGTTTCAATTTCCAGCAATCGCGCGGGTTCGTTTTTGAAACGGGTGAACGCGATGCGGCGCGGGAAGTGCGGGAATTGGAGCAGGCGCTGGCCAATGAACCGCCGAACCCGGAACGTCTTTTCCAGTTGGGGCGGCTGCAGGAACAGGCGGGCAATCATGTGAGCGCGCGCAACGCCTACGCCAAGGCGGTCCAACTGGCGCGCAAACAAATCGAGTCGCGCCCGGAGGACGCGCTGCTGTTGGTGGCCCTGGGCCAGTCGCTGGCCGAGATGTCCGAGCACGTGGAAGCGGAAAGCGTGCTGCGGCGGGCCACGCGACTGGCGCCGCGGGAGGCGCGGGCGTGGCTGGCGCTGGGCGTGTTTCTGGATCAACGGGCCTGGGCCGAATTGATGCGGCACCTGAACCTTCCGCCCTCGGCGTCCTTTGATCTCCTCGTGGGCAGCCTCAGCCAGAGGAAACCGTCCGGGGAACAGGTGGAGGCGGCGCGCAAATACGTGGAGGAAGCGGGGGCGTGCCTGGACACGGCGATCCGGCTGGCGCCGGACGAAGGGGAGGCGTATGGGCGGCGGGCGTTGTGCCGGGGCAATCAGAATGTTTTGCGGGTGTTGGTGAACGCGGCGGGGGGGCAGGCGGTGGAGCCGTCGGCATTGTTGAAGGCGGCCGTCGCGCGGGCCAACACGGCGGACGTGTGGCGCCGCGCGGAGTTGAACCGGAACAATCATGAGGCGCTCGGGCAGGCGGTGTTTTACGAAGTCATGGCGTGGCTGCTGGATCAGGCGCGCGAGGAACCGCCGGACCTGGCGGACGGCGATTTCTGGGACCAACTGCCGGACGAGGTCAAGGCGCGCGTGCGCGACGGGCTGGGACGGCTGGAGGAAATCGCCCAGGGCGCGAATGCGAAGCATGCGGCCGGCGCGTTGGAGATGCGCGGCATCATCCAACTGATCGTCCAGGGCGACAAAACCGGCGGCGAAACTTCGTTCCGGCGCGCGGTGGCGCTCGATCCGTCGCGCGGCCAAGCGTGGGAGCTGCTGATGATTGCGCTGGCGGACATGAAGCGGAACGATGATTTGCTGCGGGTGTGCGAACAGCGCGTCCAGCAGCAGGATACGCCGCGGGCGCGGCTGGCGCTGGCCAAGGCGCACGAGCGGCTCAAGCAATATGACCGCGCGGAAAAGCAACTGGAGGCGGGCCTGCGCTTCAACCAGAACGATTTCGCGGTGAACCTCGGCCTGTGCGCGTTGCTGGCCCGCCGCGCCAACGACGACGACACGTTGCGCCGGGCCGGCGAACATCTCCAGCGCGCCATCCGCGCCAGCAATCCGCCCTCGCGCGAACGGCTCATCGACCTGAACCTGACCGGCGGCATTTACTTCGCGCTGGCCGGTGATGCCCCGGCCGCCCGGCGCATGCTCCGGCAAGTCATCCAGATCGACCCGGACAACGAAGCCGCCAAGGCGGCGCTGACGGCGGTGAATTGAGGGGGTCCGTCACAAAAGTATCGCAACCGGCGATAAATGGTGGAGTCGCCGGGCTGGTCTTCTGTTAGCAACACGGGCGCAAAACGAGAATCACCGCCCATGTTACGAACGTTCCGTTGTTTCCTCGCCCTGTGCGCGCTCACGGGCGCCGCGTCCGCGCAGATTGGCGACAAGCTCGACAAGCCCGGTGTCGTGCAGCAATTGCTCGTGCCGCGCGAACTTATCCCGCCCGCGCCACCCCGCACGCCGGCGGAGGAGTTGAAGACGTTTCAGGTCGCGCCCGGGTTCCGTGTCGAACTCGCCGCCGCCGACCCGCTGGTGCAGGACCCGGTGGCCATGGCGATTGATCCGCAGGGACGGTTGTGGGTGGTGGAGATGCGCAGCTACATGCCGGACCTGGACGGCAACGGCGAGGATCATCCCACGGGCCGCGTCTCGGTGCTCGAAGACAAGGACGGCGACGGCTACTTCGAAAAGGGCACGGTGTTTCTGGACCGGATCATCATGCCGCGCGCCATCTGTCTGGTGCGCGAGGGCGTGTTGATTGGCGCGCCGCCGAAGTTGTGGTTCTGCCGCGACACCAACGGCGACCTCAAGTGCGACGAGCGCGTGGAAGTGGCCACCGATTACGGCATCCAGGTGGACCCGAAGCGGCCCGAGCTGGCCAACCCCGAGCGCGCGCCCAACGCGCCGTTATATGCGCTGGACAACTGGATTTACAGCACGGCGTACACCGGGAAGTTTCGTTTTCGCAACGGCCAGTGGGAACGCGGCGCCACCACGTTTCGCGGACAATGGGGCTTGAGCCAGGATGATTTTGGCCGGTTGTTTTACAATTCGAACAGCGACCAGTTGCGCGCGGATGTGACGCCGTCGCATTACCTGGGCCGCAATCCGCATTATGCGCGCCCCGCCGGCGCGAACGTCAAGGTGGCCAACGAACAATTCGTGTGGCCCATCCGCGTGAACCCCGGCATCAATCGCGGTTATCGTCCCGAGATGTTGCGCGAAGGCAAATTGAAGGAATTCACCGCCGCGTGCTCGCCCTATATTTATCGCGGCGATTTGTTCGGGCCGGAATTCTACGGCAACGCGTTCGTGTGCGAGCCTTCCGGCAACCTCATCAAGCGCAACCTGCTCACCGAAACCAACGGGGCGGTCGTCGCGCGCGAAGCGTATCAGCAACGCGAGTTTCTCGCCTCGACCGATGAGCGGTTCCGTCCGGTGAATCTTTACACGGGGCCGGACGGCGCGCTGTACGTGGTGGATTTGTATCGCGGCATTCTGCAACACCGCATCTCGCTCACGACGTATCTGCGCCGCCAGATCGAGGAACGCGCGCTGGACAAACACATTCACCTCGGCCGCATCTGGCGCATCGTGCCGGAGAGCAAACCCACGCCGCGCGGGAAGCCGGACTTCGCGAAGGAATCCCCGACGCAATGGGTGAAGCATTTGTCGCACGGCAACGCGTGGTGGCGCGAAACGGCGCAACGATTGCTGGTCGAGCAGGGCGATTTGGCGGTCGTGCCGGCGCTGCAACAGACCGCGACGGGCGGCGCGAATCCGTTGGGCCGCCTGCACGCGTTGTGGACGCTCGAGGGCTTGAACCAGGCAAACGAACGCACCGTGACCGCGGCGTTCAAGGATGGCGACCCGCGTGTGCGCGCCGCAGCCATTCGCATCGGCGAACGGCTCTTCGGCTCCGAAGAAAAGGATGAAATCGTGACGAAGCTGCTCGCGCTGGCGCACGACCCCGCGCCGCAGGTGCAATTGCAGCTCGCGTTGACCTTGGGCGAAGCACGCGAGGCGCGCGCGGACGTGGCGATGGCGAACCTGGTGAAACGCCGCGCATCCACCAACAAGTTTCTCGCCGACGCTGTGGTCACCGGTTTGTTCGGACGCGAACTCGAATTGCTCGAAGCATTGTTGGCGGACCAGGCCTGGACTTCGAGCGACGCGACCGCGGACAAGTTCCTTGGCGCGCTGGCGCGTTGTGTGTTCGCCGGGCGCAATGCGGAGCGCGTGGAGCGTTTGTTGACGTTGATCGCCGGCCAGCCCAGGACCGCCGTGAAACGGCAACTGGCGTTGCTCGATGGCGCGGCGATTGCGGCCGCAGCGACGAAGAAGCCCGTGAAGTTCACCGCGCCACCGGCGGTGCTGGCGGAATTGAAGAAGCTGGGCGGTTCATCGATACAGGCGCGCGTGGCGAGGCTCGATGCTTCGCTCGTGTGGCCGGGCAAACCCGGTGTGCCGCCCGAGCCGGTGATTCCGCCGTTGACGACGGTGGAGCAAACGCGATTCAACTTGGGGAAGGAATTGTTCGCCACCACGTGCGCGGCGTGCCATCAGACGCACGGCCTGGGCATGGAAGGACTCGCGCCGCCGCTGGCTGATTCCGAATGGGTGCTCG
>JBFMBT010000401.1:0-5111 GCA_040754875.1 Verrucomicrobiota bacterium | reverse complement strand
ACCCTCGTAAAAACCACTTGTTTTATCGGCTTTTCTCGAATTGTTTACCCCCGTGTCAAGGTAGTGCTCTACCACTGAGCTAACCGCGCACAGCGGAGGGGTAACGTTGTCGAAAGCGCGCTCTTTGGCAAGCGCGGATTTCGGGGAATTGGGGTGTTTGGGTTCGATCAAAACTGGGTGAGGCAGGTTGATGGGATCGTGGCATTTCCATCCTACGCATTTGGGATGGGCGGCGCGTCGGTCCCCCTCACCCCGGCCCTCTCCCCAAGGAGAGGGAGACACCGTTCCCGCGTCTTGAAAAAATGACATCGCAGGCTCACGCCGCTCCCCACTTGTGATCACACCCGCTATGCGGGTTTGCGGGCGGTAATGACGCTGCGGTCGGCGGCGGTGGGTTGGAATTTCATGTCGCCAAAGCCGGCGGATTGGAGGAGGTCGCGCATTTCGCCAAGGGAATAGCACTTGCCCTCGGTGGAATGCATCAGCAACGACGAATATTGCGCGACGGGCAGCGGGCCGGATTTGTCCTCGTTGATGTGGGCGTCGTGGATGATGAGCTGGCCGCCCGGGTCGAGGGCTTTGAATGATTTTCCCAGCAACATCCGCACGTCGGGAATGTCCCAGTCGTGCAGGACGTTGGAAAAGAGGTGCAGGTCGTGGCCCGGGGGCAGCGGTTCGTGGAACATGTCTGCGGCGACGACCGACACGGCGCCGGCATAACCGCGTTCCTCGATGAGCTTGCGCGCAAGGCGATCCACGGGCGGTTTGTCGAGCACGGTGGCCTTGAGATGCGGATGGCCCGCCACGATGGCGCATGAATAAATGCCCGAGCCGCCGCCGATGTCGAGCAGGCTGCGGTGCCCCAGGCAATCGAGCGCGCGGGCCATGGCCGGCCCGAGATAAATGCCGCGGCAGTCCATCGCCGCGGTGAACTGGCTTGCAAACGGCTCGGTTTCCATGGCTTTGGCCCAGGCTTGTTCGTCCTTGAGGCTGGACCAGTTGGCAGGCTTGCCGGTGCGCAGGACGATTTCCATGTCTTTCGCAATGGGGCGTTCCTTCAGCGACGCGTAGTAAGGGCCGAGGTCCCAGCGCGAGCCGCGCACGAGGTGTTCGCGCGCGACCGGTGTCAGGGTAAAGACCGCGCCGTCGCGTTGAACCAGGCCCATGGCGGTGAAGAGAGTCATCATCACGTCGGCGGGGCGCGGCATGAAACCGAGCGAGCGGCAGATGGTCTCGAGGTCGGATGGATGCCCGGCCAGCCAGGTGAAGAAATCCAGGCGTGCGATGGCGGCCGTGAGCAGGTCCACGCCGTACAGGCCGTCGCGCTGGCGGTAGATTCGGAGAGGATCGGTGCTGGGTTGGAGGGTGAGATCGAAGCGGGGCATAAATATTACGAGGCGGACGACCGCGATTGTTCGTCAAGAAAATCCGCAATGTGCAGCACACGGATGTGGCCGGCGCCGGCTTTGTCAAGGCCCGCGCGGATTTGCAGGATGCAACCCGGGTTGGTGGTGACGACGATTTGCGCGCCGGTTTTCAGGATATTGTCGATTTTGCGTTTTTGGAGGCGTTCGGCCATTTCCGGTTCGGTGAGATTATAACTGCCGGCACTGCCACAGCAGACGTCGGATTCGGGCAGGTCCACGAGGCGGTTGCCGACCACGGCGCGGAGCAGGTCGCGCGGCGGTTTGGTGATGCGTTGCGGGTGCGCCAGATGGCAGGCATCGTGGTAGGTGACGGTTTTGCCGGGCGCGGCGGACGAAGGTTTCAAGCCGGATTGCGCGAGCCACTCCGTGAGGTCTTTCACCTTGGCGCTGAAAGCCTGGGCGCGCGCGGCCCACGCGGGATCGTCGTGGAGCAAGTGACCATATTCCTTGAGCGTGGACCCGCAGCCGGCGGCGTTGATGATGATGCCGTCGAGGTTCAACGCTTCGAAAGCGGCGATGTTGCGGCGGGCGCACTCGCGGGCGTCGGCAAGTTTCCCGCTGTGGGCATAGAGCGCGCCGCAGCAGACCTGGTCCGCGGGTGTGATGACGTCGCACCCGGCGCGATTCAACAGCGCGACGCTCGCGTGGTTGGTGTCGCCAAACATCACGCTCATGACGCAGCCTTGAATGAAACCGACGCGGGCGCGCGCGGGTTGCAAGGCGGCGGGCAAGTTTTCCGGCAATTGCGCCTCGGTGGTGTGGCGGGGAATCAACTGAAGGGCGTCGCGCGCGAACTTCGGCAGGAATGCGGTCAGGCCGAGCCGTTTGAGGATGCGGGCGGGAAGAAGCGCCAGCTTGAGGCGCGCCGGGAAGGGAAACACGCGTTCGATGGCAACGCGGCGCAGGAAGCGTTGGAACAGCGAGCGTTGGTGGCGTTGTTCGAGGTGGTCGCGTGTGCTTTCCAGAAGTTCGCCGTAGTGCACGCCGCTGGGGCAGGCGGCTTCGCACGCGCGGCAACCCAGACAGAGGTCAATGTGTTTGACGGTCGTGTCGGCGAGCGGGAGGCGGTCGCCCTGCACGGCGCGCATCAGGTAAATGCGTCCGCGCGGCGAATCGTTTTCATTCCCGGTTTCGAGGTAGGTGGGGCAGGACGACAGGCACAAGCCGCAATGCACGCACGCGAGCGATTTGTTCTCGTCGAGAAAGCGTTCGGTTGGCGCGGGCGTCGGGTTCACAACACGAGGTCGGGCAAAATGCCTTTGGGATCGTAGGTTTCCTTCATGCGCCGCAGCAAGGCCGCGGGCAATTCTTCCTTGGGCGGTTCCGGACCGCCACGATAGTAAACGATTCCATTGCCCGCGCGCGCAACAAACGGGACTTCGCCCAGGCCCTGAATCGCCTCGACCACGCGCGAAGGCAGCACCGACAACTTGCGCACGGCGTGGCGGTCGCCGGCGGACCAGAAAGCGTTTTCGTGGTCAAGGCTGCCCGGTTCAGCAAAACCAAGTTCCGCGGCGCGCGCGAGCGACCAATCCACTTCCTCGCGGGTGCCGGCGAAACCCAGGACCAACGCCAACGCCGCGCCGGCATTCTGGTTGTGCAGGTCCAGGACGTGGGGCGTCAGTTCCGATTCCATGACCTTCTCGATGAGCGCATCGGCTTGCGCCAGCGAAGGCACGCGGTGTTGCACAAAGGTTTCAACGGACGGTCGCGGAAGGAGTTTGAACGTGGCCTCGACGATGACTCCCAGCGTGCCGCGACTGCCCACGAACAATTTGCACAGGTCGTAGCCGGCGACGTTTTTCACCACCTTGCCGCCCGCCTTGATGAGCCGGCCATCGGCGAGCACGACCTTGATGCCGATCAGGTGATCGCGCGCGGTGCCGTAACCGAAGCGCCGCGGGCCGTTGGCATTACCAGCCAGCAACGCGCCAACCGACAGCATGTCGGCAAACGGCGGGTCGATGGGCAGCCACTGATTGCCGTGTGCGATATGTTCCTGAAGCGCCGCGAGTGTGATCCCTGCTTCCACAGTAACGACCATGTCCTCGGGCGTGTATTCGACCACGCGGGACAGCGCACGCAAGTCGTAGCCGATCACCTTTTGACCTTGCTGATGTGCTTCCGCGAGGAGGCGGCGCAATTCGTCGAGGTTGGTGGGCGTCAAAAGCATGGTCAGAGATGCGGCGTGTGCCAGTTTGGAAGCTGTTGTCGGGCAGGCATTGGCCGGGATTCTGGCGGGGGAAGGCACGCGCGGCGAGTTTGTTTTTCGAGCCGCGAGGTCATTAGGTTGCTTTATGTTGCGAAGCGCGAAACGGCGGGATTTCAATGGACAAACAAGCGGAAAATTGCAATACCGCCCTTGTGCCCTTGTCAGGCATGAGTTGCGACTTCTTCGGAAGGGATGTCTGCGCGGTTCATGAGTCGTTATGTGCGGAATTTTCGCGTGGTTTGGCCGTAAGTCATCGGCGCCTGTTCCGAAGGAACAGGTGCTGGAATGGACGCGGCTGATGCAGCATCGTGGTCCCGATGCCGAGGGGGAATTCACCGCCAGGAATGTGGCACTGGGCCACCGCCGGCTCAGCATCATTGACCTGGCGGCGGGCCAGCAGCCGATGCAGTCGCCCGATGGGAGCATCACGCTGGTCTTCAACGGAGAGATCTACAATTACCAGGAAATCCGCGAGGAACTCCTTGCCAAGGGGCACATGTTTCGCACGCACTCGGATACCGAGGTCATCATCGAAGCCTATCGCGAATGGGGAACGACCAGTGTCCAGCGGTTCAACGGGATGTTCGCGTACGCGCTGTGGGATGCGCGGCAACGCCGTCTCTGGGTGGCGCGCGACCGGATGGGCGTCAAACCCCTTTATTATTATTCGGACAAAGACCGGTTTTTGTGCGCGTCCGAGATCAAGCCGCTGCTGGCGGCGGGCAATCTGCCGCGGACAATGAACCTTCGCGTTCTCGACGCCTATTTCAGCCTGGGTTACGTGCCGGGACGGGAAACGATGTTCGAAGGGATTCGCAAACTACCCCCGGGTCATTGGCTGGAAGTCACCGAAGGCGGCGTCAAGGAAGTCAAATACTGGGACTTCGCCCACCTGTCTCCGCAAGGTTTTACCTACGATGAAGCCTGCAAACGCACGGACGAACTGCTCGCGGACGCCGTCAAGAAATGCCTGGTCAGCGATGTGCCGCTGGGCGTGTGTTTGAGCGGGGGTGTGGATTCCAGCGCGGTGCTGGCCTTCATGCACGCGTCCGGTGCCAGTCCCCTGGCGAGCTTCACTGCCAGTTACGGAAAATTGGTGCCCGAAAGCGAGGAATCATACGCTCAGATTGCGGCCGAAAAATTCAAAACGTTGCATCATTTGTTTCTGTTGAACGCGCAGGACTTTTTCGCCTCGATCCAGACGATGGTTTCGCATGCGGAGGAGCCGCTGGTCGAGCCGGCCGCGATTCCGTTGTACCATTTGTCAAAACTTGCGCGGAGCCACGTGAAGGTTCTGTTGTCCGGTGAGGGGAGCGATGAACTGTTTGGCGGCTACGGCATCTATCAATTGATGCTGCGCATGGAACGCTTGCGCAGCGCCCTTCCCGACGTGATGTGGTCGGCCTTCAAGACCGCGGCGCATGACCATGGCAGCCTTAAGTTTCAAAAATACGCGGACTGGATGGCCTTGC
>JBFMBT010000400.1:0-5114 GCA_040754875.1 Verrucomicrobiota bacterium | reverse complement strand
CCCGGCCCTCTCCCCGAGGAGAGGGTGGCACTGTTCGCGCCTTTCGGCAGAAGGCGCGCCGCTGGCTCACTCAGCGGCGCGCGCGAAGGGTTACATGTGGGCGATGATGTTGTCGCCGAATTCGGAGCACTTGATCTGCGTGGCGCCGTCCATGAGGCGGGCGAAGTCGTAGGTGACGCGCTTGCTGCCGATGGCGCCGTTGAGGCCCTTGACGATGAGGTCGGCGGCCTCGGTCCAGCCGAGGTGGCGGAGCATCATCTCGCCGGAGAGCACCACCGAACCGGGGTTGACCATGTCCTTGCCGGCGTATTTGGGCGCGGTGCCGTGGGTGGCTTCGAAGATGGCGTGGCCGGTGACGTAATTGATGTTGCCGCCGGGCGCGATGCCGATGCCGCCCACCTGCGCGGCCAGCGCGTCGCTGAGGTAATCGCCGTTGAGGTTCAACGTGGCGATGACGTCGAAGTCATCGGGGCGCGTGAGGACTTGTTGCAACGCGATGTCCGCGATGGCGTCCTTGATGAGAATGGCGCCGCCGGCCAGCGCGGCCTTCTGTTCGGCATTCGCGGCGTCCTCGCCCTTTTCCTTCTTGGTGCGCTCCCATTTCGCCCAGGTGTACACCTTGTCGCCGAAGATGCGCTCGGCCGCGCCGTAGGCCCAGTCACGGAAGGCGCCTTCGGTGAACTTCATGATGTTGCCCTTGTGGACAATCGTCACATTGCGACGCTTGTTGGCGAGGGCGTATTCGATGGCGGACTTCACGAGGCGGATCGTGCCGACAGCGGAAACCGGCTTGATGCCGATGCCGACTTCGACCGGCGGCGCGCCGTGGCCGCTGGAGGCCTTGGCCATGTAATCGGCGATTTTCTCCTGCGTGCCGAAACGGATCTTCGCGAAATCTTTCGGGAATTCCTTCGCCAGAAAATCCAGTACCTTCTGCGCTTCGGGCGTGCCGCCTTTGAATTCGATGCCGGCGTAGATGTCCTCCGTGTTTTCGCGGAAGATGACCATGTCCACCTTTTCGGGGCGCTTCACGGGCGAGGGGACGCCGGTGAAGTACTGCACCGGGCGCAGGCAGACATAGAGGTCGAGCATCTGGCGCAACGCGACGTTGAGCGAGCGGATGCCGCCGCCAATCGGCGTGGTCAACGGCCCCTTGATGCCGACGAGGTATTCCTTGAACGCATCGACCGTATCATCCGGCAGCCAGTTGTTGAATTTCTTGAACGACTCCTCGCCGGCGAACACCTCGAACCAGGCGATCTTCTTCTTGCCGCCGTAGGCTTTCGCCACCGCGGCGTCGAACGCGCGTTCGCTGGCGGCCCAGATGTCGGGCCCGGTGCCGTCACCGCGGATGAAGGGGATGATCGGATTGTCGGGGACGTTGAGTTTGCCGTTCTGGATGCTGATTTTGCCGCCGGCGGGCGGGGTGCAGGTGGTGTAAGGCATGGTCAATTACGTTATAAGTTCAAAAGCTTGGATGGTTTAACGAGTTCGTCGATGAGGGGCAAGCGATTTACCGGGACTCAGTCAAAGCTGGATGAAGCAAAAATTGCCTCAAGGTCGCGCGCTCCGTGGAGGATTCGAACAACGTGAATTTCATTCTCTTTGATCAAGTAAAACACCAGATAGTCTCCAACCAATCTCCGTCGCAAGCCCGGCCTGAGGTTGTCGCGATGCGGCGCCAGAGTAAGGACGTTCCAATAACGAGCGGCAGACTTCGAGAATCCGCTCGACGAGTTGTTCCGCGGCGACGGGGTTCCATTGGGATATATACTCTCCAATATCGCCAAGATCGCACCGGGCTCGCCTCGATAAAACGAGCCTCATGCCCCCTTGGATTTCGCTTTGCGGATTTGTGCCAGAACTTCGGCAAACGCGGCTTCGCCATCAACGACCTCGCCGCGCTCGATCTCGTTGACGCCAATCTCGATTTCGTTGCGCAACGATTCCAGCTTTCGCTCGCGCTCGCGGCGTGCTTGCAGCAATCTGAACGCTTCTGCCGCCGCTTGCTCGGGCGAGACGAATGTTCCGCGGCTGAGTTCATCCGCAAGGAACTTCTCCTGTTCCGGTGTCAACGTTATCGTCATGGAGTCAGTTTACATTGTGGCCGCCAGTTTTGCCACCGCGGGCTGCGCCGTCACTTCCTTCACCTTCGCAATCGCGTTGGCGGAGGTGAGGCCGTATTTCTCGCGGAGGTGGTTGACGCTGGAGGCGTGCTCGACGAAGACGTCCGGCCAGCCGATGCGCACGACGGGCGTGGCGATGTGTTTGTCCGCGAAGAATTCGAGCACGGTGCTGCCGTAACCGCCCATGAGCGCGTGGTCTTCCAGCGTCAGGACGACATCGGCCGCCTGGCCGAAGAACGCGTGCGTGCCCTCATCAATCGGCTTGGTGAAGCGCGGGTTGACGGTGGCCACATCGTAACCTTCGGCGGCGAGCTGTTCGGCGACCTGTTTGCCGACGGAATGCATGTTGCCCAGGCCGAAGATGGCGACCTTGCGCCCGCCGTTGTTGGCGAAATTGCGGGTGACCTCGGCCTTGCCGACTTCGAGCAACTTGGGCTGGTCCTTGAGGGGCACGCCTTCGCCCGCGCCGCGCGGGTAGCGGATGAACGTGGGATGATTGACGTGCGTGGAGGTGAACATCATGTCCACCAGTTCGTCCTCGTCCTTCGGCGCCATGGCGACGACGTTGGGCAGGCAGCGCAGATACGCGATGTCAAACAACCCGTGGTGCGTGGGGCCGTCGTTGGCCGAAAGGCCGGCGCGGTCCATGCAGAAAATCACGGGCAGATCCTGGAGACAAACGTCGTGATGGATGCAATCGTAGGCGCGCTGGAGGAACGTGGAATAAATGGCGCACACGGGACGGAAACCCATCGTCGCCATGCCGGCGGCGAAGATGACCGCGTGTTCCTCGGCGATGCCAACATCGTAATAACGATTTGGCAGAGCCTTTTCCAACGCCTTGAGGCCGGTGCCGCTGGGCATCGCGGCCGTGATGCCGACCACTGAATTGTCCTTCTGGCAAAGCTTCACCATCGTCTGGCCGAAGACGTCCTGGTAATTGGGCGGCGTGCCCGGCTTGGGTGCGGGCGAGGCGCCGGTCTGGATGTCGTACGGCCCGGTCCCGTGGAACTTCTCTGGCTGCTGGATGGCGACATCATAGCCCCGGCCCTTCTTGGTGAGGACGTGCAGGACGATGGGCTGGTTGCTCTGCTTGGCGAACTCGAGGTAACTGATGAGCATCGGGATGTCGTGCCCGTCAATGGGCCCAAGATATTTCATGCCCATTTCCTCGAAGATGATGCTGCTGCCGAAACCGCCGCGGCCATCGCTGTCGAACGGCTTGCTGGTTTGTTCGAGGGCGACTTCGCTGACGGCGCCTTTGATGGCTTCCTCGGCCTTGTGGCCGAGCTTGAGGGCGATGTCACCGGCGGGGATGCGCTGGACGAGGCGTTGCAGGTCCTTTTGCAACCGGTTGTAACGCGGGTTGGTGATGACCTTGTTCAGGTAGGAGGCAATCGCGCCGACGTTCTTGGCGATGCTCCATTCGTTGTCGTTGAGGATGCCGACGAAACGCTTGGTGGTGTGGGCGATGTTGTTGAGCGCCTCGAACGAAATGCCGTTGGTCAGCGCAGCGTCGCCGAAGATGCAGACCACGTTTTCATCGCTGCCGCGCTGGTCGCGCGCGGCGCACATGCCGAGCGCGGCGGACAGGGCGGTGCCCGCGTGGCCGGCGCCGTAGCAATCGTGCTCACTCTCCGAGCGGAGTGCGAAGCCGTTCAAGCCGTCCGTGGTGCGGATGGTGTGGAAACGGTTTTTGCGTCCGGTGAGCAGTTTGTGGACATAGACTTGGTGGCTGACGTCCCAGACAAACTTGTCCTTCGGTGTGGAGAACACCGTGTGCAAGGCGATGGTCAGTTCGACCACGCCCAGATTGGGGCCCAGATGGCCGCCGTTCTTGGAAAGCTTGGTGATGAGTTCCTGGCGGATTTCCTCGGCGAGCTGCAGGCGTTGTTCGGACGTGAGCTTCTTGACGTGCGTCGGATTATCCACCATGTCCAGGTATCGATTCATAGTTGTTATTGGGTGTCGTCGGACAGATCCACGGGCGTGAGACCGAGGCGTCCGGCGGCGTCTTTTTCCAGTTTCTGGATTTTGACTTCGGCCTCAGCCAGTTTGGCCTGGCAGAGGGCCGTCAACCGCATGCCTTCTTCGTAACGTTCCAGGAGCTTCTCCAGCGGCAATTCGTCGGACTCCATGGCCTCGACGACGGCTTCGAGCTTCTGCAACGCCTCTTCAAAAGGCATGTTTTTCACCTCGGCATCGGGGTTGGCCGCGCCTTTGGTCGCTTTCGACATAAAAAAGGACGATATCGCATGGTTTTCCGGGCGTAAAGGTGGAAAGAGATGGGCCGGAAATGGTTCCAAGCCCAAAGGAGGCCCCCAGCGCCAAGCTCCTGGTCGAGCGGAGTAATGGAGTAGTGGAGTCATGGAGTGATGGGATGGGACGGTCGGGATTGCCGGCTTTGGGACCGCGGACTTCGGAAAAAATTTCGCGCAGATTTGGAACACCATGGGAAAGGGCGGAAAAAGGTGGAACAGGGTGAACACCGGAGGGAAACCCAAATCCCAAGGTTCAAGGATTCGAGGACGACGATTAGGGGTCACACCCCCCTCCCCCCGAATATCCGGTAATAACCGGTTATAACCGGTTATTTCAAGGAGGGGGAATTTTTTGGCCGTCAGGGGTGGACTTAGGTCGTGAGGGCGTGAGGGCGTGTGATGTGGGCAGGGGTGCAGAGCAAGGCGGCGGCATGTCGAGTTTGGGATTTTGCGCTTCAGCGTGCGGGCGAGGCGTCTTTCCGCAAGCTGAAGCTTGAACTCCAAACTCGAGAAGGAGACGCGCTGGGACAGCACCGCGGTTCGGGGCCGGTTTGCCAGGTCAGTTTTCATGGCGATGGCACGTTGGCATGAACGGGAGAGTCTGTCTAACACCTATCAAGCCCGCGCGGTCAATAGATAAAAAGAGTCGGGCGCGGAAGCTTTTCTGTTTCCGCCCATCGTCCTGGGAACGGGAACTCCGGCTTGGTTTCTTGAGGCGGTCTCGGAC
>JBFMBT010000399.1:0-5170 GCA_040754875.1 Verrucomicrobiota bacterium | reverse complement strand
GAGGCGGAGCCGCCAGCGTCAAAAGTGCCAGCGCCACCCCGGTGAGGAACTGAGTTTGTTTCATATACAATGCTGCTTCTTGGAGCCGGGCCGCGCAAAAACGTTCAATTTTCAGATTCCAAACGACACGCATTGACTTGCCTTCGGCTGCCAGATAACGTTTTCAGAGTCCTTGAACGAAGTCAACATGCTGGAAGCCATCGAAAAGCTGCTCATACTACAAGACCGCGATCGTAGAATCCTCCGCACGCGGAACGAACTGGCGGATGTTGAACCCCAACGCAAAGCCTTGCAATCCAGGGCCGCCAGCTCCCAATCCAGCCTGGACGCCGCCAAGCTGAAGCAGAAACAGATCGAAACCGAGCGCAAGCAGCTCGAACTGGAGGTCGAGGCCAAGCAACAGCAGATCGCCAAGTATTCCAACCAGCAACTGCTTACCAAGAAAAACGAGGAATACCGCGCCCTCACCCACGAAATCGACATGTGCAAGGACGCCATCAGCAAGATCGAGGACAAAATCCTCGACCTGATGGAACGCGCCGACGCCGTCCAGAAGGAAGTCGCCGGAGCCTCCGCCGTGGCCAAGGAATTGAAGGGCGAAGCCGACAAAGCCATGACCCATCTGGCTGAGCGCGAAGCCAATCTGAAGAAGCAACTCGCCGAACTCGAAGCCAACCGCGGCGAACTCGCGGCAGCCGTCGAGGAAGGCGCGCTAAACCGCTACGAACGCCTCTTCCGCCACAAAGGCGACAACGTGGTGGTCGGCATCGACCACGGCGTGTGCGGCGGTTGCCACATGAAGATGCCCACCCAGGTCATCTTCTCCTGCCGCGGCCAGCAGGAAATCGTCTGCTGCCCCAACTGCGGGCGCATCCTGTATTACACGGCGGAGATGGATATGGCGGTGGTGGATTGAGGGTGAGTTGAAGGGGGGATATGAGCAATGGGAGGAATGCGAGCGCGGGGAAAGGTAAGTCCCCTTGCTCCCCCGACTCACATCCAGTCCTTCCGCCCCAAGGCAATTACAAAATCCTTCTCTCCTTCCAGAAGGCCGAGGTCATTTACGATGTAACCTTCCGCTTTGCGCACAAGTTTCTCGCCAAGGGCGACCGCACGGTGGACCAGACGTTTCGGATTTCCCTCCCATTCGACCTTCAGCCTTTCCCTCCGCGCGCCCAATCTGCTAATGTGTTCTTGTGAAGACCGAAACCGTCGCCACCCTCAAGCGCCGCGAAGCCCGCCAGCGCATGGCGGCGCTGCGCCAGGCGCGCGTCAGCAAACGCGCGGCCACGCGCTTGCAGCGGCGCGCTTCGCTCGTGAACGGCGGCTCCAAGTGGCGTATCACCAACCTGCGCCAGGTGCTCCAAGCCATGGGCCGCTGCGCCAAACCCAAATAGCCCGGCGCGTGCCGCATGCGGTTTTCGCTTCACCAATTCGCCGCCGTCTTCAAAGTCCTTGATCCCGCCGGCAAACCGTATGTCTTGATTGGCGGACAAGCCGTCAATTACTGGGCGGAAACGTTTCTTCCCACCGAACCGACACTGGCCGGATGGATGCCCTTCACCAGCGAGGATATCGATTTCCGCGGTGGACGCGACGACGCCGTGCGCATCGCCAGGCAACTCGGCCTGACGGTGCGTTTTCCGCACGAGTTTGAAATGACAGCCCTTGCGGGAGTCATTCCATTCAAGATCGACGATCTCCCGACCAACATCGAAGTGGTAAGGGCAGTCCCCGGAGTCTCGGCCAATCATATCGATGCCTGGGCCATTTCCGCTCAACGAGACTCCCGCCACATCCGCGTCGTGGACCCCATTTCCCTTCTCGCCTGCAAATGCAAACTCGCGCTCACCGTCTCGCAGGACGACCGCCGCGACGTTGACCACCTCCGCATCATGGTCATCTGCGTGCGCGCCTTCCTGCGCGAAACGCTGCGCGGCGTCGAGGCGGGCGCACTGCCCGTCAAAGGCTGGCTGGGCGCCGCCGAACGCACCCTCGCCCTCGCCGAATCCGCCGACGGCCGCAAAGCCGCCCGCCAATTCGCCATCCACTGGCCCGACATCCTCCCCCTGGCCGAAATCAAATCCAGCGCCAGCACCCGGCTCCGCCCCTTCCGCGAAAAACGCCTCGCACCCTGGCTCGCCAAACTCACCCGACCACATCATTAGATCCGTCCCATTCATCCTGGGATTTGGTTCCTTGAAACTTCTCTGACGCTTGGAGTTTTCCTCCCATTTTTCTGCCGCCAATCCTTTTGCCGAGACTTCGACTCCCCATTCGTTTGCTCTCATTCGATTGCTTGGGACTTCTTCGTCATTTGGCCTTCGTCATTTAGATTTCCCCGCGCGCCTCTTTGCGCTATTCTTGCCACATCCAGCGCCCGTGAAAGCCTCCCGCAAATCCATTGCCGTTTTCTTCAGTATCACGGTTATGTTCCTGCTGGCGTTGGCCCTCACGCGTTACTTGCGCGAACCCAGCCATCAAGACCGCAAAGTCTCCGCCTGGCTTTGGGACATCCACGCTTACGGAGTCGATACTCCCCAGCACCAAAACGCCGTGCTCGCCTTCCAGGCCATGGGCGAGGACGCCGTCCCCACGCTCGTGCGCCATCTTCACGGCCCCACCGCAATCCGCTCGCGCGTGACCGCTTGGGCCAGCCACTGGAGCGTCACGCAAACCCTGTTCCCCAACACCGATGCGCTCAGCGCCAAGGCCGCCTACGCCCTGTTCGTGCTGGGCCCCAACGCCCGCGACGCCATCCCGGACCTTGAGATCGCTGCCGCGTCGGGCAAGCCGCCCTTGAACTGGAACGCGCGCGCCGCCCTGGTGCGTCTCGGCCACGAACCACTTTCCGCGCTGCTCAAGGATTTATCCCTCCCTTCCAACTCGCCCTCATGGCGCGACGCCGTTGACACCGTCGCCGTCCTCGGCCCGGAGGCCCGTGCCGCCACGCCTCACTTGATTCGCGCCTCCCTGACCGGCCCGGTTGCGCAAGTGGCGGGCTTGCCACCCGTGGGCACCGCACCCGCCAACCGCGTCCCGGCAAGCCTATCCACGGCGCTGGGCAACACTTTCTCCCTGGCGAACAATGCTCTGTCGCGCATCGCTCCCGACCCTGCTGAAGCCATCCCTGTTTACCTGCCATATCTGCAACACTCCAATTCAATGGTGCGCGTTTACGCCCTGGTCGGCCTGGGCCGCTTTTCCAACCACGTCGCCCTCGCCCAGATCACGCCCTCGCTTCACGACACCAATGCCAGCGTTCGTTCCATTGCCCTTTCCCAAATCAAAGCCATCACGCCCCCGGAACAACAGGCTGCCGCCGCCCGCGCCGTGCATCCCCTCCTGAACGACCCCGTCCTCAGTGTCCGCGTGCAAGCCATCTCCCTCATCGGCAACTTCGGCACCGAAGCCGACATCCCCGCCTTGAACGCAATCAGTCCTCCCGACAGTTCCGCCGCCGCCGCCGAGAATTCCACCATTCGGAACACCTTGCGCGCCGATGCCACCGGGCCCGCCGGATCGCCACCGGCCACCTCCAAAGTCGATCTGCAACACGACTACTTCACCTCCCCCCGCCTGCAGGCCATTCAAAGCAAAGCCGCCCAAAGCCAAAGCAACGCCGTCCGCCTCGCCATCCATAAAATCCAAATCCGCGCCGAAAGGATCGCCCCGCCGTAACCCGAAATAATCCTCCTCGAATCCTCCCCATTTTTCCCGCCCCCTGATCTGCCAGCTTCATCTCGAAAATCATGTTGGAGCGCATCCCCGTACCGCGTTAATCTGCGCCTGTTCCGAGCCACGCGGTGAAAAGATTCATTCACATCCTCCGCAGCAACCGCCTCGTCATCACCGCCACGGCCCTGCTCATCACCCTGTTCTTCGTATTCGCCTTCCGCCAACCCCGGCACGACGGCCAGCCCCTCTCCCATTGGGTCAATCAACTTTACCCTTACTACTTCCCGCAAAATCAAACCAATTACGACCGCGCCGTCGATGCCCTGCGCGCCATCGGCCCCCAAGCCGTGCCTCATCTCATCGCCCAGGTGGAAACGGACCAACGATGGTTGGACCAGACACTGGTGGGTGTGGGTTCTCATTGGAGCCCCGCGCGCACCACCTTGTCCGTCCGCCGCCAATCCCGCCTCCGCGCCGTCCGCGCCCTTGCCGAACTCGGCCCGCTCGCCACCAACGCCGTCCCCACCCTGCAACACGTCAGCCGGCAAAAAAACTACCTGAGCCACGAAGCTGACGCCGCCCTCCTGCGCATCAACGCCGCTTCGCTTCAACCCTTGTGCGACACCATCGCCACCGCCAACCCCGCTTCCGGCGACTGGAATCAGGCGCTCAACACCCTCCGCGCCCTCGGCCCTTCCGCCGCCCCTGCCCTGCCTGACCTGTTGCCCCTGCTGCAACACACCAACCAATCAGTCCGCCTCCGCACGCTCGACCTCCTCCGCTACATCCGCGGCGATGCCCAACTGGCCGCCCCTCCGTTGCTTCGATGCCTCACGGACACGAATTCCTCGATCCGCACCTCCGCCTTGTACACACTGGACTCCACCTACCCCGATGCCGTTCGCTTTCATCCCGACCTCATCGCCGCGGGCCTGCGCGACACCAACGAAGTCATGCGCGCCAATGCGATCCGCGCCCTCCGCCATGTTTCCCAGCCACAGAAACCCGACTACCTCGCGGACGCCATCCAAATGCTCAACTCCAACCCGTCTGCCCAAAGCAGCGCCATGCTCTTTTTGAAATCCATGGGGCCAGCCGCCCGCCCCGCCCTGCCCGACCTCCAAAAAATCGCCACCAACACCCTCGCCCGCACCGGCATCCGCCGCGCCGCCCTCGACACCATCACCGCCATCACCAACGCGCCATAACCACCGCATCGCCCAATAATCGTCCTCGTCCTCAAATCTCCGTCCCATTTTCTGCCCCCCAATCTTTCTGCCAGCTTCCCCACGCTTCAAACGCTTCCACACTTCAATTTTCAGCGAAAAACAGTTTGCACAGTTTGCACAGTTTGCAGTGTTTGCTGCTTTGATACTCCCAGCCAAGCCCTTTGGGTTGTTTGGTATCATAACTCCGAAAAGGGGCGGGGAAGTGTAAGCAGCACTGCCCCGCCGACCAACAGTAGTAACCGGGCGCCTTGCGGCGCCCAATC
>JBFMBT010000398.1:0-5184 GCA_040754875.1 Verrucomicrobiota bacterium | reverse complement strand
CGGAGCCCAATTGGAATTCGTTCTCGCCCGGCGCGCCCCGGAAAAGCCGGGCCGCGGCGTGGTGTTTCTTGCGCCGTTGAAAGGCAAGGCGCAGCAGAAGGCCGCCGCCAAAGCCGGCTTCATCCGGACCAACAGCCTGCATTCCGTGCGCGTCGAAGGCCCCGATAAACCTGGCCTGGGCGCGCAGATGACCGAGGCGATGGCCGCCGCGGGCGTCAATTTGCGCGGCTTCTCCGCCTGTTGCATCGGACGCCGGTTCATCGCGTACCTGGCGTTGGACGACGTGGACGAAGCGCGCAATGCCGTGCGTGCGCTCAAGCGAATTGCCTGACCATCACGCCGGCAGCACGCGTGGCGGCGGCGCTTTGACAAAACTGGCTTCACGCAGATAAATCGGCGCGAGTTGGTCGGCGGGAACGAAGTGGCTTCGTTGCGCCGCCAGGGCCGCGAGTGTGGCTGCATCCGGAACCACGATGCGGCCCGCCTGAAACCAGCGCGTTACTTCCGGCCCAATCACCATCCCGCCCGTTCGTTCGCATGCGTTGACCTCCTCACGCGTGGCGAGACGAAGCTTCGCAGTTTCTGCAAAACCCGCTTGGCCGAGGTCATACGTGGCCAGGTAAAATTCGTTCCGCTGCGCATCAATCGCGATGTGAAGCGGTCCGGCGATTTGCTCCTGCCGCGCCTTCTCCGCCAGGCAATCCGCGCTGCTGACGCCCAACACGCGCACGCCGCGCGCCAGTTCCCAGCCCTGGGCCACCGCAATCGCCATGCGAATGCCCGTGTAGGAACCCGGCCCCAGCCCCACGGCGATGCTTTCGATTTGCTCGCGACTCACGCCAGCCGCCACCAGCGCCTGCTCCACCAGCGCCAGTGGACCACGTGGTTTCTCATCATGCTCGGTGACCGCGCCCAGCGTCTTCACAACGCCGCCGGTGGCCTCGGCAACGGCGACGCTGCGCAGGTGTGATGAAAATTCAAGCGCGAGGATCTTCATAAACAATCCGCCGTTCCGTTTCGCCCAATGTTTCCAGACGCACGCGCCGCAACGCCAGACCGTTGCCCGGCGGCGTTTCCCAATCCTCGCCAAACCAGCGCTCCGCCCACTCGATGACCGTCACGCCGCGCGACTGAAAAATGTAATCTTCCAGCCCGGCGCCGATAACCTGCTCGCGCGTTTCCAGCCGATAGAGGTCGATATGCCATAACGGCAGACGTCCGCCGGGATATTCGTTGAGCAACGCAAACGTCGGCGAATGCACGCGCCCGGTCGTGCCCAGACCCTGGGCCACGCCGCGAACCAGTTGCGTCTTGCCCGCGCCCAGGTCGCCGGT
This sequence comes from Verrucomicrobiota bacterium, assembly GCA_040754875.1. Lineage (GTDB taxonomy): Bacteria > Verrucomicrobiota > Verrucomicrobiia > Limisphaerales > JBFMBT01 > JBFMBT01. The sequence goes on along the minus strand of JBFMBT010000398.1, from coordinate 3,850 downwards.
CAGCGCGATGACCAGCCCGGGTTGCGCGTCCTGGCCCCATTGCCGGCCCAGTGCGAGCGTTTCCTCAGGGCTTTTGGAAATGAGTGTAACCATGGTCGGCTATTTCCCTGATGCCCTTGTTGTCGCGGATGCGCAGGCCCGATTGCGCCGTGATCTTGCCGATGCAACTGAGCCGCAGCGCCGGGAATTGTTTCTTCCACGCGTCGAGCAACGGCACAGCCGTGCGGCTGGCCACGGTAAACAGCAGTTCGAAGTCCTCGCCGTCGGTCAATGCGGCCGCCAGCGGCGTCTTCGCGGTGGAACTTTCGCGCGCCGCCAGTTTCGCGGCGCGGCTGGCGGGAATCGCCTTGGCCAGCAATTCCGCGCCGGCGCGACTTGCGCGCAGGATGTGCCGCAAATCACCCGCCAATCCGTCGCTCACATCCATCATCGCGTGGATTGTAAAATGTTCGACGAGCCAGCGCGCCTCGGCCAGTCGCGGCTCGAACTCCAGATGACGGCCATGGAGCGAACCACCCAGTTCGCCCGTGACGAAAATGGCGTCGCCCGCTTTCGCGCCGGAACGCAGCGGGCATGCGTCTTTCTTCACCGTGCCGATGAGCGCAATCGAAATCAGGATACGTTCGGGATTCGTCGTGGTTTCGCCGCCGACAATCGCCACGCCGTGGCGCTCGGCGAGCCGGGCCATCCCGTTGTAAATGCCTTCCACGTAGGCCAGGTCGTATTGGCGCGGCAACGCCAGCGTGACGAGCGCTGCGGTCGGCGTGCCGGCCATCGCCGCCACATCGCTGAGACAACGTCCCAGCGCCTTGTGTCCCACCTGCTCGGCGGCGGCTTCGCGGGTAAAATGAACGCCTTCGACAACGGCGTCGGTCTTGAACAAAAGCCACTGACCCGCCTGGCCCATGTCGAGCAGCGCGCAATCATCGCCCGCGCCGGCGACGACGCTGGAGTTGGTCGGCAGGCCCTTGACGAGGCGTGCGATGAGTTCGAATTCGTTCAAGCCGGCCATTACGTGAGTGCCTCCGTCCAATGCGGGTTCAGGACAAACAGGAAATTGATGAGATTAAACAGACTGTGCGTGACGATGGGCACGAGCAGATTGTTGGTCTTCTCATAAAGGGCAATCAACACCATGCCCAGCACGGCGAGCGATACGAAACTCATCGCGTTGCCGTGAATCGCCGCAAAAGCGAGCGACGTCACCCACAGCGCCAGTTGCGGGCGGCCCGATTGTTTCAGCGATGGATAGACGATGCCGCGAAACAAGATTTCCTCCACGACCGGCGCGATGAGGATCGCCACGAACGCAAAGTAATATTGCTCCGAGCGGTCCACCGAGCTTTGCAATGTTTGCACCGTGGATTGCACCTCCGGCGTGACGAGCACCTGCTCCATCACCAGCGCCGAAATCTTCCCCAACGTCCAGGCCAGCGGCGTCACCAGCAGTACCGTTATGACCGCCAGCATCATCCCGCGTGGCAGGCCGGGCGCGTTGAAACCAAACGCCTCCTTCCAACCCACCTGATGCTCGCGCAGAAAAAATGCAATCATCACCAGCGCGCCGCCGTGCAAGGCCACCGTGCTGACCATGAAATTGATGAACTTCCATTGGGGCGCCGCCAGTTCGCCTTTGGGAATGACCACGTTCAGCAGCAACGCCCCAAAGGACAGGCACGCGAAGATGCCCAGCAACAGCATCATCACCGCCTGCGGTTTCCATGGTTTTTCCGACAGCATCGCCGCGAGGCTAGTCCAGCGCGTCCGGAGTGACGATGCAAAAGTGTCACAGCCGCTGCGCCAGGGTGTGATCAAACTGGGTGGTAGATTGATGGTATCGCACCGTTTCCATCCTAAGCATTTGGGGCAGGCGATGCGTCGGTCCCCCTCACCCCAGCCCTCTCCCCAAGGAGAGGGAGGCATCGTTCCCGCGTCTTGAAAAAATGCCGCCGCACGTTCACGCCGGCTTGCAATCACAGCCGCTGCGCCAGCCGCTTCGCCAACCGTTCCAGCGCGGGCGAGCGGTCCAGCGGGTCCAGGCGCACATCCAGCAGGCAGAAGCCGCGCGTGTAACAGGCCGCATCTCTTAGTGCGTGGTCCAGTTGCGTCTCGTTTTCGACGATGTAACTGCGCCCCGCTCCGAGCAGGTCTGGCAGCCGATGATAGCTCCACGGCAACACATCGTTGTATGGCCCGTCTTGCATGTGTCGTTCCGTGCCGTAGCCGCGGTTGTTGAGCACCACCACAATCGGATTCAATCCGTAGCGCACCGCCGTGGACAATTCCATGCCCGTCATCTGAAACGCGCCGTCCCCCACCAGCACCAGCGGGCGCAATTTCGGATTCGCAATCTGCGCGCCGATTCCCGCCGGCACCGCGAAACCCATCGACGCATAATACGCCGGCCCCAGAAACTCGGTGCGATGGTGGATCAACAAATCCGCCGCGCCGAACATCGCATCGCCCACATCTACCACCACAATGGTGTCGTCGCGCAAAAACGCATTCAGATGCCGGAACAATCGCTCCACCGTGAGCCGGTCCCCGTTTTGCAAATGCAGTGCGGCCATCTTCGGCCTGGCCACATGCACCATCGCACGCCGGCGCCACTTTGCCCCGGCCAGCCCGCGCATGAAATCCTTGAACCGCACTTCCTCGTAGGTGTGATAACCGATGGAAAGCTTTTCGCTCGTGGCATAAATCGAGCGCGCCGGGTCGAGCCGCGCGGTGTACACGCCCAGGTTGATGTCCGTCATGAAGGCGCCAAGCATGATGACACAATCGCTGCTCTCCACATGGCGCCGTACATCATCGCGTCCCATCGCACCTTCGTACACGCCCAGATAGAACGGGTGATGCTCGCCAATGACCGATTTGCCCAGCAACGTCGCCGCCACGGGAATGTTCGTTTTGCGCACCAGTCGCATCAGCGTTTCCTGCAAGCCGAACCGGTGCACCTCCACGTCCGCGAGAATGACCGGCTTGCGCGCGCGATTGATGACCTCCACCGCTTCCGCCAGCGCCGCTTTCAACGTCTGCGCGTTGCTTGTCTCGTGCACGTCGCGCGGGCGATGCCGCGGGTCGCCCGCCAGCGGCGCGATGTCGCGCGGCAGTTCGATGTACACCGGCCGCTTGTAGCGCAGCGCCGCGTGCAACACGCGGTCAATCTCCTGAAACGCCGACTGCGGATCGCCCAGCACGGTCGAGGCCACGGTGAACTGCTCGAACACCTTCTTCTGCGTATCGAACTCGCGCACCTTGTGATGCAGCAACGGATTCTTGTCCCGCTCCTTCATCCCGGGCGCGCCGCTGATGACCACCACGGGCGATTTCTCGGCAAACGCGCCGGCGACGGGATTGGCCACCTTCAACCCGCCCACGCAATAGGTGACGCACACCGCGCCCAGTCCGCGCACGCGCGCATAGGCATCCGCCGCAAAACCCGCGCCTTGTTCATCGCACGTGTTGATGACGCGCAGCGAACTCTTCTGCAACAAATCGTAGAACCCCAGCACATAATCCCCGGGGATGCCAAAGATGTCGCGGACGCCGTGGGCATGAAGTCGTTGAATCAGATACTCGCCGATGGTCAGGCCACTCTTCATAACAACCGTCCTGTCCCAACGTACCACAATTCAGAGTGGATTCAATGCGCCACCGGAGTGTGCCCGTCCCCGGGCACAGCATCGTGGTCAGCATATGGCGCGGGGAGCTTCAAACCCGCGTGTACCCGCCCTGTTTGGAGTTCACGCTTCAGCGTGTGAGCCGCGCGTCATTCCGCAAGCTGAAGCTTGAACTCCAAACCGGAGCAGAATCGCGCGGTCGGTCGTTCCCGGAGTGTGCCCGTCCC
>JBFMBT010000397.1:0-5186 GCA_040754875.1 Verrucomicrobiota bacterium | reverse complement strand
TGGGGTTTGGCTCCTCATGGAAAGCTGTTTGGCTTGGGGGCAAGTTCGACCCATTTGGATTGCTCGCTACGATAACGATCTCCCAAGTAAAGTGCACGACCCTCTCGGAATGGCGTTGGACAAACAGGGCGACCTGATTGTGGCCGGGAGTTCACGCAACGCCCAAGGCGATTCGGATTACATGGTGCTGAAATACTCGGCCGCTGGCGCATTGCTCTGGTCGGCGCGCTACAGTTCGGCCGCGCATCCCGACGACATGTTGCGCGGGTTTGCGGTGGATGCAGCTGGGAACATCTGTCTGACTGGCACATCCGAGACGGTCAAGATCGGAGCGGACGGGAAGCAGCTCTGGACCGCACCTTACGGTGGACGCAGCGTGGCTGTGGATGCGCTCGGGCAGGTGTATGTGACGGGGTTTTTGGAGGATGATTTTGCGACGGCGAAGCTCAGCGCCTTGGGATCTCTTGTCTGGACCAGAACTTATGACTATGCCGGTTTCAAATGGCCAGGCGATCACTCGCAGGTAATTACAGTTGATCGGGCCGGTGGAGTGTTGGTTGCAGGAGTTGCCAATTGGGACGAGAACCCGAGGGGGGGCGGCTTCGTGCCACTGCTCATTAAGTACAGCTCTGAAGGGACTTTGGCCTGGACGATTCACTTGTATGACAAGGGTTCTTTCGGTCGTCTTTGGGAAATCAAAAGCCTGGTGCTCGATCAACAAGAAAACATTTTCGTAACCATGAATTACGAAAGTGGCCCGACTTACCAGACAACAAAAATCAGAGCTGTCGGAACGATCGAGTGGAGCAATTGGGTGGGAGGAGCAGGAAGCGAGGGCGTTACCGCTGGAGTTTTAAACTCTGCTGGTGCGTATTATTTGACGGGGCGCCGCATCCGATCCAGACCTAATGTTGTTTTTCAAACATACAAAATCGAGAATTCCGGAAACCTTGCCTGGTTCGCGGAGTACTTCGGCCCCATGCCAGGTTACCACAAGGCCAACGCCATCGCCCTTGATAGAGTGGGCAGCGTTTATGTCACTGGCATTTCCCCGGCCCCGAACACCGGCAACGACTGGGCCACGATTAAGTACGACCCGACCGGCAAGGAACTCTGGGTGCAGCGCTACAACGGCGGCGATGAGGCCAAAGCCATTGCCGTCGATGATACAGGTAATGTGTTCGTGACCGGTTACGCCACCACGCCCCAAGGCGGCAGGGAAATCGTGACGATCAAATACGCGCAGGCCAGTGGGATTAGCCTGAAGCACTCGGGCCATTCCTTTGTGCAATTTATCGGCACGCCTGGTGTCCAGTACCGAATTCAAGCCACGACGAATTTCACGAGTTGGCTCGATCGCGGCGCCGTGACTGCCGATGGTCTGGGCATCTTCCAATTGGAAGACAGCGATGCCCCCAATATCCCGTTCCGTTTTTATCGATCGGTGACGCCATGAGAAAAATCCGCCGCCCCTCCAAGGCGTCATTGGTATTGCGTCCCCGTTCCTGACACCGGCTCCCTCGCGCCTCAGTCCAGCAACGTCGGATTGCGATCGAAGAAGCCATCCGGAACCAACTCGAAGCGGATGTAGGCGGTCGGCATAATGGGCCATTCTTCGGGACGCGGATGATGCGTGATGCCCATGGTGTACCACACGACCAGATCTTCGTTCACCAACGATTCATCATTCGCCGCCCAATTTGTCAGTTGATCGGCGCCATGGCCCTGATTCGGGTAAGGGCCGGCCGCATGCAGTTCATGCGGTTGAAAGCGAGTCACGCGAAACGGGTGATCGAGGAAGCGCGCGCGCTGGCGCACGAGGGCATCGGGCTGCGCGAGCGGCATCGCGTTCTCGTGCGGCACAAGCGTGAAGCCGGTCTGATGGCCGAGCGCATTCACGACGTTCGGATTGAAGATGTGCCATTTGCGATTCGAGAGCGGATTCAATTCGCGCGCCGCGGCGGTTTCGCGTTCCAGCAGCTTCGGCTCGGTCACAAAGGCATTGGCCAGCGCGTTGGCAGCGGATGCGGGCAAGGAACGCGTGTTCATTTCCGCGACGCTGTTGCGCGTCCCGTCGAGATCGAAATCGAGCCGGAAATTCAAGAAGTGCTGATGCGCCGTCGCCACCACGTGCGGCGCGACGAGCCGGCCATAGCGCTGTTCCTCGGGCAAATCCACCTGCGATTGGCCGCGAGCCAGCCGGTCGCAATTCGCGCAGCGCGTCGCCGACACGCCTTTGGGCAACAGAATGCCGGTCAGACCGGCGCGCACCTCGAGCCGGCCGTCCTGATGAAAAATCCAACTGAATGCGTAATCGTAATTGCCAACGGTGGCGATGTACATCAGTTCCAGTTGCCGGGCGCGCCGCGACTCTTTCTGATCGGACATGTATTCGTAATGACGCCAGAGAATGCCGGCGTCCGATTCCGCGATCGCTACCGCTTGCTTCTGCGTGTAGGGCTTGCCCATGTCGTCGGCAAACACCGCGTCGAGCAACACGGCGTTGCTGGGCGCGTCGTGGTTTGGGACGAGAGTGTTGGCGAGGCGGCCGATGCCATATTCGCCTTCGTCGAAAGCGTTGCGCCAGGACCAATTCTGATCCGGATCGGCATAAGGTACGACCATTTCCGAGAGTGACGCGCGGTAGAGCACGGAGCGGAATTTTCCCTGTTCCTCAAAGGAAACGGTGTAAAGCACGAGGCCTTCGCGCGGATGCAGAGCGTAGCGGAACCGCCAGTTTTCCCAGGCCACTTCCTGGCCGTTAATGGAGAAGTTTTTTCCGGAAGGCTGAACCACCATGAGCGGCTTGGACCGGGCGCGATGTTTGCCAACGGTGCGGGCCTCGAATTCAAACGATTGCTGCGGCAATGGCCGCACGCCGGTGTCGATCACCTCGACCACTTGCCGCCGGTTCAGATCAACAACCGCGATCACCCCTTCGATCGGTTTTGCGTAGGGGTTCCGTCCCTTGCCGCGATAATAGGAGACGGCGCGTAGGATGCGGGCCCCGGCAGGAGCGCCGGTCGAGCCGAGCGGACCGGGCGCCCAGCCATCGATCTGAACATTTTCAAAATCGTGGATGCCGCGTTTGCGCACAGCTTCCTGCCAGCCCGCATGTGCGCGCACCAAATCTTGCGCGATGAGGAATTCCTCGGTGAGCACGGCCGGTTGCGCGCCGGGAAGATGACGCCAGGAAACGACCGCGCGCTCCGTGAGATCAATGATGCCTTCGAAGGTCTCATTCCGCACTCGATCGTAGGCCACGACAAACGCGCGGCGGATCCATGGCATGCCCGGCTTGAAATTGTGCACGAGTTCTTTGGCGGGTTCATCCAGTGAAATCAGCGGGAAAAGAATGTGTTCCGAAACTTTCCCCGATTGGCGAACCGTTTCCACCGCCGCCTGAATCTCTTTGGCATCGAGTGGGTCGAGCGGGTGTCGCGCTTTGCCGGCCGCTGGAGAGGTGATCGATCCAAGGATCAAAATCGTGGCAAGCGCGATGAGCTGCTGGTTGCTCATGCGCGGAGACTACCGGACCAGCCCATCACTGCCAAGTGAACAAAGGGCTCGTGAACAAAAGGGTCGAAAGGAAAACCAACCAATCCACAAACCAACGCAACGCCTCCAAAACCAAAAAGCCAACGCCGGCCAACTTGCATTCCGGCGTTTGCTTTGGCTAGTCTCGACGCGGTTTGAAAACCTCTAAAAACTTCGAGCAAACTGGATTGGAATTGTCAGCGCGCTCGCGCCCGCTTCTACGGGAAATGCGAATTTCTGACAGAACCGCCAATCCAAACCATCGCCGCTATTTTTGACGCCCCCATGATCGCTTTCCAAACTCGCTTCCCTGAATTGGCCGCCCGCGAAACCCGCTGCATGCGTGTCCTCACCGATGACGGCCCGCTGCCGGCGGGCGATTACGGCTTTCTGGAGCACTATTGCAATGATCCACAGTGCGATTGCCGCCGCGTGCTCTTGCGCGTCACTTCCGCGGAGCCGCCTCACACCGTGCTGGCTACGATCAATTACGGTTGGGAAAAGTCCGAGTTCTACACCCGCAGGATGCATGGCGATAAGCAAGCCGGACAGGATATCACGGCCGCCAGTCTTGATCCGCTCCACTCGCAATCCAAATACGCCGGCTACCTGCTGACATTTTTTCAGCAGGAAATGATCACCGATCCGGCCTATGTCGCCCGCCTGGCGCGTCACTACAAGCTTTTCAAACACGACGTGGGCAATCGGCAATCCACTGAAACGCCCGCCACACTGACAATCCCCGAAATCCTCCGCCAACTCCAACACCTGCCTAACCATTGCGAATTTGCACCTTATGAAACCGCCCTGCGCGCCGCCATCCAACAACGCGATGCCATCGTTCCCGAACTGATTGCCGTCATTGATCGCGTCTCCGCCGATCCCGACCCTTATCTCCGCAGGGACAACAGCGACTTCCTGCATTGCTTCGCCATTTACCTGCTCGCCGAGTTTCGCGAAACCAGAGCCCTCGACTCCTTCCTCCGCTTCTTCTCCCTGCCTGACGAGCAAGCGCTCGATCTGACTGGCGACATGGTAACCGAAAAAGGCGCGGCGGTGCTGGCTTCTGTCTGCGGCGGCGATCCCGCCCCGCTGCTCAAGCTTGTTCACGACGAATCGGTGAACGAATTTGTCCGCGACCAGGCGGTGTCTGCCCTGGCCGTGCAGTGCCTTTGGGGCGAACGCCCGCGCGAAATCGTCGTTGAAGATCTGCGGCGTCTCTTCACCACCTTGTCCAAACCCGGCAACGACTACGTGTGGGCATGCTTGGCCGCTCTGCTCTGCGATTTTTATGTGCCAGAACTCGCTCCCGAAGCCCGGCAGGCATTCGCCGAGGATTTGGTGGATGTCACCATCATCGGTCTGGATTGGCTGGAGGAATCACTTGCCGCGCCCAACGAAGTGAGGATGGAGGATTTCCGCGAACGCAATGCCCCCATTAATGCCATCGCCGAATGTCAAATGTGGCACTCCTTCAATGAATGGAACGAAGACGTGTGGACGTGGAATAATGACCAGGGCAATGCCACGGAAGACCTCCTGGCCGATGCGTTGAGCCTGCCGGAGGACCTGTCCGACTTTCCCGCGCCGGTGCCGTACATCGCCCCGCCCAAAATCGGCCGCAACGAACCCTGCCCCTGTGGCAGCGG
>JBFMBT010000396.1:0-5199 GCA_040754875.1 Verrucomicrobiota bacterium | reverse complement strand
AATTGAAGCGGCGTCAGTTGTTGGGGCTGGCGTCACCTTTGGCGTGCGGCTGGGCGCCGTCGCCAGGTTTTGGGGGTTGGGTGGCGTCGCCGCCGTTTTTGGCAAGGGCCAGGAAATGGGCGTAAAGGAATTCATCCGCCGAGGGATAGCCGGCGAGTTTGCGGATGTGTTCACGACGGGCGGCGCGTTCCTCCGCTTGCTCTTCCTGGTCGAGCCAATGTTGGTGGCGCTGGAGTTGGACGGTGGTTTTGACGTTGCGCTGGCGGCAGATCTGAAGTCGCAGATACGCCTTGAGATCGCGCTGACGCAGGGCCTGGAGTTCGAAGATGCGCTGAAGGGCGGCGGTCCAGCAGGGGTCCTCGAGGTCCTCCTCCAAATATTTTTCCACGCCGTAGATATCGCTGGTGAGGTTGGAAACATCGCCCAGGTCGCGGGCGAGTTCGTGCCAGCGCCGAAAGGTGCGAAGCTCGGTGGCGGTGAGGTCCAGGCCGTGGGTTTCCCGTAGTTTGGCGAGGGTGTTGGCGAAGCCGAGGTCGGCAATCCATTGGATCACCTGGGCCTGGTCCTTTGCGGGCAGGTCGCGCAGGGCGACTTCGGCGGGGGAGAGGCCGTAGTATTCGATTTCGTTTTTGGGGATGAGGTGGCGGTCAGGTTGTGGTTCCGGTGTTTGCATGGCGCAAAGCTCCTTGTTTTTGGTTGCGGCCCGGCGCGGGCGCCGGACCGGCTCTCTGTTATAGAGAGCGGACACAATATGTCACATCCAATGCAGAGCGTCAAGAAGAGAATTCACGGCGCCTTTTGAGGGTGCGGAGGCTCTGGATCGGTCATTAACTGTGTGGCCGCAAGTGGAGCGCGGGCTTTAGCCCGCTTCAGCGTGGTTGTGCTGGCGGCGTTGAAGCGGCGTGAACGCCGCGCTCCTTGTGACGAGTCGGGACTGGCGCGTTTGCGGAGGGCCAAGAGAGGAGGTTGCTGCGCCCGGGGACGGACGCACTCCGGGATGGGAGCTTATTCCGCGCCGGTGGAGTCATCCGTTTTTTCCGCAGCCTGTTTGTCGGCGGCTTCCTGCAATTCTTCGTGGAGACTGCGCAGTTTGGGCGCGTCGCCAAACCACACGATGGCGCCGCAGCGGGGACACATTTTCGCGTGGGTATCGATGTTGGTGTCCTTGAAGGTCCAGAATTTGGTCTTTTTGGGGCGAAAGTAAAGCAGGCCGGTGCTTTGGACACGGCCTTCCACCAATCGGTCGTGATGACAAGCGGGGCATACCGCTTGCACCTTGTCCACCTCACGGTCGCTGTGAAACACCTGCACCACGGCATCAAGATCCTCCTTCAAGAAGCGCGTGGAGTCACCGATTTTGCGAAACGTGATTTTGTTGTCGCGCATCCAGCGGTAGATGGTGGGTTCGCCAATGTTCAGGTATTCGGCGGCTTCCTTGATGGTGTACCAGCGCGGTCCCTGCGGTTTATCATCGCTCATAAGTGGCTTTCTGGTGTCGTAAACTATCACAAACGACATTTTTGGCAAGAAAATGTCGCAATCCATGCAAAATGGTGATGGATATTTTCATAACATGTTTATTGCAAACACATTAAGAGAGCGCGATAAAATTGTGAAATATATTGACAAAGACAGTCTATGATAGTATATGACTGATAAGCTTCCTCTTGAACATGAGCGCAAAGGGTTTCAAACGGCAAGGCGCAGTTCGTTTCAGCCAGATCACGATTCAATTTCCGGCCACGCCGCCGCAGGGCGCGCTGGCATTTCAACTTCCTGCAAGGGCAACCGACTGGAACAACGCGCATGAACGCTCCGGGAAAACAGCCGCCCTGTTCGGAGCGTTCATGGCAACTCTTCCCCGTCCCCCGGGCTGGCCCGTGAAGGCCAGATACTACCGCGCCCGGTCGGTCCCTTGCCGCTTTCAGGAGTCGGGGAATGAGGTCGTGGAAATTCGCCAAGGGAGATTGAGGGACACAAAGGACTCAAAGAACGAGAGGGCCCGAAAGGAGAAGGTATGATGACACAACGGCCGGAGCCGCCGCTGACGTGGCGGGATTTGTTTACGCTGGATGTGGACGAACTGATTGCGCTGGCGCCGTGGCGTCACTGGCTGAAGCAATTCCTGGTGGGCAATCCGTTCTACCTGCTCAGCGCGGCGATGATGTTGTACGGGATGTATCTGGTATCGATTGACCCGCAACTGGCGGGGCAGGAAGTGTCGCAACTGGCGTTCAACTTCAGTTCGCTGCAACTCTACGAAGTGCTGTTGATGGTGACGGCGGTTTTGTTCGCCCGGCGGGCGATCTGGTATGAGGCGACGATGCTGACGCTGTTGCAACATTCGTTTGTTTTCATTCCCTTCATCCTGATCAGCCAGGCGACGTTGATTACGAACCGGGTGGCCTGGGTGGTTTGCGTGGCGGCAACGGTGTTCGCGGTTTTCAGTTACGGAATGTTCAAACGCCACTTGCGGGAAGCGAATCTGCCGGCGGGATTGCTGCTCATCGGTGTTGCGCTGCTGGCGATCAACCTGACGCTGCCAGTGTTTTTCCGGACCGTGATTGAATGGGACAACGAAGGGTGGTCGCGGACGAGTCCCTGGCTGTGGTTTCTGCTGTTCCCCGGCGTGGTGGTCGCTGCGAACTGGCTGCCGCGTGCGCCGCGGTTCGAGGGCCCCGGATTGCAACGGAGCTGGATGCCATGGCTGACGCTGGGATTATGGATGGGGGGCTCGCTGGCGCATCTGTGGTCGATCGATTATCTGGATGACCGGAAGTTTTACCATGGATTGCTCGCGCCCACGGCGTGGGTGGCGATGTGGGTATTGCGAAGCAGGATCGGGGATTTCCTGGCAGACGGGGCGGCGGGGTCAGGGAGATGGCCCCAGGTGCTGGCCATAATGCCGGCATTGGCGCCGTTGCTCGCGCTGGATTATCCGACGACGAGCGTGTTCATGACGTTGTGCGTGTTGAACGCGGCGATTTACGCGCTGCTGTTGGCGCGCCAGCGGGCGAACCCGGTGCTGTTGCATTTGTTGCTGGCAACCTTCACGGCGGCGGTGGCGGGGGTGCCGGATTCCTGGGGGCATTTCGCCATACCGGATTATACGCGGTTCAAATGCGTGACGCTGAGTCTGGCGGCTTACGCGCTGTTCTGGTGCATCCTTTCCCGGCGACCGGGCGCGGCCGTGGCGGGCGCGTTGCTGACCGGATTGGGCACGCAATACCTGATGGACAAGCTGGATTACGTGGAACAATACGCCATGCAACATGCGCTGATATTCGCGTTGTTGCACAGCCTGCGCTGGGAGGTCTGGGCCGGGCGCCGCCGCGCGTTGTGCGTGGCGGCCGCCCTGGGGTGGGTGGCGCACTCGTTCACGTGGGGCTACATCGTCGGCATGGCCGCGGGCTGGAGCGTGGCGCTGGGCGGATTGCTGGTCCTGGGGTTCTGCCTGCTGTCAAGAATGACGCGAAACAACTGGGGACCGATGGCCTTGTGGCTGTCGGCGGCAACCGTGGTGGCAACGGTGCCGGTGAATTATGTGATCGCGGTGCTGAGCATCACGCCGAACGGGCATCTGACCATACTGGGGAGTTTCATTTTGTTTGCGCTGGGAACGGCGGCGGCGCTGACGAAAGAGCGGTGGGGAAGCGTGATTGAGCGGGCGCCGCGCGAGGATGGAGCGGTGGTTTGAAGGGAGCTAAAGTCAGGCTTCGCGAGTGGGGCTCGCCCTCACCCTGGCCCTCTCCCCCAGGAGAGGGGAAAATGCATACGCGTCGCTGAGACGTTCCAACCCGCAGATGATGGCGCAGACTCCTGATTCCGATGAGTAGTGAGCCTCGTCACCTCGCTGCTACGAGGTTAAACCAGGCTGGACGACGCGGCGCGTTGGGGTGAGAATTGCGGGGATATCCCAAGCGTTATGAATACATTGAATTCCCGCGCGGCCATCACCATCGCCGCGTTGCTTTGCATTGGTTGGACGGCGACCGCGTTCGCGCAGGAAAAAGGAAAGGCAGCTCCGGCGCGGCGGGCGTTTGTGCCGCAACTGGCGTCGCCGGAAATCAGCGCGGACCGCACGGTGACGTTTCGTTTGCGCGCCCCGCAGGCGCGGGAAGTGGCCGTGCAGGGGCAATGGGCCAGCGGACGGACGGCGCTGGCCAAGGATGACCAGGGGGTGTGGCGCGCGACGACGGGGCCGATTGAGCCGGGGTTGTACGAGTACAGCTTTGTGGTGGACGGCTTGCAGATGATTGACCCGGCGAATCCAAACATCAAACCGATGCGCGCGCCGCGCACGAGCATGCTGGAGATTGCGGGCCACCCTCCCCTGCTCCACGAGTTTCAAGATGTGCCGCACGGCGCGGTGACGATGCACAGTTATTTCTCGAAGTCGCTGGGCAAGCGGCGCGGGCTGTATGTGTACACGCCGCCGGGTTATGGGAAGGACACCAAGGCCCGTTATCCGGTGATGTTTCTGTTCCACGGCTCGGGTGACAACGAAGCGTGCTGGACGGTGCACGGGCGGGCGCATTGGATTCTCGACAACCTCATCGCACAGGGCAAGGCGAAGCCGATGGTGGTGGTGATGCCGGACGGGCACGCGGTGGAGCGGCGCACGGACGAGGATCGCAACCGGAACATCGACAGCTTCGGGCAGGACCTGCTGCAGGATGTGCTGCCGTTGGTGGAGGCGAATTACCGCGTGCGCACGGACCGCGAAGGGCGCGCGATTGTGGGGCTGTCCATGGGCGGCGGCCAATCGCTGACGGTGGGCTTGAACAACCTGCACAAGTTCGCGTGGGTGGGCGGGTTCAGTTCCGCGGTGCGCGAGCCGGAAACGACGTTGCCCGGCGCGCTGGCGAAGCCAGCCGAAACGAACAAGCAACTCAAGTTGTTGTGGATTGGCTGCGGGAAGGATGATTTTCTGCTGAAAGCGAACCAGGATTTTGTGGCGCTGCTGAAGGACAAGGGCATCGCGCACGTGTATCGCGAAACCGATGGGAATCACAGTTGGCCGGTGTGGCGGCGGTATCTGGCGGAATTCGCTCCGCTGGTGTTCCAGAAGAAATGAGCGGGCCGACCGGCGCGATCATCTGGCCGCGGTGTTCGCACCCGAGAGCACGAGCTTGTAAACCTTGCCGGTGGCGCCGGTCACGGCGTTGCGGCCGTTGGTGAGAACATAAATCTCCCCGT
>JBFMBT010000395.1:0-5222 GCA_040754875.1 Verrucomicrobiota bacterium | reverse complement strand
CCACTCCCCGACATCAGCGCCGCCACCGCCCCCCGCTCCCGCAAAAACTCCTGATACAACGCCAGCACCGGATATTTGTGCAGTGCGGGCGCTTCCAACGAGTTGTAAAACACCTCGCCAGCCCGCCGCACATCCTTCCCGCGCAGCAACTCAACGAGTTCCCGCGCCCGGCCGGGCCGCCCATTCAACGCCTCCGGAAAGTTCGCCAATTCTTTGTACGCCCACGGCGTCGATATCCCAAACCCCGGATGGATCAATAACATCGCCAGCCCTTTCAGCGCCGGGAAAAATTCCAACGCTTCGATCTTCTCCCCGCGCCCCGTTCCCAGCGCCGGCTTGCCTTGCAAAAAGAAAGGCACGTCCGACCCGAGCTTCGCCGCCAGTTCGTACAAGGCCGCCTCCGGCAGCGGATGCCCGAATGCTTCGTTCAATCCCAGCAATGTGTTGGCCGCGTTCCCGCTCCCGCCGCCCAGGCCTGCCGCCATCGGGATGCGTTTCTCCAGGTGAATGCCGACGCCTTCGTTGACGCGCGCCGAGTCGAGAAACATCGCCGCGGCGCGATGCACCAGATTGGTCGAATCCACCGGCAGGTGCGCATCGTTGCACGTCAACCGGATGTCCTTGCCGCCGCGCTCGAATTGCAACGTGTCGTGCAGCGGCACGGGATGCATGAGCGTTTCCAGTTCGTGGAAGCCATCCGGGCGTTTGCCGAGGATGTTCAGCAACAGGTTGACCTTGCAGGGCGATTGCCGCTCGTGCCGCATGAAAGAAAAAGCGCCAACACCGAAATGTTGGCGCTCTGCTGGAGGATTAAAAGCTCAATAATCGAAAACGTGGAACCGGCTGCCCGGCACAAATGGCGCGATGTCGCCCGCCGCAAAACCCAGTGACGTATCCGTCGCCCAGATCGTGTCCGCCAGGATGCCCGGCTTGAAATTCGTCGGATACGGCGGGTTCTTGGTCATGAAATCAAACGACCAGTACTGCTTCTTCTGCAACGGCCCGCCGATATACACATCGTCCAGCCCGGGGTAATCGCTGGTGCGATAAATCGGTTCGTAGGTTGGCGTCGGGATCGGGAAAGTGACGACTTCCGCCAACCCCAGCACGGTGCGCACCACACTGCGATTGAAGCCTTTGATGAAACCGGTCGTGTAAGCGGCATCCGGCCCGTCCCACAGCGCCGTCTGCTCCATCGAGCGCCGCAGTTCGCCCAAGCGGGTGAATTCCATCGTGTTGTTGATTCCGCGGCCCAGCTTGTAGGCGGGACCCGAGCAACCCGTGACCATCAGTGTCAAAGCAGAAACAGCGGCTAACCAGCAAATCGGCTTTCGCATAGGTGTGTCAGTGTTCGCAGCAAGCTACTCAGAAACCGCCGTTTGTAAAGCCCTTTTCACGCCAACTCCACCATCGACACGCGGAGGTTTGGAGTCCCGCCTTCAGGCGGTTGGACGTCGCCCCGTTAGCAACCAAAGGAAATCTCCCCGCGTTTCAAGTGGCAACGCCTTGGCCGGCTGAAGCCGGGACTCCAAACCACCCACATCGTGTATTTCCTCGCGCCCCTTCGGATTGGGAGTTTCCCTGAAGTTTGGCGTTTGGAATTTTGCCGCTTACTTTCCCTCCTTCTTCAACTTGTCCAGCTTGGGCCGGATGACGAACACGCAGTACGACGCATTCGGGTTCTTGCGGAAATAATCCTGATGATAATCCTCGGCCGGATAGAATTTCGTCAGCGGCACGATTTCCGTGACGACCGGCCGCTGGAAACGGCCCGCGACTTCCTTCTTCACCTTTTCCGCGGCGGCCTTCTGCGCCTCATCGTGGTACAGGATGATGGAACGATACTGCGTGCCTTCATCGGCGCCCTGTTTGTTGAGCGTCGTTGGGTCGTGCGCGCGGAAGAACAATTGCAGCAGCTTCTCGAACGAAATCTTCGCCGGATCGAATTCCACCTGCACCACCTCGGCGTGGCCGGTGTCGCCGCCGCACACGGCCTTGTAAGTCGGGTTGGGCGTCTTGCCCCCGGCGTAACCGGACACCAC
Source organism: Verrucomicrobiota bacterium (assembly GCA_040754875.1). GTDB lineage: Bacteria > Verrucomicrobiota > Verrucomicrobiia > Limisphaerales > JBFMBT01 > JBFMBT01. The sequence goes on along the minus strand of JBFMBT010000395.1, from coordinate 3,180 downwards.
CGATTTTACGCCGTCGGCGCCTTCGATGACGGCCTCGACGCACCAGAAACAGCCGCCGCCGAAGGTGGCCAGTTGGGTTTTCGATTCTTTGGTTTCAGCAGCATTCATGGTCAGGGAAGTGACGGCGAGCACGGCCAGCCAGCCGGCCAGGCGTCCAATCAGGTTAAGCGCGACAGGTTTCATCGAACGATAAGATGCCGGGAGTGGGGGGAATATTCAATCCCAACCCGGAGCGGGTGCCAGCTGGCCGGGGAGTGATGGGGTGGTGGAGTCATGGGCGTGTGCGCAAAAAATATGTGACGGACACACCGGGGGCGTTCCCCTCCGGGGAGGGGGAGGGGTGGGTTTTGACGGGGCACGGTGCGCGCCGCACGCCGGGCCGGCCCGGTTCGACGTTTCACCGTTTTCACGATGCAACATATGTTCCATCACCCGCAGTATGGCACGGTCTCGGACTTAACGCCAAGACGCCTGAGACAACCGCTAACGACTGAGACAAATTTTGCGTTGCAGGGTTGAATGAAGGGTTGAAGCGTTGAATTGAAGCGGACCGCGGGCATCCTGCCATCCTGCCCGCTTACGACACCGCACTTCCCGGTGGTTCAAGGTTCAAGGTTCGGGGTTCAAAGTTCAACAAGTGAGCCTCCTCATCCGCCGGGCGTGCAAACTACTCTTTGCGGAGTTGGCAGGTTTTGCAGCAAACCTGCCGGTTCCGCCCGGTTCCGCCCGATATCGGCGGGTTTCGCGCCGGGATGGATCAGCCCGCGGCGGACTGGCCTTTGGCAGTCCCCGGCCATTTTTCGAATTCTTCGGTCAGGCGTTCCATGGGCAGGCCGACGACGTTGGTGAAGGAGCCTTGGAGTTCTTCGACGAGTTTGTCGCCTTTGTCCTGGATGGCATAGGCGCCGGCTTTGTCGAGGGGATTGATGGCGGTGAGGTACTCGCGAATCTGTTGTTCGGTGAGCTGGCGAAAGGTGACGAGGGTGCTGACGGCGAAGAGTTTCTGCTTGTGCGAGCGCAGGTGGATGAGGCAGACGCCGGTGACGACTTCGTGGGTGCGACCCTGGAGGCGCGCGAGCATTTCCTCGGCGTCCTTCAACGTGCGCGGCTTGCCGAAAATGGTCGCACCCAGGCAGACCTCGGTGTCCGCGCCGAGCACGAGGGCGTCGGGATGCTTTTTGGAGACGGTGCGGGCCTTGCGATAGGCGTTCAACTGGCAGATTTCGTGGGGCGTGAGATGTTCGGAATCGGCTTCGGGTGAACCGGCGGGCAGCACGGTGAAGTCCACCTCCAACTGGCGCAACAGCTCGGCCCGGCGGGGCGACGCGGAAGCCAGGATGAGCGGGGGCAGGTTCATGCGATGCGCCTCACGCCGCGGGCACGGTCTCCAACGCGGCGCGGAATTGCGCGAGTTTCTCCTGAAACGCAGCTTCATCGAGCACCGGCGGGCCTTGCGGGTCCACGTCCACCGCCAGTTCAATCCACGATTTGCAGCCGCCATAGCTTTCGAGCACCGGCAGTTCGATGGGGTGGGGCAACCGATGCACGCGCACGGCCAGCGCGTGGATGGTCTTGTCCCGGCCCCATTCGAAGCGGTCGGCAATCACTTCGTCGCGCCAGACGTGCTGGCCGCGCAGGCGTTCGGCGGCCGCCAGCGAATCGAGCCGCTGCCACCAGACGACATCGGCCCAGTATTCCAGGCGGAGGCGGTCTTTGGGCGGCAGTTGCGGCGCGATGGTGTCGAAGCGCGCCTGAGCCGGCGGGAGGACGGATTCTCGTTGCTGATGGAAGAGGGTGGGGAAAAAAAGAAAGCGCGGGTAATCCACCTGGAACCCGTTGCGGCCTTCGCTGATGCCGCCTTTGCGAAGGATAAGGATTTGCTCACCGCGGCCCAGGGCGTCAACGATGACCGCCCATTCTTTGAACGCCGTTCGCATAGAGGAAGTTTAACGGCATCGGGCGGTTTTCGCAACGGTGGAAGACCAGGTTGCCGGGGTTCAAAGTTCAAAGTTCTCAGTTCAAGGTTCGGCGGCGACGGCTTGCGCAACGACGTTGATATGACATGAGCGCAGGAGGGGCTACCCATCCAGGCACTGGCGCACCGCCTGGGTGAGTTTTTGCGACTCGTAGGGTTTCTGCAAAAAATTCACGCCTTCGCGGTTGCTGGTGTCGAACAGTTCGGTGCTGTAACCGCTGGTGAAGAGAATCTTCAAGCCGGGCTTCGCCGCCATCAGTTGATCGGCCAGTTCGCCGCCGGTGATGCCGTGGGGCATCACCATGTCCGTGAGCAGCAGATCAATTTCGCGACCGTGGGCGCGCCAGACTTCCAGCGCGGCCGGGCCGTCGCAGGCTTCCAGCACACGATAGCCGTGGCGTTCGAGGATGCGCCGGGCCAACTGGCGGACGGTCGGTTCGTCTTCGACCAGCAGGATGGTTTCGGTGCCGCGGCCAGCGGTTTGCCTGGGTGTGGTTGGTTCCGCCGCGCGCCAGGCATGGTCGGCCACGGGAAAATAAACGCGGAACGTTGTTCCTTTGCCAGGAACGCTTTCGACGCGGATCCATCCACCATGGAGTTTTACGATGCCATACACGGTGGCCAGCCCCAGCCCGGTGCCTTTGCCGACTTCCTTGGTGGTGAAGAACGGTTCAAAAATGCGCGGCAGGTGTTGCTCGGGAATGCCGGCGCCGGTGTCCGTGACGTGGAGGCAGACGTATTGGCCGGGCGTGGCCTCGGGTTCCTGTTGGGCGAATACTTCATCGACGCGCTGGACGGAGGTGCGGATGACGAGCCGGCCGCCCCGGGGCATGGCGTCGCGCGAATTGATGGCGAGGTTCATCAAGATCTGCTCCACCATGCTGGCATCGGCGTGCACGAACGGCAGGCCGGCCACCGACTCGAATTCCAGGGAGATTTGCTCGCCCAGGAGGCGCTGGAGCAACCGGCCCGTATCGTGGACGACCTGACTCAGATCGAGCCGGCGGGGTTGCATCATCTGCTTGCGGCTGAAGGTGAGCAACTGGCGGGTGAGGTTCGCCGCACGCTCGGCGGCGTGCGCGATTTGTTGCACGGAGTCGGCGGCATCCGGCTCCAGGCGTTCACCCGCCAGCAGCGAGGTGTGGCCTTCGATGACGGTGAGCAGGTTGTTGAAATCATGCGCCACACCGCCGGCCAACTGGCCA
>JBFMBT010000394.1:0-5224 GCA_040754875.1 Verrucomicrobiota bacterium | reverse complement strand
TGAAACGGTAGGTTGGAAGGTTCGTGTCTCAAAGTGTGTGAGGACATAGCCCGAACGAAAATGATCCGTTGCGACGGTTACCAATTCACGCGCTGCGGCTGAGGACAGCCGCGGCCCGGCCAGGCAGATCGGCCAAAAAACCACCGGCCTTTCGCAATTCCGGGCTGGCTTATTGACGCCAGCGCGCTATTTATAGTTAGAAGTCAACCTGCGCAGGGTTATGAATATCTCCCTTATCGGTCCATCCGGAGCGGGCAAAGGAACACATGCCGAGGCGTTGACGGCCCGCTACAACCTTGTCCATATCTCGACCGGCGACCTCCTGCGATCCAACCTGGAAAACAGCACCGCGCTCGGCCTCCTGGCGCGCAAGTATATGGAGCAGGGGGAACTGGTGCCCGACGAAGTCGTCGATGCGATGGTTGAGGAGTGGCTGCGCAAGACCGACCCCAAGGATGGCATTCTCTTCGATGGCTTCCCGCGCACCATATATCAGGCCAAGTTTCTGGACCTGGCCCTGGACCAACAGGGCCGCCGGCTTGAAGCCGTCGTTTATCTGAAAGCGCCGGATGAAGAAATCACGCGCCGCCTCTCCGGGCGCCTGCTTTGCCGGAACTGCCACGCGCCCTTCCACGAAACGCTCAAACCGCCCGCCCGCAAAGGAATCTGCGACGCGTGCGGCGGTGAACTGTACCGCCGGACCGACGATGAGCCAAAGATGGTGCAGGCGCGCTTGCGCGTCTTCCAGCGCGTGACCGGGCCGTTGCTCGATTATTATCGGGCGGGCGAACGCCTGAGTGTCATCGATGCCACGGGCTCGGTGGAGGAAGTGCAAAAAAGCATCGCGCGCGTCATTGAATCATCCGGGCGGGTGACCATCGGCGAGGCGTATGACACGCGCTTTATCACGCCGGCGGTTCCGGCGCCAAAGCCCGTTTTGCCTCCACGCGTCGGTCTGGACCTCGTGCTGCTGGGCGGGCCGGGCTCGGGAAAGGGCACGCAAGCCGATTATTTGAGCCGCGAGCTGAAACTGCCGCATGTCGCCACCGGGGACCTGTTCCGCGAGAATTTGAAGAACGCGACCGATTTGGGAAAGCTTGCCAAATCCTACATGAATCGCGGCGAGTTGGTGCCCGATGAAATCACCGAAACCATGGTCAAGGAACGCCTCGCTCTGCCGGACGCGCAAGGAGGGTTCATTTTGGATGGATTCCCGCGCACCTTGCCGCAGGCGGCGGCACTGGATGAAATTCTGACCGGGCTCCATCGCCGATTGGCCGGGGTGATTTACATCAATGTTTCCGATGACGAAATCGTCGCGCGCCTTTCCGGGCGGTTGATCTGCCGGCAATGCCAGAACCCTTACCACGTTCGCTTCAAGCCGCCCGCGAAGCCGGGAAAATGCGACGCGTGTGGAGGCGAGCTTTACCAGCGGGATGACGACAATCCGAACACCGTGCGGGCGCGTTTGCGGACGTTTCATGCGCAAACCGAGCCGCTGATTGATTTCTATCGCCGCGCGGGTTTGCTGGTGGAAATCCCCGGTGAAGGCGACGTAAACGGGGTGGCTGCACGTGCATTGGAAACGGCCAAGAAAATGGCTGCTGCTTGAATAAACTGGTCACAGGAAAGGGAACGCTATGTTTGAAGCCGCTGAATTGGGGCGCAAGGTCTCCAAGGAAAAGTACGCCGCCGAACTGCCGAAATTGCGTTCGGCCCTGCTGCAGGCGCATTTTGCGCTGAAGGACACCAAGGCGCCGGTGATGGTCATCATTTCCGGCGCCGATGGGGCCGGGAAGGGAGAGGTCGTTCACCGCCTCAATGAATGGCTTGATCCCCGCGGCGTGGAAACCCACGCGTTCTGGCAGTCCTCGGATGAGGAGCAGGAGCGGCCGCGTTACTGGCGCTTCTGGCGGGCGTTGCCGGCGCGTGGCCGCATCGGGATTCTGTTTGGCTCCTGGTATTCCGAGCCAATCATTCGCCGGGTTTATGGCAAAACGAAAACCAGCCAGCTTGACAGTGAGCTGGATCGCATCGCGTTCTTTGAAAAAATGCTGGCCGACGACGGCGCGGTGATCATCAAGCTGTGGTTTCATTTGTCAAAAAAGGCCCAGCGAAAGCGGCTCAAGGATCTGGAAAGCGACCCCAAAACCCACTGGCGCGTGTTGCCGACCGACTGGAAGCATTACAAGCTGTACGACAAGTTCATCGATGTTTCCGAGCGCGCCATCCGCCGCACTGACGCGGGCCACGCGCCCTGGCATCTTATCGAGGCCACGGACCGGCGTTATCGGGAGTTGACGGCAGGACGTATTTTGCTGGCGGCTTTGGAACAAAAGCTGAAAGAGATCTCCGCCCACCAAAAGACTCACGCGTCTCCCGCACTACCGCCCAAAAAGAAGGAACGAACCGTGACCATCCTGGACCACGTCAACCTGAGCCAGGCGTTGACCAAAGGCGAATACGACGAGCAGTTGGAGAAATACCAGGGCAAACTTTCCCGGCTGACCTGGGCGGCGAACGAAAAGCAGATTTCCATGGTCGCGCTGTTCGAAGGCTGGGACGCGGCCGGCAAGGGCAGTGCCATCCGCCGCGTCACCGAAGCCATTGACCCGCGCCTCTATCGCATCGTACCTATCGCCGCGCCCACCGATGAAGAGCGTGCGCACCATTACTTGTGGCGCTTCTGGCGGCACCTGCCGCGCGCCGGACGGACAACGATCTTCGACCGCTCATGGTATGGGCGGGTGCTGGTCGAACGCGTGGAAGGCTTCGCGCGGGAAGACGAATGGAAACGCTCGTTTCTGGAGATCAACGACTTTGAGGAGCAGATGGCCGATCATCGCATCGTGCTGGCGAAGTTCTGGATTCACATCGGCAAGGACGAACAATTGCGGCGTTTCAAACAACGGGAAAACGTTGCGTTCAAGCGTTACAAGATCACTTCCGAAGACTGGCGCAATCGCGAAAAATGGGATGCTTACAAAACCGCCATCAACGACATGGTGGCGCACACCAGCACCGAGTTCGCGCCGTGGACGCTGGTCGCCGGCAATGACAAGAAGTTCGCGCGTGTGCAGATCGTCAAGACTTTGTGTGATGCGCTGGAAAAGGCGGTTTAAATAAAAAGCCGGTCAGCATTTCGCCAACCGGCTTGCGCGAAGCATCAAGTCGTCCGGCTATTTTTCGATGGCCAGGAGCTCGACTTCAAAGATCAGCGTCGAATTCGGCGCAATCGCTCCGCCGCCCGCGCCCTCCTCGCCGTAGGCCAGGTTCGAGGGGACAAACAATTTCCATTTGGAGCCGACCTTCATGAGTTGGAGCGCCTCGGTCCAGCCCTTGATGACGCCGTTCACGGGGAAAGTCGCCGGTTCACCGCGCTTGTAGGAACTGTCGAACTCCTTGCCGTCTATGAAGGTACCTTTGTAATGGGTCTTCACCATGCTGTCGGCCTTCGGCTTGGCGCCGGTTCCCTCGGTGACCACCGTGTATTGCAATCCGGACGGCAGCGTGACCACGCCTTGCTTCTTCTTGTTATCGGCAAGGAATTGGTCGCCTTCTTTCTTGTTTTTTTCGCCTTCGGCCTTGGATTGTTCGGCGGCGGCGCTGGCCCGGGCCATCGCTTTGGCGCGCATTTGTTGCTGCAAGGCTTGAATCGCGGCCATCATCTCCTCATCCGTCAATTGCGTCTTGGCCCCGGTGATCCCGTCTCGCAAACCCGCGGCGAAGGCCTCGGGGTTGACGTCGAGTTCCTGTTGCTTGAAGTTCCGGCCAATATCGGCGCCGATGCTGTAACTGACCTTGTCTTTGTCGGTTTTCAATTCGACCTTCTGTTGAGCGAGGGCAGGGGAGGTCGCGATCAATGCGAGCCCGGCTGCCACCAGTGATTTCATGTAGTGCATTTGGTTGTAAAAACAGCCGATCTTCGTCGGCCGAATCGGCAGACGCTAACAGGGCTCGGAACCCCGTCAAACTAATCCGCCAGATATTTTGAATGCTTTCAGGGACCTCAAAAATCGAGGCGCCCACAATTCGAGGGTTGCAATTCCGCGTCGCAAACCTAGTGTTGAAACGAAGTCCCTGTGAGCTGGATCAAGCCAGTATTGTGCCTTGCACTGTTGCTGTCTGGCGCGCTTCCGAACGATGCCGCGGACACGAACGAACTGTTCAACGTGGTGCAGCAGGGGCGGCTCGCGGATCTCCAATCCATCCTTGAAGCGCATCCGCCGCTCGTCAATGCCCGGGACAAACTGGGAAACAAGCCGCTGCATATCGCCGCGCTGGGCGGCCATGCTGACATCGTAAAACTGCTCATTTCCAAGCGGTCGTGGATCAACGCCCGCAACGACTACGGCCAGACGCCGTTGCATCGGGCCATGATTTCGGGCAATACCAATGTCATCGCACAACTCATCGAGGCCCGTGCCGAGGTGAGCGGACGTGACAGCCAGGGAATTACCCCGCTGCATGTGGCGGCCCAACGCGCGCATGGCGAGGCCGTGCAAATGCTGGTGGATTTCAAGGCCGAGGTGAACGCGAAGGATGCTTTTGCCCGGAGTCCTTTGATCATGGCCCTCATTCGCGGAAAAGCCGCGGTGGTCCGCTGTCTGGTGGACAACGGAGCGGAAGTAAACTGCGTGGACCGCAGCGGCTTGACACCTTTGCACCTGGCCGCCAGCGGGGGACATTCCGAAGCCATTGATATCCTGATTGCCGCCAAGGCCAACACTTCCGCTCGTGACCGCCAAGGCTCGACGCCCATGCATTTCGCCGCCATGGGAGGGCATGCAAAGGTGGTGGAATTGCTGGTGAGTCATAAATTTGACGTCAACGCCCGGGATAATACGGGCAACACGCCAATGCACCTCGCGGCTTTCGGTGGGCACAAGGCCGTCGTGGACGCGTTGATTGCGTGCAAGGCCGATTTTCGCGCCACGAACAACGTCAAAGTGACTCCATTGCAGATGTCGGCCATGGTCAGACCCCCGGACCGGATGAAGGACCATGACGAGGTTCAAGCCCTGTTGGAACGGTTGGTTGGCCAGGCCCAGTAAGCGGGCAGGGGAGGGGTTCAGGATTTTTCCCAGTAGGTTGTTTTCCAACAACTTTGCCCTTTTCTTACGAGCGGTCGGCAGTATCTTGGCGCGGGTACGAAACGGCCCCATGCCGCCGCATTTGGCGGCAGGCGCTCGTTTTCGTGCCTGATGTAGCATGGATGTAGCGC
>JBFMBT010000393.1:0-5239 GCA_040754875.1 Verrucomicrobiota bacterium | reverse complement strand
ACGCACCCTACGATATTTCACCCTATTGCCGCGAAATGGGGTTACTTGACGCTCAGCCTGCCCCGGTTCGCGGCGATGGTCTTCGGACCAATGCCGCGAACCTGGTTCAGTTCGTCGACGGATTTGAAGGGGCCATGCTGTTTTCTGTAGGCGATGATGGCGGCCGCTTTGCCAGGGCCAATGCCGTCAAGAACATTGATCAGCGTGCCGGCGTCGGCGGTGTTGAGGTTGACGCTTCGTGGCGTGGGCGTTGCTGCTGCTGCGGATGCCGGTTGTGAAACAAGCTCGGATTGGCGCGGGGTTGGTTGGGCGGCGGTTTCCGGTCGGCGCGGGCTTCTGTCGACAACGGCAGGCGGCGGCAGATCGATGGGCCGCGTCGCGCGGGAGGGAGCATCATCGCTGTAGTGGGTCACTCCCTTGCTGTCCACCCATTTGTAGACATCGGCGGCCGATGGGGCGGTCAAGGTGATCGCAAGGATGACAAACAGGAAGTGCTTCATGGTGTTTGAAGTCTTGTTATGGGTCGAAGCACGATTATACGCGCTGTTGGCGGGCTGTTGTCTACTCCCTCACCCCGGCCCTCTCCCAGAGGGAGAGGGGGGATTGAGTTGGTGTTTTCCTAAAGGTTGTAGCCTCGCTCGTTGTGCTGGCTGATGTCCAGCCCTTCCGTTTCCTGCTCTTCCGTGACGCGCAGGCCGACAATCGCGTCGAGCGCTTTAAGGATGATGAAGGTCGCTATCGCGCAGTAAGCGCCCGTGACAGCTACACCGATGAATTGGTGCCAAAGTTGGCCGCCGATGTCGAGATCGGCTTTGGAGCCGCCAAAAGTGCTGGCCGCGAATACGCCGGTGAGTAGCGCGCCTGTGATGCCGGCGACGGCATGCACGCCGAACACGTCCAGCGAATCGTCGTAGCCCAGCGCCCGCTTGAGCTTGGTGGAGGCGATGAAGGCGAGCATTCCCGCCGCCAGGCCGATGGCCAGTGCGCCGATGGGGCCGACGTAGCCGGAGGCCGGGGTGATGGCGACCAGGCCCGCCACGGCGCCGGAGGCGATGCCCAGCACGCTGGGTTTGCCGTGCGTCAGCCATTCGCTGAACATCCACGCCAGGGCCGCGGCGCCGGTGGCGATCTGGGTCACGGCCATCGCCATGCCCGCCGTGCCGTTGGCGGCCACGGCGCTGCCGGCGTTGAAGCCGAACCAGCCGACCCAGAGCATGGAGGCGCCTACCAGCGTCATGGTCAGGTTGTGCGGCGGCATGGCGGTGGTCGGGAAACCCTTGCGCTTGCCCAGCACCAGCGCCGCCACCAGGCCGGCGATGCCGGCGTTGATGTGCACCACGGTGCCGCCGGCGAAATCGAGCACGCCCAGATCCCAGAGGTAGCCGCCGTCGCCACTCCACACCATGTGGGCGATCGGCACATACACCACAGTCACCCAGATCGCCATGAACCACAACATGGCGGAGAATTTCATGCGCTCGGCGAAGGCGCCGACGATCAGCGCCGGGGTGATGATGGCGAAGGTCATCTGGAAGGTCATGAATACCGTTTCAGGCACGGTGAGTGTCAGGCTGTCCACGCCCACGCCCGAAAGGAAGGCTTTGCTCAGGCCGCCGATGAAGGAGTTGAGATTGGTTACCCCTTTTTCCATGCCGGTGGTATCGAAGGCCATGCTGTAACCGTACATCATCCATAGCACGGTCACCAGCGAGGTGATGGCGAAACACTGCATCATCACCGACAACACGTTCTTGCTGCGCACCATGCCGGCGTAGAACAGCGACAGTCCCGGAATGGTCATGAACAGCACCAGCGCGGTGGCGGTGAGCATCCAGGCGGTGTCGCCGGAGTTAAGCGTGGGTGCCGTGCCATCGGCCAGCGCCAGCGCGGGTGAACAGGCCGCGAACGCCAGCAGCAGGCGGGTAGTGGTTTTGTTTGGGGTGGAAAAAATCATTATTGTATTCCTCCACTGCATGGATGGTTACAGCGCGTCTGGTCCGGCTTCGCCTGTGCGGATGCGAATAGCCTGCTCGAGGTCGAAGACGAAGATCTTGCCGTCACCGATCTTGCCGGTGTTGGCCGCCTTGGCGATAGCCTCGACCACCCTGTCGAGCAGGTCGTCGGCGATGGCGATTTCCAGCTTCACCTTGGGTAGAAAATCCACCACATACTCCGCGCCGCGATAGAGTTCGGTATGGCCTTTCTGACGGCCGAAACCCTTCACCTCGGTGACGGTGATGCCCTGTACGCCGACCTCGGACAGAGCCTCGCGCACGTCGTCGAGCTTGAAGGGTTTGATGATGGCTGTGACGAGTTTCATAACGTGTCCTCAAGAATAAGGCGCGGGGGCGGCAAGGGAGGGACCGCCCCCGCACGGGGTTAAAACTTGTAGATGGCTTGCAAAGCGATAGAGTTTTGATTGTCCGTGGCCGTGCCGTCGCTCTTCAGGAAGCTCTTTTTGTCGGACTTGTCCGCGCGCACTTCCGCCCGCAGCTCCACATTCTCGCTCGGCATGTGGGCCAGCGTCAGCGTGGCCTCGTCCCATTTCTGCACCACGCCGGTGCGGTAGCCGTCCTTGTCGTCGAAGGTTTCGGCACGCAGCGCCACCCGCCACTTGTCAGCGAACTTATAATTCGCATAACCGGCCACGCCCTGCCACTTGGCCTTCTGTCCCACTGTCACGGCATCTTCCTGAGTGCCGTAGTCGTAGTTGAGGATGAAGCTCAAAGCGTCGGTGGCGTTCCAGGTGGCGACGAGGTCGAGCAGGTTGCGCAGGCCAAGATTGCCTGTGGGCGATGTGCTTGCGCTGTCGGAGTATTCCTTGCCGCTATGGAGCGAGCCGGCCAGAAGCAGGGGCTTGACGGGGTTGGCGGAGAAGCCGACTTCCAGAGTCTTGTTGTGATTGTTGTCCTTCTGCGCGTCCCAGCCGTTGTTGACGCCGGCCATCAGCGACAGCTTGTCGTTGACGGTGTAGGTCAGCCGCGCGCCGGTGTGGGCGAAGGGAATGGCGTAGCCGAACAAGATGGAGCGCGAAAAGTTCAGATTGTTGGGACTCTTGATCACCTCGGCGCCCGCCATCGTGACGAATTTACCGGCGATCACCATCAGCGGGCCGTTGGCGTAGTGGACGTAGGCCTGTTGCACCTCTTTGGTGTTACCGGGACCGGCAGCGGCGACCACGTCGGCATCCGGTCCGAAGTTGAGATTGACCAAGCCGCCAAACCCGTTGGAAGGCAGCTTGGATACCGTCACGTCGATCATTTGCAGATTGAAGCTGTTGCGCGTGGTGTCGAAGACGCGGTTGGAGCCAAGGACGCTTCCTGTGGTGGGATCAACGAAATTGCCCTTGCCCGACAGATAAGTGTACGCAGTATCGACATACCCCGACACATTGATCCCCGACGCCCCCATGATCTGCCCCAGGCTGGGCACGCCAGGCTTGTCCGCCATTTTCTCCTCCGCCGCAAACGCGGGCACGCTGGCGAGCAGCCCGATGGCGGCAACGGTATTTTTGACTTTGCTCATGATTTTCCCTCGTGGTTTACTGGTCAGGCGATGATTTAAAATCCATATCACTGCATTCCTGGTGCTGGTTTAGCAGATTTTGTGCCATTGAAAATTATTCTTCATAATCAAAACAATTTGCTATTTAGCTCAAGGTGGCCGGTGAGTCGCGCACCATATTTGCGCGCTCCGGGAGCGGCTAGCGCACTTTTTTGGTGCACAAGGGGCTGATGTGCTTGAAAAAGGCGTGTGTTCGTTTCCGGGAACGGCTGACGGGGGGAAACTTCTCGTCTATCCTGTAATCATAAGGGAGCGCAGATTTAATCCCCCCCTCATCCCGGCCTTCTCCCTGAGGGAGAAGGGGGTGTTTTTAGGATGATGAATAAGGTCTCTCGTAATGAAAACAAAATTCGTTTTTGCCGTCGCGTTGCTTGCGGCGATGGGTGCATTCTCTTTGCCGGTCTCGGCCATGCTGCCCGCACTGGACAGTCAGGGCGCGGCATTGCCCACCCTGGCGCCGATGATCGAAAAGACCTCTCCGGCGGTGGTCAACATCGCCACCCGCGGCCGTGTCAGGGTGCAGGACAATCCGCTGATGCAAGACCCGTTCTTCCGCCGCTTCTTCGGCGTACCCGACGCGCCGCGTGAACGTCCCACGCAAAGCCTGGGTTCGGGGGTGGTGGTGGATGCCGCCAAGGGTTATGTGCTGACCAACAATCATGTCATCGACAAGGCCGACGAGATCACCGTCACCCTGCGTGACGGCCGCAGCCTCAGCGCCAAGGTGGTGGGGCGCGATCCCGAGGCCGATGTGGCAGTGATCCAGGTGCCAGCGCAGAATCTCACGGCACTGCCGCTGGCGGATTCGGACAAGCTGCGTGTTGGCGATTTCGTCGTCGCCATCGGCAATCCTTTCGGTCTGGGGCAAACCGTCACCTCCGGCATCGTCAGCGCACTGGGGCGCACCGGCTTGGGGATAGAGGGTTATGAGAATTTCATCCAGACCGATGCATCCATCAATCCCGGTAATTCCGGTGGCGCGCTGGTCAATCTACGCGGCGAGCTGGTGGGCATCAACACCGCCATCCTCGCGCCCGGTGGCGGCAATGTCGGCATCGGCTTCGCCATCCCCACCAACATGGCGCGCGACATCATGCGCCAGCTCGTCACCTTCGGCGAGGTCAAGCGCGGCCGGCTCGGTGTGGCAATGCAAGATCTGACCCCGGAACTGGCCAAGGCGTTCAACATCAAGGAACCGTCCGGCGCCATCGTCGCCAGGGTCGAGAAGGAGTCTCCCGCGGCGAAGGCCGGCCTGGAGGAAGGGGATGTCGTCGTCAGCGTCAATGGCAACCCGGTGCGCAGCGCGGCCGAGGTACGCAATACCGTTGGCCTGCTGCGCGTGGGCGATAAGGTCGCGCTCGGTGTGGTGCGCGACGGCAAGCCGCGCACTGTCACCGTCCAGCTCGGCCAACCGTCGCAACCCGCCAGGGCGGACATGGGCGAACTCCACCCGCGCCTGGCCGGCGCCACCCTTGGTCCCATTGAGAACGACTCGCCCCTGCGTGGCCAGGGCATGGCCGTGCTCGACGTCGAACCCGGCAGCCGCGCCTGGAACGCCGGTCTGCGCAAGGATGATTTGATTCTTTCCATCAACCGTCAGCCGGTGCGCAATCTCGAAGAGCTGAACCGCGCCGTCAAAAGCGCGAGGCGACTACTGCTCAATATCCGCCGCGGG
>JBFMBT010000392.1:0-5246 GCA_040754875.1 Verrucomicrobiota bacterium | reverse complement strand
CGCATCATTTACTCGTCGATCCCGGCATCAGCACCGGTTGGAAAATCTGGAATACTTCCTACGCCATGTATCTGGCCGTGCTCGCTTCCATGATCCACGGATTCACCGTTCCGGCCGGCGTCGAAGTCGCCATGCGCCACAAAGGTTACACGCGCGGTTTGTTCGGATGGTTGACGGCCGCGCCCTGGGGAAATCCCGGTTTCTCCGCCTTTTTCCTTTCGCTGATCGTCTTCGGATTCATCGGCGGCATCACTGGCGTGACTCTCGGAACGCAGCAAATCAACATCATCGCGCACAATACGCTGCGCATTCCCGGACATTTCCACGCCACCGTGGTGGGCGGAACAACACTGGCCTTCATGGGATTGGCCTATTACGTCGTTCCCCTGCTCTTCCAACGTGAATTCATTTTCAAACCGCTCGCCCGCCTCCAACCTTACCTCTTCACCCTCGGCATCGTGACGCTCTCCTTCGGAATGTCCTTCGCCGGTTCCATGGGCGTGTCGCGTCGCAGCCATGACATCGAAGCCGCGGGATCCATCTACGGGCCCGCTGCGCATTTCTTCCTCGGCCTCGTCGGGATCGGCGGCATCCTCGCCTTTCTCGCGCTGTTCCTCTTCATCGGCTTGACGGTGGGCACATTGCTTTTCGGACGGCGCATCGTTGGACGTCCGATGGAATCGTGGGGCACACCGAAAACGCTGGCCTCGGCGCCATCGGAAGAACCGGGCGGCATACAGTTGGGCGGCGCGGGAGGCGTGGCCGTGGCCGAAGCGCACCCGACGCAAGGCACGATGGTGCTGGCGGTGGTGTTTCTGTTGAGCTTCGCCGTTTATTATTTCGCGAACTGGAAAGCGCTGGCGGATGCCTGGCCGGTGCGTTGAACGACGATGGCCCGTTCACAGGATTCGCGATGAACCGCACTGAAACAGGACAAAACCGTGTTGCGAATGCAGCACGGTTTTGTCTGCTCTCGAACCGAAGCGCGGACGGCCTCTCGAAAAGCAGCGCGTCCGGGAAAGAATCGCCCGGAAGCGCCACTTGCCCGCCGTTAGAATTCCAGCTCAGCGCCTGCCGCGTTGCGGCGCCTGAATCGTAATTATGAGCCTCCCATCAACCATCGCCAGCCGCGCTTCCATGCAAACAGAACGCTTGTCCGTCGCCGAGCGCGGCGTGGCCGGTTTGAGCCGGTTTTTGGCGGGCGGACGTTTTGCAGCCTTCGCATTGTTCGCCCTCTTTTTTTATCAGGTGTTGATCGGCTTGATTGTTTTTTCTCCGATGGGCGACGGGGTCATTGGGAAGTTTCTCGAAGAGTTTCGGGTGCGCTGTTTTCGATTGAATCCGGAGAATGGCTGGATGGATTGGAGTTCCGTTTGGGTCATGCTCGCCGAGCCGGTGCCGCTGGAGTTTTTTTTGTTCTTTCTCTGGCGCGCACCGCTCCGGCAATTGTGGAAACAACAACGGAGCGCATTGATCGCCCCTGCCGGAGCGGCGCTCGCCATCGTCAGTTTGATCGGCGTCACGCTTCTAGGGCTCGGCCGCGTCGATCCTCCGCCCCCTGCCCCACTCCCTTTCCCGGCGGAACGCCTGCGCACGGCCTTGCCCATGCCGGGATTCCATTTGATCGATCAGGATGATCAATCCGTTTCGCTCGATCGCCTCAAAGATCGCGTGGTACTTCTCACCGCCGTCTACTCCACCTGCACCACCACCTGCCCAATGATGTTGACCAACATCCGCGAAGTGTTGAACCAACTCACGCCGGAGGAACGCGCGCAATTAACCGTGGTGGCATTTTCTTTGAATCCCGAAGCCGACACGCGTGAGCTGCGCGCCATGACCTCGCAGATGTACGGCATGAAAGCGCCGCAATTTCATTTCGTGAGCGGCCTGCCCGCGGAAGTGAACGCGTTGCTGGATGAACTCAACGTGGCCCGTCAACGCGATGAAAAGACCGGCCAAATCATGCATTCGAATCTGTTCTTCCTGCTCGATCGCCAGGGTCGCATTGCTTATCGCTTGTCGCAAAGCCAGCGCGAACAGGCGTGGCTGCTCTCCGCCGTGCGCGTGTTGTTGCACGAGAAACCCTAAGTCCATGTCTGCGCCCATTCCGCCGCTCAGTCCAATCACTCGCATGGGCCCTGAAGGAAAGCGTTTGCTGGGAATGAAACCGGTCAAAGCCGCTCCCGTCTCGGACCATTCATCGCCAAAACACGCAGCAACATTCGGCGCGCCGAACCTGGAGCCGATCAAAAATCTTCACGGGCCGGAGAGCATTTCGGAGGAGACGGTCCGTTTCGGCAAGTGGCTGCGCCATTTTGAAAACGGCTGGCTCCTGTTCGATCGCTGGATTCAATCAGCGCTCTCCCCCGGCATGAATCCATTGGCGCAACTCGGCGCGATTGCCAATACCTGTTTCATCATCGCCGTGCTTTCCGGCGTCGCGCTGCTCCTCTGGTACACGCCCAGTGTTCATCAGGCTTACAGTTCCCTGGAAACGATCGGCGCCAGTTCCTGGATCGGACAATTGATGCGATCGCTGCATCGCTACAGTTCCGATGGGTGCGTCTTTTTCATACTGCTCCACGCGCTGCGCATCACTGCGCAACGGCGCTTGACCGGGCCGCGTTGGCTGGCCTGGACCACCGGAATCCTGATGCTGGCGACGGTTTGGTTCATTGGCTGGACCGGTTACTGGCTCGTCTGGGATGTGCGGGCGCAACATGCCGCGCTGGGCACGGTGCGCTTTCTCGATTGCCTCCCCATTTTCACCGAGCCGCTTTCGCGAACCTTCTTCACCGATGACAGCGTGCATTCGCTGTTGTTCTTTCTGATTTTCTTCGTGCACATGCTGCTGCCACTGGCCGTCGGCATCGGGCTTTGGATGCATCTCATGCGGGTCAACCGCGCCCGCCTTCTCACCGGCCGCGCCATGACGCTCTGGATCCTCGCCACTTTGATCGCCGTGTCGATGATCGTTCCCGCCACCAGCGCTGATGCGGCCAAAATGACCGTCAAGGCGCCCTCATTTACGCTGGATTGGTGGTATCTCTGGCCATTTGCGCTGACCGATCGCATGAGCGGCGGGGTGCTCTGGGCCATCTTCCTGACTGGCGGCGCGGTTTTGTTGAGCGTTCCGTGGTGGATTCGAAAAGGCAAACCGCCCCTCGAACGCAAAGCGCACGTGGAACTGCCGCGATGCTTCGGTTGCACGCTTTGCGCGAAGGATTGTCCTTTCAACGCCATCACCATGGTCCCGCGCGACGACGGCAAGGCCTTTGCCGTGCAATCGCATGTCGATCCAGATCTTTGCGTCGGTTGCGGCGTGTGCGTGGGCGCGTGCGATTCGCAAGCCATCAATCTCCCGGCCTTGAACAGTCGCGATATTGAAAAAGACTTGGCCGCTTGGATTGCCGATCAAAAATCGCGCGGTCAATCGGCCATGATTGCGCTCTACTGCGCCGAATCCGCCGGCGCGGCGCTCTCCAAATCTGCGGCAGGCCCGCCGGAATTGCCGGGTTACCGCATGCAATCGGTACCGTGCATTGGCTGGATCAGCGCCGTGATGCTCGAACGGCTCGTGCAACGCGGCGCCGATGGAATTCTCGTGATCGGCTGCGGTGAAAGTGATCCGGTCGCTCGCGAAGGGATTCATTGGTTTTTTGATCGCATGTCCGGACGCCGGGAACCGAAATTCGATCCGGGCAAAGCCGATCCCCAACGCGTGCGCTGCGTGCAATGCAACCGAACGGAACCCTCCCAGTTGCGCATCGCAGCGGAACTGTTTCGACGCGACCGCGCGCCGGCGGTCGCAGCGCCGCCACGATCGCGTTTGCGCGAATTGCTGACCGGGGCCGCTCTGGCGTGCGTCTTCGCGGCGATCATTTATGTGCTGAGCGATTTTGGGTATCGCACCGCGCATTCCGCCGAACCGGAATTGGTCGTGTCGTTCAATCATCACGGGGCCATCTTGCAGCCGCGCAAGCTGACGCAGGCGGAACTCGACAAACGTCTGCCGCACATGCGCGCGCAAGTGAATGTGTCCCGGGAACGCGCTCCGGTGCGATTGCGCGTGCAGGTCGATGGCCGCACCGTTTCCGATGCGCTTTACGCTCCGAAGGGATTTTCGAGGGATGGCCCGAGCATTGGGGTAACGCGATTGCCCGTTCCCGCAGGCGTGCACACGGTTCGCGTTGAGTTGGCTGATACCGGCGACACGAATGTTTGGACGCGGCAATGGACCGAGTCGCTCGAATTCGAAGATTTCCGAACTCGCGTAGTTTTGTTCGATATGAAAAAGGGGTTCACTGTCCATTGAGCAAAGCTCGATGTCGATGACAGGACGTTGGAGGTTGCAGACTTCTGCCGTGGCGTTGGCTATTCTTCCGCAACTTTGTCGAAAACTTCGTCCCAAACATTGCCGGCATCTCGCTCGAAAATCTTTCGAGAAAGGTTCCGACAAAGTTTGCGACAAGGTTTTCGACAAAGGAAAGGCAAACGCATTAGCAAATGGTTCAAACTCCAGAGCGGAAAGAGCTCGGCGCTTTCCCATTTTTTCTGCCGCTCTGCCCTGTGTCCTGTGCCCTCTGTCCTGTGCCCTCTGTCCTGTGTCCTCTGTCCTCTGTCCGGTGGGCAACCCGAAGGGTTGTCAGAAAGTAGCCGGAGGTCGCAGCAACGCCGAGACCTCCGGTAAGCGATGGATTAGATCCCAGCACCCTGAAGGGGTGCAAGAACCGTGCGTTTGACCGCCGATTCTGCGACCCCTTCAGGGTCGGGCACATTGTTTTTCCGGTCTCCGGGGGTATCGCTGCGCTCAACCCCCGGCTACTGTCTGGTATCCCTCCGGGATGTCCCAGACGCACGAAAGCGCTCACTCTCCAGACGGAGTGGTCATGCTCGCCGCCGGTATTCGCATCGAAAGCCGGAGCAGCCGCCGACGCGTGTCCCGTATGACCAGGTTTGGGGCGACGTTGAACAACACGTTGGCGCCCAAGCTCACCAAACCAAGAAAGTAATGGCCATACCAAAGCGCGGCCGCAGTGGGGGGAACTGATGCCGCCAGCAGCGCCCAATGCATCACTTCTACGGACGCCAGCCAGCAGCCAGTTTCTTGTGGGGTGCGGCTGGTGTGTGGATTTTGCCAACTTGGGTCGATGCGGCGGGCCAGGGCCTGGATCGCGTCGCCATTGCCGACGAACACCCGGTAAAACCGGAGAAACGCTCGCCTGGCCGTTCCGCGGCCGGCA
>JBFMBT010000391.1:0-5270 GCA_040754875.1 Verrucomicrobiota bacterium | reverse complement strand
AGCCGTGCCGAGCACGATGAAGATTTCCTCGCGGATGTATTTGAGGAATTTCCAGAGGCCGACGCCGCTCAGGCGCAGCAGAAAACCCAGGAGCAGGCAGACGAACAGCGCGCAGGTGATATAAACGCACGCCATGAGCTTGCCGAGCGACACGAGGCTTTCGAGCCCGAACTGGCCGATGGTAAACGCGATGGCGCCGAACGCCGCGATGGGCGCCAGCCGCACAATCATGCTGATGATTTTCATCAGCGCATGGGAAATTTGTTCGAGCCCGTAAACAACGGGGCGGTTTGCCGGACCGAGCGCGCCCAGGGCCACGCCGAACAGCACGGAGAAAAAGAGCACCTGCAAAATGTCGCCCTGCGCGAACGCGCCCACGATGCTCGCCGGGATGATGTTCAACAGGAAGTCCACCACGCCGTGGGATTTCACCGTGGTGAGGTAAGGCTCGACGGATTTGGTGTTCAAAGTGGACACATCCGCATTGATGCCGGCACCGGGCTCGAAGGCCTTGACCACGCACCAGCCGATGATGAGGGCGAGCGTGGTCATCACTTCGAAGTAAATGAATGCCTTGAGGCCGATGCGGCCGAGGCGCTTGAGGTCGCTCATGCCCGCGATGCCGAGGACGACGGTGGTGAAGATGATGGGCGCGACGACCATCCGGATGAGCTTGATGAACGCGTCCCCCAGCGGTTTGAGCTGAATGCCGAATTCCGGATAAACGTAACCGACGATCGCACCAAGAAAGATCGCCACGAGGACCTGGACGTAGAGGTGGCGAAAGAGGGAAAGCATGCGGCGGAATTTCAGCGCACGGCAACGCGCTCGCGGATTTCCTTCGCGTTGGTGCGGAGGATTTCGATGCCGCTGAGCAGCGGTTGATTGGTGTCGTCGGTTCGTGCGGCGATGAGTTCGAGCACGAGATTGTCGGTGACGGGGATTTCGTGGAATTCAGTCATGAAGGCGCGCTGGGGGCCGCCGGCGCGGGCGACGAGGTCGAAGTCCTTGGTGACGGTCTTGTCCTGGAGCTTGATATCGAAGACGCGCTGGCCGGGCTGGTCATTTTCCAGCGCGGTGAAATAGAGGCGCACTGTGTAAGTGGCCGGCGCTTGGTCCTTACCGAGCAAGGGAATCTCGGCGCGCGACAGGCCGCGCGCGCCCGACGAATAAATCCACGGCGTGTCGGTGTTGGCGACGCGGAACGAGGCATCGTTGTAAGTGAAGAAGTCGCCGCTCTTCGCGAACTTCGTGTTGAGCTTGAGCGGGAGGTCGATGCCCGCGCGCGAGGAGGGCCGCGGATAGCCGAGCCAGAGTTTGCCTTGCGCATCGCGGCGGTCACCGGGCGCGCCGAGGTTCAACGCCATGTGCTGGACGGGGGTCAAGGCGCCGGTGGTGCTGTAAACGCCCCAGTTCATGCGGTTCTCGCGCGGCTCGAACACAATCGTGGCGGCGATGGAAAACAGGCAGACGCAGCCCGCGCTCGCTTCGGGAACCATGACCAGGCCGTTGGCGGGAATGGTGTTGATCCAGCAGCCGAGGCGGTGGCCGGCAAAGTGCTCGGTGCCTTCGTCCTGTTCGCGATTATAGAAGGCGGTGAACTTCGAGCGGAAGAACATCATGTTGGGCGTGGCGGAAATCGCGCCGCAATGATGGCCGGGCCGGATGAACGACCATGGCGTCTGCTCGCCGGTCAACGGATGTGTGCGCATCTTTTGTGCGCCGGTGTAAAGGTCGTAGGCCCACGGCTCGGCGATGATGTCGTTGTCGATGATGATGGGGCGGTGGCGATAATTGCCGTCCTTGGCCCAGACTTTCTTGCCGGAGACGGCGTCGAGCACGACGAGGCGGCGGCGTTCGAACTGGCCTTCGAGGAATTGCGTCCAGTAATGGCCGTTGGCATTGGCGCCGCCGAGGACGATGTGATTGTTGTGGTAAATCAATGTGAGACTGCCGCCGCCATCACCGATGCCGCTGCAATCGGTAACATCAACGGGATTCGCCCAAAGTTGTTTGCCCGTGCGCGCGTTCAAGGCGACCGCCATGCGCACGTCGGCCTTCTTGAGGCGGTCCTCGGCGATGTCGCGCGCCTTGCCGGTCAGGGCCTTCAGTTCGGTCTTGTCCTGTTTGAGCAATTCCTCGCGCTGCTCGGAAGTAAGCGAGCTATCAACAAAGAACACCTTGCCATCGCCCACCGCCATCGAGACGTGCGAGATGCTTTTGCCCTGGTAGGTCCAGAGCAAGTTGCCCGTGGCCGCATCGTACGCAAATACCTTGTCGGTCGCGCCCGCGGCGGCGAGACCGCGGCGCTGGCGTTCGGCGGCGAGTTCCTTGCGGTCGGTGACGGTGCCGAAAAGCAGGCCATCCTTGTAAGCGATGTAACCCCACTGGCGGTCCTGACTGTCGCCGGACTCGGGAACGGTGAAGGTGCGGCGGATCTTGCCGGTGGCCGCGTCGAATTGCACCACGCGCGCCTCGATGATCATGAACAGGCTGTCGTCGCTGGCGGCCATGTTGCCCGGCTCGTAAGCGCGCTTGAGGCCCACGCGCAATGCGCCGGGGTTCTCGACCTCCCACAGCAACTGGCCGTTGTATGCGTCGTAAGCCATGACGGTGGTTTCGCCCTGGATGAAGAGGCGCCCGTTGACCGAGAGCGGGCCCACCGCGCCGTCGTGGCGGTTGACCATCTTGCCGGGGCCGGGGTCGCCATACCACAGCACGCTCAAACCGCCTTTGACGCGGCCGTCTTCGTTGCTCGAGGTGTTGGCGGCGTTGCCGTATTGGTGTGACCACGAGTCCGCGCCGGGCAACGGGCCGCGGACCAGCCGCGACCAACCGCCTTGCGCATCGGTGCGCGCATTTTCTTCCGCGAGCTTCGTGGCGGCGAGCCACGCGGGAATCGCTTTTGCCGCGCGCGCCTTCGTGGCGTCCGGCGCGTTGGCCGGCACGCCAAGGCAAATCACGCCGCCGATGGGCTTGAGCGTGCGCGCGACTTCCGTGGGGATGCCGGGCATGTTGCCCGTGAGCAGCAACGCATCCGACACGATGAGATTCGCGAAGTAACTGCCGTAAGGAATCACGGAAAGGTCGAGGTGATCGATGATGATGCGCGGACCATAAAGGCCGGTCTTGAGCAACGTCTCGCGCGACGCCTTGACCTTCTGTTCGTCCGGTTCGACGCCGTAAATGACCAAGTCGCTGCGCTTCGCCAACTCCAACGCCAGCCGGCCGTGCTCGCTGCCGACGACCAGGCAAAAGCCGCTCTTCGTGCCAGCCCGCTGAAGAACGGCCTCGGCGGCGGCGGAGTAAACGTCGGTGAGTTTATCTTTCGGGAACGGATTGGTTTGCAACGCCGGCGTCGCGACCACTGGCGGCAGCGATTTGCGGCTCGCATCAGCAAAGGCATAGACCCTGCCCTGCGTGGTGCTGACGACCAGATGTCCGCTGGCCGCCGCGAGCCCGCGCGCATCGCCGTCCACTGCGGACTTCCAGAGCGGGTGGCCGGACCCGGCATCCAGGCAAACGACTTCACCTTGTCCGCCGACGACCAACGCTTTGCCCGCAAGAATCAACGCCGACGCGTGCGGCGAGGCGAAGCGCCACTTCACGCCGACCTCGTTGTATTTCTCCGTTTCTTTTTTCAATGCCGCGAGATTGTCCTTCTTGGCCTGGTAGTCGAGGCGCTTGGGTTCGTAACGCTCGGCAATGGCCGCGAGCGTCTTCTCCGCTCGTTGCACGGCGGCTTGCGCGGATTGATATTGCGGCGTGCCCGTCTTTCCGGCCAGTTGTTGAAGCTCCCTCTGCGCGTCCTTCAATTCGCCTTCGGCCTTTTGAATGTTTTTCAATTCACCCAGCGCGGGGTGCGTCCGCATGGCGCGGTTCAAGTTGAAGATTTCCAGTTCGATGCGGTGGCGCTCGCGCGTGCCTTCGGCGTGGCGGACGCGGTCGATGGCGACAACCTCCTTGCCGGTGGCCATGTAACCGATGTCGCCCGCGAGGGTCATCTGCTGGCCCTGGAACCAGCCAAAACCGGTTTTGCCGCGTTGCTGGTCGAGCGCCAGAATCTGGTGCTCGCCCACCGCGTAAAGCTGGTCATCGGCGAGCATCGCCTGCGTGCCGCCGATTTGCCCACCGGCATCGGTGCGCCAGCCGGGTTGCGGTTTGTTGCGGAATTCGCCGGTGGCGCGGTTGAACGACGACGCCAGCGAACGGCCCGAGGGCACGAACAACGTTTCCTTGGACGCCAGCAAGTACCCTTGCGGCGAAAGATCGTCGCGCCCGGCATCGCTCTGGCTGATGGCGTCGTTGCGCCAGACGATTTTGCCGGTGGCAGCTTCAACGGCGTAGAGATAGACCGTTTCATGCGGGAAAACGCCCGCGCCGAAATACGCGATGCCATCATCCACCAACACGCCTGTGCGGATGGGCCAGCGCGAAATCATGCGCCCGCGCGCCAGGATTTGCTCGTCATTCGGCCCGGCGCGCAGTTTCCAGACCAATTTGCCGCTCGCCGCGTCGAGGCAATAGACATACCCATCGTCCGAGCCGACATACAGCCGCCCGTCCGCCGCCATGGGCGCCAGCCGGATGGGGCCGTTGGAGAAGAACGTCCACACCTCGCGCCCCGTGGCCAGATCCTTGCAATACACGCGCCCATCCACCGACGAGCCGAAATACGCGCGCTCGCCCACAATGGCGACGTGGAACACATCGTCGAACCGGATGCGATTGCCCATTTCGTGGCCTTCGAACACGCGGCCATCTTCGCCGGCCCAGGCGAGTTTGGGCGGCGTGGGTGAGGCGTAAACCCAGCGTTGCGCCAGCGGCGCGGCCAGCGGTTCCGGCGTGTAGCCGACCCGCGTGATGTCGTGAAGATACGTGGGCCAGTCGGCGCGCGCCGGGGCAGCGCAGAAGCACAGGAGCGCGAGGCCGAGGGGGAAGTGCGGACGATTCATAGTGAGGCAAAATTACGGCAAGCCGGGCAATGGAACTGCCTGAGCTTGTCGCAAAAATGCGGGGTGCCAGCAATGAAATAGTTGACGGGTTCGCATGGGGTATTGGGGAGAAGGCAAAATCATTTTGGGGTAAAATCATGAACCTAAGGCAAGGCCCAGGAGAACCCACCCCCAGCCCCTCCTAGTAGATTGACAATTAAATAACGTTACAATACTCTGTTTGGGATGAGACCCAAACGGATTAACTTGGCTTCCGGGGATCGGCGCTTCCTGGAAGGTTTTCGAACCAAAGGACAACATTCAGCCCGCGAGGTG
>JBFMBT010000390.1:0-5285 GCA_040754875.1 Verrucomicrobiota bacterium | reverse complement strand
TGATTCCCACCCAACGCGGGCAACAACGCCTCCCTCTCCCCAAGGGAGAGGGCCGGGGTGAGGGGGAAGGGAACAATAACCAACCCACGACCATTGGTTCACAGCCCGAATGCGCACACATTCGCTATAAGTGGCGGACTCTCGGGAACCGCGAACTCGCCAAACGACCCGGCGAACCAAACGCCATTCCCCTCCTGGGAGGGGCAAGGGGTGGGTCCGTTGCGAGCCTTGCGCATGATTCCCACCCAACGCGGGAACAATGCCTCCCTCTCCCCAAGGGAGAGGGCCGGGGTGAGGGGGAAGGGAACAATAACCAACCCACGACCATTGGTTCACGGTCCGAATGCGCACACATTCGCTGTAAGTGGCGGGCTCTCGGGAACCGCGAACTCGCCAAACGACCCGGCGAACCAAACGCCATTCCCCTCCTGGGAGGGGCAAGGGGTGGGTCCGTCGCGAGCCTTGCGCATGATTCCCACTCAACGCGGGAACAATGCCTCCCTCTCCCCAAGGGAGAGGGCCGGGGTGAGGGGGAAGGAAACGTAATTCTAACCACGATTCCAAAATGCTACTGACTGGGTCTTTCGTCCCTTTCGCCAATCTGCCAAAATCACCCGAGCCATGATCCGCCGCGATTACCTCCTGCGCATGATCGAGGAATTCATCCGCGCCATGGCCCGCATCAACGCCGCCAAGAAAGGCCAGCAATGGAACGAGGCCACGGGCGAGATTGACCAGGAATTCGCGCGCTTGATCGGCGCCGGGCCCGACGCCGTGAGCCGCCTTTCCGAAACCGAGTTGCTCGCGCGTTTGATGGCGGATGAACCCACCCAGGCCGTGCGCGACAAGACCCTGATGCTCGCCGCGCTGCTCAAGGAAGCCGGGGATGTCGCCGCCGCCCAGGGCGAGGCCGAGGAAAGCCACGCTCGATATGCGAAGGGCCTGCACTTGTTGCTCTACACGCTCGGTCGCGGTGAAGTCTTCGAATGCCCGGAGTTTGTGCCCACGGTGGAAGTGTTTGTGCACGCGCTGCGCGACGCGCCGCTGAGCCTGCGCACGCGTGTCCTGCTCATGGAGCATTACGAGCGCTGCGGTGAATTCGCCAGGGCGGAGGACGAATGGTACGCCATTCTCGAACACGACCGCCAAAACGCGCAGATGCTCGAATTCGGTGTCGCCTTCTACGAACGCCTCCTGCGCCACAGTGACGCCGCCCTGGCCGCCGGCAACCTCCCCCGCGCCGAGGTCGAACAAGCCCTCGCGGACCTGAAGCAGGCCATGACCTCCGGCCACCGCCACTCCCTTTGACTCTCGTAGCAGCCGAGGTGACGAGGCTCTGACTGCCGAGCCACCCCCGGCGGCATTCTCCAACGCTCCTTCGAACACCCAACGCGCTACGCCTCGCTTCCCCTCTCCCGGGGGAGAGGGTCAGGGTGAGGGCGAGCCCCCACTCGCGAAGCCTGATTTCTTTCTCCTTCCGCAATTTCCATTTCGCTTGCCCGGCTCGTCCCCTAAACTCCGCGCCATGCGAATTTTCATGGTGACGTTGCTGATGTTGGCCGGATCATTGCGCGCGGAAGAGACGGACGTTTTGGTTTACGGCGCCACACCCGCTGGCATCGCCGCCGCCATTGCCAGCGCGCGTGATGGTCAGGATGTCCTCCTCGTGGAACCCACCGCCCGCATCGGCGGCTTGATGACCCACGGCCTCTCGCACACCGATTTCCGCACCTTCGAAGGCTTGAACGGCGCGTTCCTCGAATTCGCCCGGCGCGTTGAAACCCATTACGCGACGACCTACGGCTCCGATTCCGAACAGGCCAAAGCCAGTTTTCGCGGCACGCATTTCGAACCAAAGGTCGCGTTGCTGATCTTCAACCAGATGCTCGCCGAATACCCCAGGGTGAAGGTGCAACCCGGCCGCGCGCTTCATGAAGTGCGCCTCCGTCGCGATGCGGCCACGAAACGCATCGAATCGGTCGTGTTGCGCGACGCGCAGGGGAGGCCGCACGTCGTCAAGGCGCGTTGCTTCATCGACGCCACCTACGAAGGCGACCTGATGGCGGCCGCGGGCGTGAAATATCACGTCGGCCGCGAAGCCCGCGCGCAGTACGGCGAATCGCTCGCGCCGGAGCAGGAAGACCGCCAGCTTCAGGCCTACAACTTCCGCCTCACCATGACGCAGGATCCCTCCAACCGCGTGACACCCAAGGCGCCCGCGGGTTATCAACGCAACGATTACACCGGCGTGCTGCCGTTGCTCGCGGACGGCCGCATCGCCAAAGTCTTCGATTACCCGGGCAAGTGCGTCTTCAAGGCCCACCTGCCGCGCCTCCCGAATGCCAAATATGACATCAATGATGTCTCGCGCGGACTCGTGCGCCTTTCGTTGCCCGGCGAAAACGGTGGCTGGCCGGACGGCAATGCCGCGACACGACAACAGATTTTCGACCACCACCTGCGCTGGAACGTCGGCCTGCTGTACTTCCTGCAAAACGATGACGCCGTGCCCGCCCGGTTCCGCGACGAAGCCCGCTCGTGGGGTTGGTGCCAGGACGAATTCACGGAAACCGGCCACCTCCCGCCGCAGGTTTACGTGCGCGAAGCGCGCCGCATGGTCGGCCAATATGTGTTCACCGAGAAGGACACCGACCACGCGCCTGGCGACGCTCGCGCCGTGTGGCAGCGCGACGCCATCGCCATGGGCGATTACGGGCCCAACTGCCACGGCACGGCGCATGAAGGCTCGCGCTTCGGCGGCGCCCACACCGGCGAGTTCTACAAAGGCGTCATGCCCTATCAGATTCCGTACGGCGTGCTGGTTCCGCGCGATGTCGAGAACCTGCTCGTGCCGGGCGCAGTCAGTTCGTCGCACGTGGGCTTTTGCGCGCTCCGGCTCGAACCCATCTGGATGTCGCTCGGCCAGGCCGCCGGACATGCCGCCAGCGTCGCCGTGAAAGAGAAACTGCCCGTTCAAAAGGTGCCGCCCGCCGGATTGCAGCGGCGCTTGCATGCCTTGGGCGCCGCCACCCTCTACGTCAGCGATGTCCCGCCCGGCAACCCGGACTTCGTCCTCGTCCAATGGTGGGGAACCGCCGGCGGCTTGCATGGTCTGGCTCCGATGCCCGCCAAACCCGGCCAGCGCGGCAAAAATATCACCAGCCAATACTACGAAGTCTATCCCCACCACGCCGTCGAGTTGGACCGCGTGCTGGACGCCGGATTGGCCAAACGTTGGTCCGCCCTCGCCTCCCAGCTTGGCCTCAATCCCCAATCCCTCCTGCCCGCCGACGGCAAACTCACCCGCCGCGACTGGCTGCGCCAGGCCTGGTCATTACGTCGTTAACCCGCTCATTAGCCGTTCAAACCCATCGCCCGGATGAAAACGTTGCCCCCCACAGATTCAGAAAAACCACCGATTCGTAGCAGCCGAGGTGACGAGGCTCTGACTGACGAACCATCCACCTCGAATGGGAGGCAAAATCATTTGGGACTCCGCCGCGCCCGATTGAGTCACGCATAGGTGTTTAGCCGGACTCCGTTTCCCTGGGACTCTGCGCCCAAAACCAGTCCGAGACCGCCTCAAGAAACCAAGCCGCAGTTCCCGTTCCCAGGACGATGGACGGAAATAAAAGTTTCCGCACGGACTCCTTTTATCTATTGACCGCGCGGGCTTGATAGGTGGTTAGGGCTCGCCGCGTTTGATGTTCTTGACGCGTCCACTCGTAAGGTCGAAGCGATGCTTGACAGTGTAAAAGTCTCCCATGTCCGCAGTCCAATCAACAAACTGGCTATTCGTATCGAACAAATATGCAGACGGCCCGGATGCTAAGGAACGAGCAGGCCGTCCAAGCACAACGGTGTAGGTCACGCCGCCGGTCTCGAACGTTCCCTTGCCTGTGACTGACTCCTTCTTCCAAGCCAAAAAATCGTCCATCGTCTGAACGCTCGCCGGTGGTCTAGCTCGTGACATAGTGAGCGCATCAAAAGCAACGCAGCCACCGAGAATGCAGACCGGCACGAGAACAACTATGCCAATCCTAAACGCCGTCCGTCTGATTGATCGCGGCTGCGCCATATCAACGATCAAGCTCAGCGACCGCCGCCGGGAACGCCCGGTCGGCTGCAATCCCGCCATGGCGGGACTGACAAATTACCTGAACCGTCCGACGCCTTCGCGAAGCGGAAAATCCCGTGTGTTGTTCCGGTTTCCCCAGCGGGGCGGCGGTTAGCGCACTTGTTAGCCGTCATGGTGTCTCTCCAAATGATGCAACGCCGATGAACCTCAGTCGAGCTGTCGCTTTGGGTGTGACGCCGAGCAATCGGTAATCGGAAGCATACGAAACGACTGCGCAACGAGCCTGTGTGCCTGCGCCCGCCTGAGCGACGATCTCGTCAATGAACTCCCGAGACCACGAGAAACCCTGCAACAACTCGCTCACTGGTCGCGGCTGCGTCTCTACAGATAGCTCGCGGCGATCTCGAAGCACGCAACCAAAGTCCTCGCCGCATCCATCATCCGACTCAACATAATCCAGCAGCGCATCCTCGCTGTCGAAGTCGCCAATCCAGACCGAAACCTTTCCCTTCACTGCAAAATCGCTCTCAGTGGCTGGCTGCTTCTTTTTGAAAAGCGAGAACATGGCGAAGACGGCTAACTATATATGTGTCGGGAAAAACTTCCTTGTTATTGGATATTGAGGGTGTAACAAGGAAAGTCGCTTTCCATGATCGTTCCCATCACGCCACAGGTTAAAAGCATGAGCCCCAGTGGTCAACCCCCAAAGCTGCCCCCAAAGCTGCTCGCCCAAATGCGGGGGGTGTGATTATGGCGGGTGGCGCGGGCAACTTGCCCGCCTCGTGCGGCAACCTGCCGCACGAAACGGAAGGGAGCGGTGGTGGAAACGCGCGCGCTGGGAGTGGCTGGAGGTCTGGTCTTCCGCCGGGCTGGTAGCCCGGCGGAACGGGCAAGTTGCCCGTCCCACCCAGATGCGGGCCGTCCTGCGCCTCCATCGCTACTCCCTCCCGACCGAGCGCAACTAATCGTCCTCGTCGCCGTCCTCCTCGTTCTCGACTGAATACTGATTACTGACTCAACGCGCCCCATGATTTTGCCCCAAATGATTTTGCAAACTACTCCCCTCATTTTTCTGCCCCGCATCTTTCTGCCTCTCTCCCATCCCGTGCCTCGGTGTGGTCGCATTTTTCGCGTCCGTTGGCGTAATTTGGCGGGCGATGGTTGGTTGAGCCTTGAACCTTGAACCCTTGGGAGCTTCCTTCGTCTT
>JBFMBT010000389.1:0-5308 GCA_040754875.1 Verrucomicrobiota bacterium | reverse complement strand
AAACTGGCGGGCGGCGGGCCGGCGACGGCGGGGTTGCCGGTCGCGCCGTGGGAAGGGTGGCTTCGCCGCGCCCAGTTCGCTGTGGGTGGCGGTTTTTTGCGCGCCGGAGAAAAAAGCTTCGCGCCGCCCCGATCGTTTCGATCCGGTGCGTTCCGGCGCGATGACGGCTGGCTTGGGCCCCCGGGCGGGGAACTGTCGCGGATGGGGACTGAAGTGGTTGAGGGTGTTGGGTGTTGAGAGTTGAGGAACGCGTCACCGCATCATGTCCCCCATGGATTCAGAAAAAACACCGATTGAGGACCTTCGTTTCTTGCCCCATTCGCCTGAGGTTTTTGTGCATTTTGTGGCTCCCCCTCATTCGCCTGCCCTCATTCGCTTGCGCGTCCCCTGCGAATGCGGGTGGCTTGACATCAGAGCCTCGTCATCCCGCCCGGCGGGATTGCTCCAGCGGATGGCCGACGTGGCTATCCGCGCTCCAAGGGGGCAAACGAATAGCCAATAGCCGATCGTCGATGGCCGAGCCTCAGCGTAGCGGGCGCATCAATTCGGCCTTCACGCGGTCCAGGATGCCGTTGACGAAGCGGCCGCTGTCGTCGGTGGAGAATTTTTTGGCGATGTCCACGGCTTCGTTGATGCTGACGACGGGGGGGATGTCGTCGCGGAAGCGCATTTCGTAAATGGCGAGGCGGAGAATATTGCGGTCCACCACGGCCATGCGGTGGATGTCCCAGTTCTTCGCGTATTTGGTGATCTCGGCATCGACGTCGGGGCGATGCTCGATGACGCCGCGGATGAGGGGGTCGGCAAAGACGCGGATGGCGGCTTCCTCGGCGGAGGGGGGCGGGATTTCGGGTTCCTGGCCCCATTTGGCCTCGCCCTTTTCGTCGGCGATGGCGGCGGAGCGCTGGGATTCCCAAAAGAGGCCCAACGCCTCGTCCAAATTGGCGGACGGGTTCAAATCGTACTGAAATAGAAACTGGACGGCGCGTTCGCGCGCCAGGCGTCGTGTGCCCATGGTTCAAAGATGAAGAAGAACGGGCGGAGGCGGAAGAAAAATCGGCGGACTGCGACTGACCGAGCTGACAGAAAGATGAGGGACAGAAAAATGGGAAGTATTCAGTGTTCAGTATTCAGATCGCAAATGTTCGGTTTTGGACGGCGTTTCGCAGACTTTGAGTGACAGCCATTTTTTGGTGGCCCTTTGACAAGTTCCGCGACGCAACGTCGATCGATCTCTGCAAGAGTAGGTCATCTGAAGACAATGAAAGGATCGAACATGAAACCGGATGAAACGACGAAGGCACCGGGGATATGGGAGTGCGAGGATCGCGAGACGGGCTGGAAGTACCATTATCGCGTGGCAGAGAAAGGCGACCTGACCTGGCTGGCCACCCTGCCGCCGGAGAAGCTTTGTCCGCCACCGCCCACGCTGGAGGGCGTCGTCTGGCGGCGGTTGTTTTAGACGAGCCGCGACGGTGCGGTTTGCGAGCGAGCGTTGGCGCAAGGAACGCGACGTTCACGTCGCTTCGATGCTGCCGGCACAAATCACGGCTGAAGCGGGCTGAAGCCCGCGCTCCTGCGGGCGTGGCTGCGTAAATGACCATGGGAAGATTCCACGCGCTTCATACTGCAACGCGGTGGCCGGCTGAAGCCGGGACTCCGAACGAGGACGAGGACGTGGCTGTGGGCAAACCACGGTGAAGCGGGCTGAAGCCCGCGCTCCTGCGGGAGTGGCCGCGTAAACGGCCACGGGAAGGTTCCAACGCGCTTCATACTGCAACGCGGTGGCCGGCTGAAGCCGGGACTCCGAACCAGGACGAGGAGGAGGAGGAGGACGGGGAAAATACGCGGGTACGTGCCTACCATACGCATAGGGGAGTGACCCCAATGGATCCGTGCAGCGGCGCGTCGGGCACCAATTTGGCGCGTGCATAACTGCCTGCCAAAGCGAGGTTTATCGGTTTTTTTCAAACGGGCGACGGATGCGTGGGGTAAGCAGCCCACCGGGCTCGCGGGTTTCACCCACTTTCTTAAAACACGAATCCCTTAGATGCTCGTAGGTGTCACCTTTAGGTGTTCGAGACATTTTTAGACGTGTATGAACGGTTACCCATTTCAAACGGCTCGAACGTCTGACCTGCCCCGGATGGATGCATCCGGCCGGGGCGATGAAGCAGCCCATTTGGACGTTGATGAAGCAGAGCCGAAGCATCTGAACGGACGCAACGGTCAGGCCCATTTCCCCCCGGTCATCCGCCGCCAGGAGCAACGGCCGCGCAACGGCGGGCGCCAGGAATCCGGCCGGCGCGCGGAAAGCGACCGGCGCTTTCAAACGTTGTTCGATCACCTGCCCGAATCGGTGTTCGTGCTGGACGCGCGCGGCTCGGATTTGTTGAAGCCAATCGTGGAATGCAACGAACCGGACGGGCGGTCGGTGTGGTCGTTGCAATGGTCGATTGTGGAATGCAACCAGGCGGCGTGCCAGCGGCACGGATATCTGCGTGATGAATTGCTTGGCCAGCCCGTGGGAATCGTGGGGCCGCTGACGGACCAACCGGAGGTGCTGGGGCACCTGCTCAAGCGCCTCAAAGCCGAACGGGTGGTCCGCTTCCAGGCGTTTCATCGCGGCAAGGATGGGGCGACATTTTCCGTCGCGGTGTCCTGCACCCGGCTGCTCACGGGCGGACGGGAGCGGGTGATCCTGATGAGCCGCGAAGAAAAGGAAGGCGCGCAACCGGAAACGGACATCGCCCGGCTCGCGGCGTTCGCGGTGATGTATCCGTATCCGTTGCTGGAAATCAATGCGAACGGCCAGGTGGTGCATCACAACGCCGCCGCCAAGCGGCTGGCGCAATCGCTGGACCAGGTTTCGCCCGCGGCGTTGCTGCCGCTCAATGCCCCGGCGCGGGTGACGGAGTGCCTCGCCACCCGGGAGAGCCTGATGAATCTCGAGAGCCGCTTCGGGGGAAGGATCATCAACTGGGCGTTCTGCCCGGTGACGGCGGAGAAACGCGTGTTCGCCTGCGCCGTCGAAGTTACCAGTTGGACCCAGCCGGCGCCGGAGAAGAACGGCACGACGGTGACCGAGCGGCTGCCAAAACGGCGGGAAGACAACTGGCTGGAAACGGAACTGGTGCAGTCGGCAGCGGACGCCATTGTATCGATGGATGTGCGGGGATTGTTTCTTTCGTTCAACCCGGCGGCGGAGCGGTTGACCGGTTACACGGCGCGCGAAGTGATCGGCCAGTCGTTCGCGCGGATTCCATGGCTGGAAAGCGTTTCGCTGGCGCCCTGGGCGGCGACGTTCGACCAGATCATCGCCGGCAATGAAACAAAACCGATGGAATTGACGGTGGTGCGCAAGGACCAACAGCGCGTGACCGTGGAGGCCAACAGCCGGGCGATCCGGCGGCAGGGCAAACCCGCGGGCATTCACCTGATTTTGCGGGACGTGACGGACCGCAAACGCGTCGAGCAGGCGGTCCGAAAGCGCGAAGCAAGCCTGGTGATGGCGCAGAAGGTGGGGCACACGGGCAGTTGGGAAATGGACCTGGCCAGCGGCGCGATCGAGTGGTCGCAGGAAACGTTCCGCCTGTTCGACATGCGGCCGGGGGAATTTGTTCCGACGCGCGAGGCGGTTTACAAGCTCGTTTACCCGGCGTCGCTGGACCAGGTCAAACAGACGCACGAACAGGCGATCAAAAAGGGCGAGGGTTACAACATGGAGTATCGCATCCAGCAGCGCGATGGATCGGAATGCTGGGTGTTCGAACAGGCCGAGGTGATGGCGGACAGCAACGGCAAACCGGCGCGGCTCGTTGCCACGGTGCAGGACATCACCAAACGCAAGCAACTGGAAGAACAGGCGCGCCACGTGGAGAAATGGGAGGCCATTGGCCGGCTGGCCGGCGGCGTGGCGCATGATTTCAACAACATCCTGACGGACATCCGGCGGTGCACGGAATTGATTCAAGCGTCGCCCAAGGTCAACGACGACGTGGCGCCGCAACTCAAGCAACTGGCGGTGGCCGCCGAGCGCGCCACCAACCTGACGTGGCAGTTGCTGGCGTTGAGCCGCAAGCAGTCGGCGCAATCCGAGTTGGTGGACATGAACAAGCTGATCAACAACGTGTCGGACATGTTCCATCAGGTGTTGCAGCCGGACATCGCGCTCGAATTGAAGCTGGCGAAGGAACTGCCAAGCATTCCGGCTCACAGCAGCATGCTCGAGCAGGTGCTGGTGCATCTGGCCATCAACGCGCGTTACGCGATGTCGCGCGGCGGGAAGCTGATCATCGAGACTCGCATCACGGACATCGACACGGCCTTCATGGAACAACAGCCGGAGGCCAAGCCCGGTCGCTACGTGTGCTTGAGCGTGATCGACACGGACGCCGGCAGCACCGACGTCAAATCCACGCGGATGGCGTGCATTCATGAACCGTTCTTCACCACGAAGAACGTGGGGCAAGGAACAGGCCTGGGACTGGCGACGGTCAATGGCATCATCAAGCAGCATCAAGGCTGGATCGATGTCAGCACGGTGCTGGGCAAGGGCACGGCGTTTCGCGTTTATCTGCCGGTGCAACCGTCGCGCGGCGACACGCTGCAACTGGACCGGCCGCACCGCCCGATTTCCGGCGGCTCGGAAACCATCCTGCTGGTGGAAGGGGATCCGTTGTTGCGCGCATTGGCTCGGTCCATTTTGCAGCGCTACGGCTACAAGATCGTCGATGCGGGCACCGGGCCGGAGGCCATTGCGGCGTGGGAGAAACTTTCCAACCGGATCAGCCTGTTGCTGACGGACCTGGGGATACCGGGGCCGATGAACGCGCGGGAGCTGGCGCAGCATCTGCAGTTGAAGAATCCGAAGATCAACGTGCTTTACACCAGCGGCTACACCGCCGGATTGACGCAACCGGATTTTCAACTGAAGCCGGGTTTCAATTTTCTGCCCAAGCCGTACAGCGCGACGGCGCTGGCCCAGGCGGTGCGCAATTGCCTGGACCACGTGATGCCCAGCCGCGACACCAAGGCGCGGCCACCCGCCGACCCGTGCTTCAAACCAACGCTCCGATTTACGTAGCAATGAACTTAGAACCTTGAACCCGCAACCTGAAATCGAGTTATGCCAACACCGAAAGAAATCCGCATTTTGATGCTCGAAGACGAGCCGGCCGACGCGCATCTGGTGTCCCGCCATTTGCGACTGGGTGGAATCTGCTTCACGCTGCAGCGCGTGGAATCCCGTCAGTATTTTGTGTATGAGCTGGAGAACCACACACCGGACGTGATTCTCTCCGACCAC
>JBFMBT010000388.1:0-5321 GCA_040754875.1 Verrucomicrobiota bacterium | reverse complement strand
TTATTGCTCGGCCAAGGCGGGCTACGCCAAGCTCGAACTGGAACACGTCAGCGGCACGATGGAACCGTTGTTTGACACCATTGTGAAACACATCCCGCCGCCGCGCGCCAAGGCCGGCCCCGGTTTCCAGATTCTCGTGGCCAACCTCGATTACAGCGATTACCTCGGCCGTATCGCGTTTGGCAAGATTGTCGAAGGCAAGGTGAAGGTCGGCGATGCTGCCACCTGCCTTCACGGCCACGGCAAGGTCACCCAGGGCAAGATCACGATGATCTACCATTTCGAGGGCCTGAAGCGCATTGAGATTCAGGAAGCGCACGCGGGCGACATCGTGGGTGTTACCGGCTTCGAAGACGTGTTCATCGGCGAAACGATCGCCGACAACCCCGAGCGCGGCGCGTTGCCCTACATCCCCATTGACCCGCCGACCATTCAGATGGAATTCGCCGTCAACGACGGCCCGCTCGCCGGCATGGACGGCAAGCTCGTCACCGCGCGCCACATCTGGGAACGCCTCGTGAAGGAGACGCGCACCAATGTCGCCCTGCGCATCGCGCAGACCAGCGACCCGAAGATCTTCGCCGTCAGCGGCCGCGGTGAAATGCAGATTGCCATTCTCGTCGAGCAGATGCGCCGCGAAGGCTACGAAGTGCTCGTCTCCCGCCCCGAAGTGCTGTGGAAGAAAGGCGCGGACGGCAAGCCGCTGGAGCCGATTGAAAAGCTGTTCGTTGAAGTGCCGAGCGAAAACCTGGGCGCCGTCATGGAGAACCTCTCCTTCCGCAAGGCGCAGATCACGAACATGAACCACGTCGGCAGCAGCGTCTCGGTCGAGGCGCTTGTGCCGATGCGCGGTTTGATCGGATTCGAAACCGATCTCGTCAACATGACGCGCGGCATGGGCGTGATGAGCCATCTGTTCCATGAATATGGCGAAGACCGAGGTGAAATCGCGGCGCGCAAGAACGGCTCGCTCGTGTCGATGGACGCCGGCGAAGCGACCTCCTACGCGTTGAACATGGTGCAGGAACGCGGCCGCTTGATGGTCGAGCCGGGCGACAGCGTGTACGTGGGCATGATTGTGGGCGAAAACGCCCGCGAGAACGACATCCCGGTCAATCCGGTGAAAGAAAAGAAGCTCACCAACATGCGCTCCTCCGGCGATGGCAAGGGCATCCAGCTCAACGCCCCGATGAAGCTGAGCCTCGAACGCGCGCTCGAATACATCGATGTCGATGAATACGTCGAGGCCACGCCCAAGAACCTGCGCCTGCGCAAAAAGATCCTCGACGAAAACCAGCGCAAACGCGCCGAGAAAACGCGCGTGCTGAAAATGGTCGAGGAGTAGCCCGCGCGCCCTCAACCGCCTGACATCCTATTGGACCCGGCCCAGCGCCTGGACGGCGGATGCCCGAACAGCAGGATCCGGGTCGTCGTCTGCGAGCTTGCGGATCAAGGGCGCGGTCCAGGCGGCATTGGTGCCGTGATTGGCCAGTCCCGCCACGGCTGCATGACGAACCACCGCGTGTTCGCTGGACAAATGAAAGGCCAGCACTCGGACCGCCCGCACCGTAAACGGTGGTTTCCCGAATTCAAACCCCAGAGCCATCAATGCCATGCCAGTCACCGACGGATGACGATCACCCGTGCGTTGGAGCAACGCGACCGTGGCCGCGGGACTGTCCTTGACCTTCTCCAATGTGGCGCACAGCACGAGGCGCACCTGGGGATCCGGGTCGTTCAAAGCCCCGACAATCAAGTCCACGCCGCGACCTCCCAGGGAAACGCACGCCTGCGCCGTGCAGCTTGTTGAAGCGGGATTATGCAACAGGGGTCCGAGCGATTCCGGGGAGCGGCGGCCCACAGCTTCGATGGCCTTGGTGATGCGTTCCGATTCCCGGGACTGAAGACGCCTGCGTTCCTGCTGCCGCGCTTGTGAGCCGTCCGGGAACAGTTTGTCCCGCGTCTGGTTGAGCAGCCCGAGCAGTTTGGATGGTTTATGCTCCAGTTCACTCACAAGGAACGGGAGCGCGGCGGGACCAAAGTGTTCAAACGCCTGTTCCGCGGCGGCCTGCGCTTCCGCCGGCTTCGCTGGATCCAACAGCGCGAGCCACTGGCTCAAGGACTTCCCCTGATACACCGGCTCGATCGATCGCGTGGCGGAAATCGTCAATCCGGCCAGCAACAAAGCGACCAGGCCGAACAGCAGGGATTTTCGGGGCCTGCTCACGGTGGAATTATCTTTCGCACATCCGGCCAGGTTTGGCAATTTGCGCGGCGCGCGCCCCCTGGGCGCCACGAGCGCGGGCTTGCCCGGTTGAGACATAAAGGGTAGTTTGAATCCGTTCAATCTTGAACCGATGAAGATAGCCTTGACCAAAGAATTGGAAGCTTACGTGAACACCAAGGTCAAGACCGGTCGTTACGCGGATGCCAGCGACGTTGTCCGGGACGCGCTTCGCGCACTGGAACAACGCGACGATTTCGAATCACCCGCTTTGGAAGCGGCGGTTCTGGAAGGTGTCCACAGCCCGCATCGTCCTCTCACCGAGGCGACCTTCAATCGAATCCGCAAGGCGGCCCGCCGAGCGAAATGAAGCTCCCGGCAACGCTGTCGGGTCGGGCGGAAGCGGACCTGACCAATCAATACCGCTGGTATCTTCTCAACGCGAATGATGAGGTCGCCGAGCGATTTCTGGCAGCGTTCAGACTTACAGTGCGGGAGCTCGAAGCAGTCCCGGGGCTGGGCAGGTTGCGGCGGTTCCGTTCGGCTGAGCTGGCCAATCTTCGTTCTTTCCCGATTTCCCGACCCTACGAGTCGTTTCTTATCTTCTATCGGTTCGAGGCGGACCGCGTCAGTGCTGAACGCGTGATGCATGGTTCGCGGGATTTGGAAAGACGCCTCGTTGAACCGCCCGAGGATTACCCGTCTTAAGTCTTCCCACGTCTTCCCACGTTGCGAACTCGACTTTCGCCTTGAGTGCGCCAACATCACCCCCCGCATGGCCAGTGTCGTCCTGGAAAATCTCGCCAAGCGCTTCCGCGGCCCCGGGGGCAGGGACATTTGCGCCGTGCGCGAGGTGAATCTGTCCGTGGGCGACGGCGAATTGCTGGTGCTGGTGGGGCCGTCCGGTTGCGGCAAGACCACGACGCTGCGGCTCATCGCCGGCCTGGAAGCGCCGGAGCAGGGCAATGTGGTGTTCGACGGCAGCATCGTCACGCACGTGGACCCGCGCGACCGCCAGGTGGCAATGGTCTTCCAGAATCACGCGCTCTATCCGCACATGACCGCGCGGGAGAACATCGAGTCCGCCCTGAAATGGCGCAAGGTCAAGCCGGAGGAAATCGAGAAGCGCGTGGGCGAAATCACGGCGTTGCTCAAGTTGAACGCTTGTTTGCACCGGCTGCCGGAGGATTTGAGCGGCGGGGAACAGCAACGCGTGGCGTTGGGCCGCGCACTGGTGCAACGGCCCAAGGTGCTGTTGCTCGATGAGCCGCTCTCGAATCTCGATGCGCCGTTGCGCCTGCAATTGCGCCGCGAAATCGCCCGCCTCAACCGCCAGCTCGGCCTGACGATGATTTACGTGACGCATGACCAGTCCGAGGCGCTGGCGCTGGGCGGTCGCATCGCCGTGATGGACGACGGCGCGTTGCAACAGGTCGCCTCGGCGCGCGACATCTACGAGCAGCCGGCGAACCTGTTTGTGGCAGGTTTCTTTTCCCTGCCGCCGATGAACCTGCTGCCGGGCACGATTACGGCGGGCGGCCCGGACATTTTTTTCGAATCGAGCGCGGCGGCGTCGCGTGGGGAGATATTTCGCGTGGTGGTGGACGCCTCCATCCGCGAGCGGATGGAGCGTTACACCGGGAAGGATGTCACCATGGGCGTGCGGCCAGAGCACGTGCGGCTCGGCTGCCCAAGCGAAGGGACGGCCAACGGGGCGGTCATTTGCGGCGTGGTGGAAGCCGTCGAATTGCTGGGCACGGAATCGCTGGTGGTGCTGCGCGCGGGCGGGGCGTCGATTGCCGCGCGCGTGGCCACGTGCGATGCGATTCCGCCCGGCGAGACGGCGATGGTGCGGTTTGGCGCGCATCGCGTGTACTTCTTCGACAACGTGACCGGGCGGGCGATTGTTTGACCGGCGCGCGCGACCGCGCAACAATGGGGCATGAGTTCGTTGCACGAGTTTCACGCCAGCTTGAACGCGCAATTCACCGAGGTGAACGGCGCGGAAGTGGTGGCACATTACGGGGATGCCGCCGCCGAACACGCGGCGTTGGGCGCGGCGGCAGGCGTCCTTGACCTGAGCGCGCGCAGCCGGTTGTGCCTCACCGGCGCGGACCGCCAGAGTTTTCTCAACGGCCAGGTGACGAACAACGTCAAGGACCTGAAGACCGGGCAGGGCTGTTACGCCGCGCTCGTGAACGCCAAGGGCAGACTGCAAAGCGATTTGAACATCTACCGGCTGCCGGATGAACTGCTGCTGGATTTCGAGCCGGGCTTGACGGCGACGGTTTCGCAGCGGCTGGAGCAATACATCATCGCCGACGACGTGCAGCTCGTCGATGTGGCGCCGCATTACGGGTTGCTCAGCGTGCAGGGACCGAAGGCGGGCGCGGTGCTGGAGCAACTCGCGCTCGGCGTGGCGCTGCCGGCGGGATTGATGACGTTTGTGTCGTGCAAGGACGAAACGCTCGGCGAGATTTATGTCATGAACAACCCGCGCACCGGCGCGCAGGGTTTCGATTTGTTTGTGCCCGTCGCGGCGCTGGGCGCGGTGGCAGACAAACTCGTCGCGGCGGCGAAGGCCATCGGTGGCTCCGCCGCGGGTTGGGACGCGCTGGAACTGGCGCGCATCGAAGCGGGCATTCCACGCTTCAGCATGGACATGGATGAATCGAACCTCGCGCCCGAAGCGGGCATCGAAGCGCGCGCCATCAGTTACACCAAGGGCTGTTACATCGGGCAGGAAGTCATCGCGCGAATCCGCACGTACGGCCAGGTGACGAAGGCATTGCGCGGCCTGCGTCTGGCAGATGGGCTGGGCGCGCTGCCAGTGAAAGGCGACAAACTGTTCAGGGACGGCAAGGAAGTGGGTTACATCACCAGCGCTGCGAAATCACCGGCGCACAAGGCCAATCTGGCGCTCGGCTACGTGCGCAAAGAGGCAAACCAGCCTGGCACGGAATTGACGCTAAAGACCGCGCAGAACGAAAGCGCGGTGAAAGTGGTGGAACTGCCGTTTGGCAAGCCTGTGTAACCAGCGGATCGGCGCGTCTTGGTTCGGAGTCCCGGCTTTATTGCGGCTGAAGTTTAGGCGCGG
>JBFMBT010000387.1:0-5351 GCA_040754875.1 Verrucomicrobiota bacterium | reverse complement strand
CGAGCTTCGGAGGAGCGCGGCGTTCACGCCGCTTCAACGGCGCCAGCACAAACCACGCTGAAGCGAGCTAACTAAAGCCCGCGCTCCACTTGCGGCCACAGTTAAACTGTAACCGCTCCAGCTAGCCTTCCCGCTTCAACGCATCCTTATTACCGGCTGATTCGATAAAAGCCGATCCACACCAGCCGACGGGTGGGAGCACGGACAGAGTTGAACAGGCGGTCACCAGGAGGCTGATCCCACCCGTATAACTCATTTGCCATCAAGACGCTGCAATGGTCAGGCCCGCCACCAGGGAGGCAGCTTGCAAAATTGACCAACGTGATATACAGTAATTTCAGAAGTTACAGAAACAACAAACTATGAGAAAGGAAACAGGCTTATGACACCCCTCGTCAATACCTACATCGCTTACCTCCTCATCAGTGTGGTGCTCACTGTCTGGGTCGCCCGCACGCTCCACAAAAACGGTCGCATCTTTCTCGTGGACAGCTTCCTGGGCAACGAGCCGCTCGCCGATTCGGTCAATCACCTCCTGGTGGTTGGCTTCTACCTCATCAACATCGGGTTCGTGACCCTGGCGCTGAAGTACGGCGCCAAGGCGGCCAACCTGCAAGAATCTTTGGAGACGCTCAGCACCAAGATCGGGTTCGTCCTCGTCGTGCTCGGCGTCATGCACTTCTTCAACCTTTACGTCTTCTCGCGGATGCGCAAACGCGCGTTGCTCCACAAGCTGCCGCCACCCGTGCCCCCGCACGGCACGGTCAAAGTAGCGCACCCGTGATCTCGCCGTGGGGCGGCGACGCCCCGGGAGGAGCGGCCGCCGGCGCGACGGAAAATCGTCCGGCGGCCTTCCGGAAAGGAAACATGAACACGCTGTATGTCCTCTACGATGCCGAATGCGCCTTTTGCGCGCGCTGCCGTGAGTGGCTGGAAAACGAACCCGCGTTCGTGAGCCTTGAATTCATCCCGCGCCAGTCTCCGCAGGCCGCCTGCCGGTTTCCGGGCATCGAACCCTGGCTGGCCTCGGGTGAACTCGTCGTGGTCAGTGACGAAGGCGCCGTCTATTGCGGCCCGGAGGCGTTCATCCTCTGCCTGTATGCGCTGATGGATTTCCGCGAGTGGTCCGAACGGCTGGCGTGCCCGGCCCTGCGTCCCTTCGCCCGACAGATATTCGACTTCATCACGAACAACCGCCACGCCTTCGCACATGTCTTCGTTCGCTATACGGACGACCAGCTCGCCGGTGTGCTCCGGTCCACCCCGCCCCCGGTATGCGGCAAAGGCCTCGCAGGTTGCGCGCTCACCACAGGCCGGAGGCTGATTGCGTAATGCCGTCGCCAAGGGAAGCGCGCGGAAGTTTCCTTGGGTCATTTGCGCGGCGACCCCAACCGTCCCGCCGAGCGGGGCGGGACTCCGAACCCCAGCCCGGCGAACCTTCTTACGCTCCGGTCGCCTGGCGCATCATGCGTTCGACGGCTTCGAGGTAACGTTGCACGCTGTCGCGGGGCTTGAGCTTTTGGGCCTTGCGCAGGTCTTCGACGGCCGGCGCGTACTTCTGTTGCTTCACCTTGATCTGCGCCTTCTTGACGAGGGCGTCGGCTTCAAAGCCAGTGATGCGGCCGGCGAGGTCGAAGCGGAACTCGGCCTTCTCGTATTCCTGATTCTTGTAGTAGTGGTCGCCCACCATGAGCAGCGCCTCGCCGTCGAGCGGGTTCTTTTCGATGACCTGTTCGAGCGCCTTCACGGCCTGTTCGGTGTCGCCCCTGGCGAACGCGAGCTTGGACGAAATCTTCAGCAGCTTCAGGTCGTCATCCGGCGGAATCTTGTCGCCATGAAGTTTGCGGATCTTTTCCACGAGCTTGGCCACTTCCTCAAACGCGCCGCGGCTGGCGAGGATGGTGGCGGCGCGCACGGAGCGCTCGCTCTTGCCGGGCTCCTCGCGGTCCACGCCTTCGAGGTACACGCCGAGCGCCAGTTCCGTGGCGTCGCGGCTCATGTAAATGTCGCCCAGCACCATGAGCTGGCGGTAGTCGATCTTGCCGAATTTGCGGAGAATCTCGTAGTTCACCGCCGCGCCCGCGTAATCATCCTGTTGGGTGAAGACGCTGGCCTGGAGCGCCCAGAGGCTCGCGTCATCCGGGTTCTTCGCCAGCATCTCGACGACCAGGCGGTTGGCCTCCGGAAATTTGCCCTGGCCGATGAGGCATTTGATGAGACCCATCTTCCAATCCTTGTGGTCCGGCATGAAGATCATGGCGTTGCGATACGCCGCCTCAGCGGGCAGAAAGCGCTCGCCATTCATGTAACAATAACCGAGCAGGCCGTAGAGCTGGCCATCCACGCCGCCCAATTCCACCACGCGCGTGAAGGGTTTGATGGCTTCGTCGAAATTGCCCGCGCGCACCTGCGCCATGCCGAGATTTTTCCACGCGCGCACGAAGGTGGGAAACTTCGCAATCGCTTCCTCGAGGTGTTTGACGGCTTTGTCGGTCTCGCCGTTCTGCAACAAAATCGTGCCGAGCGTGTAATCAAAAATCGGGTTCGAATCAGCCGTGAGATTCGTCGAGATCATGTAGGCGGCCTTGGCCAGGTCTTCCTGCATGACGGTGGCCAGTTGCCGATAGAACGCGACTTCGTTGGTCTTCGTCTGGTCGAACTTCGGCTCGATGTCCGCCTTCACGCCGTAACCGCCGAGGAAACTCTTCACAAACGCGGGATCCTTGAAGGCGTTGGCCAGCGGGTTGTTGGGATCGACCGGCTGCGCCTGGAACTGCATCGGCGGGATGGCGGCGATCTGTTCGGCGGGGGAAAGGGTTTGCGCTTCGTCCTTCTTCGACTTTCGCGACGCGGCGGAGGTGTCCAATGTCAAGCCGAGCGCGAGCAGCGCGGCGAGCGTCCAATTCATCTGAGTCCGTTTCATGGGCAAAAATTGTTCGTCAGGAGTTGCGAATCGAGAATTGTATCGGCTGGCGAATGTAAGTTTTCACCGGCGCGCCTTCCTTGGTGCCGGGTTTGAATTTCCATTTGCGCACGGCTTCCAGCGCGGGCCGTTCGAATTCCGGCCGCGACGAATTTTCCACGCGCGGGTCTTCCACACGCCCCTGTTCATCGACGACGAAGAGCAGCGTCACGTTGCCTTCCACCCTGGCCTTCACGAGTTCGCGGGGATGGGTTGGTTGGATTTGCGCCACGGCCACGGGCTTCTGGTCCAGGTCTTCCATGCTGAAGACCATTTCCTTGACGACTTCCTTGATGGATTCCGTGGACTGCACGGGCGCCACCAGCCCCGCCATGAAACCGCCGCCACCCACGGCGACGTCGGCGGTCAATTGCTCGATGCTGATGGGTTGAGCGGCCACGGGCGCGATGTCGGGCGCGACGGGTTCATCGACTTTCTCCTGCGGCGGAGGCGGCTCGGGCGGTTTGAGCTCTTCCTGCGGCGGCAATTCTTCGGTGGCCACCTTGGTCAATTCGATTTCCTCCTTCTTGCCCTTGGCCGTAATCATCGTGGTCAGCGGAATCATGATGAACAAGAGCAGACCAAACCCGAGGCCGCAGATGATCGGGATGGCCCGCGCACCGGTGATTCTCGGGGGAGGTGTGTAGGTCTTGTGCATGGCCACTATGACTTGCGGGTGGAGGCGAGACTTACGTTCTTGGCGCCGCCAAGCTTGGCCTCGTCAATCACGCGCACCAGCGTTCCCGCCGGCACTTCCGTGTCCGCCTGGATGATGACGGGCGTCCCGTCCTTGCCGTTGAGGCGCATGACGACCTGCCGCACGCCGCCAATGCCGACCTCCCGCCCGTCATGGACGACCTGGCCGCTGGCGGTGATGGCGATGAGGATGCTGCTATTATCTTCAACTTGCTGGGGGGCCGCGGCCTGGGGCTTGTCCACCTCGACGCCCATGTCTTCGACGAACGTGGTCGTCGAGATGAAGAAGATGAGCAGGAACATGATGACGTCGATGAGCGGAATCAGGTTCAGCTCGATCGGCTCTTCCGGTTCGGCAAGTGTGCGGCGAAATTTCATGGGCTGTGTGGCGGGCCGTTATGATTTGCCGCGCGTGGACGCAAGGCTCACGTTCTTGGCGCCGCCAAGCTTGGCTTCGTCGATCACACGCACCAGCATGCCTGACTGCGCGGCGTTGTCGGCCTGGATGATGACGGGCATTTCTTCTTTTGACGTCAGGCGCGTCACCAACGGGCGCACGCCACCGA
Organism: Verrucomicrobiota bacterium; assembly: GCA_040754875.1. GTDB lineage: Bacteria > Verrucomicrobiota > Verrucomicrobiia > Limisphaerales > JBFMBT01 > JBFMBT01. The sequence continues at coordinate 1,127 of JBFMBT010000387.1, read as the reverse complement.
TGCCGACTTCGCGCCCGCCATAGACCACCTGGCTGTTGGCCGTGATGGCGATGAGGATGCTGTTCTTGTCGAGTTGTTGCGCGGACGCGGCCTGCGGCTTGTCCACTTCGACGCCCGTGTCCTCGACGAAGGTGGTCGTCGAGATGAAGAAGATGAGCAGGAACATGATGACGTCGATGAGCGGAATCAGGTTCAGCTCGATCGGCTCCTCGTGTTCGCTAAGGTCGCGGCGGAATCTCATGTGGCGGAGCCTTCCGGCAGAAGGGTTGGCGTGTTGCTGGTTTGCGTCTCCGGCACGGCGTCGGTCTGGACATCGGTCTGGAGATCCTTGCGCGTGAAGATGCGCGTCATGCCGCCGAAGTTCGGGCGGAAGTAACGCAACGTCACCCCTTCCAGGCGCGCGAGGAAGGCGACGTATTCGTTGCGCCAACGCTTGACGACGAACGCCATCAGCAGGCCCGGAATGGCCACCATCATGCCCGATTGCGTGGCGGTGAGCGCTTCGCTGATGCCTTTGGCGATGATTTCGGAAGTGGAACTGCCGCCCACGCCAATGGCTTTGAAGGTGAGCAGCATGCCCAGCACGGTGCCGAGCAATCCGAAGAGGGGCGCGGAAATGACCATGACGTTGAGGAACGCCAGGCGGCGGTCCAGTTCGGGAACCTGCGCGGCTTCGACTTCCCGGAAGCGGCCTTCGATTTCCTTGAGCGAATGCACGTTGTCGCGCGTGTAATGAATCAATTCGCGCAGGCTCTTGGGCGCTTTCGCGGGATCGGCCACCCACGATTTGATGTCCTCGTCCGTGACCTTGGTCAGCCCGCGATGATACAGGCAGGCCATCAATTGCGCGGCCGACGCGTAGGAAATCAACGCCACCACCGCCAGCGCCGGCATGACCCACCCGCCGGTCTCATACACGTGGAGCATTTGCTGGAAGATGTCAGGCAGTTGCATAGGCGGTTGGGTTGAAGGTCGATTGTTGCTTTACCTGTTCCGGACCGCGGCTGTCCCCAGCCGCAGCGTGCGAATTGGAACAAAAACTCAGAAGATCCATTTGGCAATGTCAGCCTTGTAGCGCAGGTTTCCAACCTGCCGTATCGCAGGCTTCGAGCCTGCGGCCGTGTGAT
>JBFMBT010000386.1:0-5381 GCA_040754875.1 Verrucomicrobiota bacterium | reverse complement strand
CAGCGGGGTTAAAGATTTTTTATTTTTTCCCTCAGGTGGCATTACGTGGGATGAGGTGGCACCAGGCGGGTTGGGCGAAATGACGAGGGGCGTTGAAACGTGGGCAGCAAACTGGCTCGCGGGGCGCGATGGGGTGAACCACAGAGGCGCAGAGACAAGGGGGACCGGTGAGGTTTCGGTTTCATGGGGCGAAGTTCAGATTCCGAGCAAAGGGTTGCGGGGCGCTTCGGGAGGCTGCGAAGCGCGGGCGCGATGCTTCGTCTGGTTGGCGACTTTTCAGGCGCAACCTTTGTCGTTGGGGGGCACGGGCAGTCCACCGTCCTCCTTGCAGGACACGGATTGTGTCTCACGGTTCAAAATTGCACGGATCGCGAATTCGTCAATAAATTACAGAAAATTAATCCGCGAACCGCAAGCGAAAGGCAGTTTAACTAGCCCGGTTCACCAGTTGGTGAATCTCCATCGCAAGTCAAATACTGGGGACGAGGGCCGTCCCCGCCCCGAAGGTTCAGCGGTTCTTGCCCTTGCCGCCGCCACCACCGCCGCCGCCGCTGCCGGAGATGACGACGGAGTCGGAGCCGTAGAATTGGGCGCCGTCGAGGGTGACGCCCAACAGTTGCAACTCGGTGGTGCTGGAGTTGAGGGCGCCGTTGGAAATCAATTGGCCCTGCATGAAATGAAGCACGCCGTCCATGCGGCCGTCGCCGTTGAGGTCGGAGAACGTGATGCTCGTAGGTGACGCGACGCCCGACAGGCGCGGGTCTCCGAGGGTCACGGTGGAAAGGTCAAGGCGCGTGGCGTCAATGATGGCGGTGCTGAAGACGCCGACGGGAAGGTCGGTTTTGCCCTTGGCCTTGAGGTTGATTTCGTTCGGCGAGACGCCGGGTTTGATGTCGATCTGCACGGCCTGGGGGAAGGCTTGCGCGTAGCCTTCCAGATCCCACACGCGCGGGCCGGAGAAGGACATGCCGCCGGCTTGGACGAATTCCGCGCGCCATTGGTCGGTCTGCATGGGCGGGAGGTTCGCGGACAAATAAAGCGTGTTTCCAAACGGGCCCGCATCGTAAACGGGATCATGCTCGAACAGCAGCGTCCACGAGGCGCTGGCCGCGTCCCAGCCGAAAAGGCGGACGGTGGAAAAGGCGCGTTGCGGCGGCGACGGCAAGTCATAGCTGGCCGAGAGACTGAAGCTGCGTACCGTGACGGGCGCAGCGGATTTCCACACGATGGAATGCGTGAAGCCGGCGGGCTGGCCGTCCTGGAACAGCACGTTGCCCGGCTCCGGGCTGCCAAACGAAGCGCCGAACATATCAAGCCCGTTCGAGCCCGCGCGCAATCCGCTGGTGGCCTGCACAGTGACGCCCAAGGCATCCCACAATTCATCCGGCGCGGTTTCGGTTTCGAAGCCGTCCAGTTCGATGATGCGCGGGCCGGAGTTCAGATGTTGCACAAACTCGGCGCGGAATTGGTCGGATGTCACGGGCGTGACCGAGTCGGTGAGAATCAGCCAGGCGCCCGTGGATCCGTCGCCGTAGGGGATGGTCGGATTGACGGTGTAGATGAGCACCCAGGCGGAAGAGGCGGCGTCAAAGGCGTAAAGATTCATCTGGCGGAAGGCGCGATTGGGAGTGAAGTCGTGGCTGGCGAAAATGCGGAAGCTGCGGACGGTGACCGGTGCGGCGGTCTGCCATTCGACCGAATGCACGGTGCCATCGGGCAGGCCATCGCGGAAGATGACGTTGCCCCGTTCCACGCTGGAGGCGCTGCCCCCGAGCAGGTCACCGGCGTTGGAGCCCGGATAAAGCAGGCTGCTGGTGGTGATCGTGCTGCCCAGCGTGACGTCCCATGCGTCGAAGCCGCTGCGCTGGGGTTCGGCGGCGGTGGCGCTGAAAACGGGTAAGAACACCGCCAAAGCGAGCGACGCGGCGAGTGTGTGGCTAAAGTGGGTGAATCGGGCGGAAGTCATGGCATGTTTCATAACAGTCCTCTCTGGGCATTGCGCCAATACGACGGGTCCAATCCTTCTCGGGAACACTAATATCGTGACAAAAGAACATGTCGTCGTCAATCCCGGGAATCATTTTCCACGTGAGTTTTCACATTTCGCGACCCTGCTTCGGCAGGATTCAGCAGGCTTTATTTATATGGCTTGCACCATAAGACACGCTTCATTGCTCGCGCGCGGAAATTTACTTTGCGGCCGGGGATTTATCGCCCGCGAGTTTCTTTCCAGCCAGCAGGGTGTCGAGTTCTTTTTGGAGCTTTTGTTTCAGGCCGGGCAATAGTCCCACGTGAACGGCCTCCACTATCCCGTCTTTGCCGATGATGACGGTTTGCGGAATTCCTTCGACACCGTACCTGGCTCCGATTGCGCCGTCCGCGTCCAAAGCCACGGTCATAGAAAGATTTTTCTTTTGGAGAAAGGCCTCGATGGTTTTGGCATCCTCTTCTTGATTAACCGCGTAGAACACGACGCCTCTTTCGCGATAAGCCGCGGCCACTTCGGTGAGAATCGGCAGGGCCTGGACGCAAGGCCCGCACCAGGTCGCCCAGAAGTCCAGAATGACGATATCTCTGCCCTTGTGGGCGGCAAGGTCGAGTTTGCCCCCGCCAAGCAGGGCCACTTTCACATCGGGTGCGGCTTGAGAAAGCAGCCGATGCTTTTCTCTGGACGCAAGCCCATCAAAAAATGACTCAACGAGTTTCGCATCGCCCGGCGGGTCGAACTGAAAGCGGTTGTCCGGTAGATCGGGGTTCTTTTTCCAGTCCGTGAGGCGGATGTCGTGTTGCATCTTCATTTCCCTCAGCTCTCCCGGAAGCTGCTTCAGGTCGCGTGCCTTGATCAACGATTTCGACATATCGGGCACCAGTTTGACCACGTACGAGTCATTGCCCGCCGCGATCCAGATTTCCCAATCCATTGCCTCTTGAACGAATTTCAGGCGGTGACATTCGATGCCGTCGAGCGTTTCCGAAGCCACGTAGCTTCCGGCGGTCACACCTTCCATCATGGTTCGGTAGGGATCGTCACGAAACAGCGCGTCGATAAACACATGCATTCCCCCCATCATCCCCATGGCAGGATTCATCTGTCCGCCGAGGATGCCGTCCAGTGATTTGGGCGCGTCTTCGGAGGTGTATTTCTTCAGCATGGGAAAATGACTGAACAGTTTTGTGCCGTCCGAGACGACGGCCATGCCAGCCAGGGGATTGAAAGCAGCGGGCTTGCCTCGCAAGGCGAACCGGTTGGGGCGTTTGAAGGCCAGATCGTAATCCGACGCGATTTCAGTGTTCATTCCCTGCATCTGGACCTTCATGTTGATCTTTATGGCCGCAGTCCCACTTTTTGCGTCGCGATAGTATTCCGCCATTTTGCGAAGGATGACATCAGCCTTCGGATCGATGGCCGGCTTCGCATCCTGCCCGATGGCACAAACCGAAGACCACAGACAGGCCGAGGCGAGCAGGCTGGCAACCATTTTGCAATGATGGGTGGATGATCTCATAGTTCCTCCTGGGGTTATTTGCCCATCATGCCATACGCACGACCGGTGTCCACGTTATTCGGCGATGACAAGGCACGTTTCAAGTGGCGAAAACGGCTTGAGCAGCCGCCGCCAAGGGACGTGAGGACGGCGGGGATGTCTTCCGTGCTGGCGCCCAAGCCAAAACTACCGTGATAAAGCTGAATTTGAAGCGTGGGCATCCGAGTGGTGAATATCGAATATCCAGCACTTACAACCTGTTCGATATTAGCAACTATCAAGGTGTACTGTTGGATTTAGATAATGGACGATGTCGCTCAGGGATAATGATGAAACACTTAGTGTTCGCATTGACCGCCCGTAATACACGCAACCGGAAACATATTATCGGACTTAAACAAAGCGCAACCGAGGATAATTTTTAATAAAAAGTGAACCCGCCACCTTGACGCCCTATCAAACGTCGCCCACTGTATGTTCCGGAGTTTTTGGAACTCCAAGCTCAACCAAACCGCATATCTCAGAAAGGTGTGTCATATGAACCTACATCCATTAAAAAAATCCTTCTGGCCCCTGGCGATCGTGGTGAATTGCGTGCTGCCCGTTGCGAACGCGTCGGCGTACACGGCAACGAGTATCGGCGCCAGCGCCGTGAACACCAGCCCGGTGGGCGGCAGCAGCAAATACGCGGACATCAACCAGAATGGGCGAGTGGTATGGACTCACTCCAACGGGAGCTCCGTGTGGGTGCCCGGAACGGGGCGAGTCGATTTGACGATGTCCGTGGTGACAAACGCGTATCCGCAAACGACGGACTATCGCGGTCACTTTGCATCGGCCATCAACGATTCCAACATCGTGGTGGGCGCCGGTGATGTAATCACGCAGCAAGGGTGCATTACGCTCATGCAAACCCGTGGATGTTCCTGGAGCCCGTCCGGCAACGGCTACGGTTCTCCGACGATGCATTCCGCCGATTATTACGGTGCAGTAGGATTCGATGGCATCAACAACAGCAACCTCGTGGTGGCGAGTTTTGCGTGGCATGAACAGTACGACCATCACGTCGAGACTTACGACGGCTCGGATTATACGACCAATTCCTTCCCCGGCGGAGCCGAAGGCATGCAAGGCGTGGGAATCAATGACGCCGGGCAGGTGGTCGGCACGTGCTGGGACCTCGTGGTCGATTACTATCCTTACGTGACGAATTATAACGCGTTCGTTGGCGACGTGCGCCTCGGTTACATCGCCGTGTCCGGCTCCAGCTCGGGCGAAAGCTTTGGGAACGCAGTCAATGAATACGGCATCGCCGTCGGGGAGTGGACGACGGATGTTTCGCCGCGGCGGGCGTTCATCTGGATTCCCGACTCGGCCAATGGCACGACCGCCACCAACTTCGCGATGAAGGCGTTGGGAGAATTGACGGGTGAGACCTCGAGCGTTGCCTTTGGAGTTGGGAATGTGTCGGTGGATGGCCAGGGTGTGTACACGGTCAAGGTGGTGGGCACGTGCGGCAACAAGGCGGTGCTGTGGACGGTTCAATTTGAGCCCGGGGATTCCAATTCGTTCAGCCCCTCAATCACTGATCTCAGCGGGGAGGCCGGGGCGGGAATCACGCTCACCGCGGCTTTTGATATCAATGACGACGGGGACATTGCGGCCGGCGGGACTTCCGGAGGCAGCAGCTACACGTACCTGCTGGAGCCTTGAGAGCCCGGTGGGCGGGCCGCCCGCGATTCGAATTTCATTCTGAAATTGAATTTGCGGTCCGGCGGCGGGAACATGGCGGGCGTGCCTGAACTGCCGGAAGTGGAAGTGTTGGCGCGGCATCTCGCGCGCGTTTTGCCCGGGCGGACCATCCGGTCGGTGGAGGTGCGCCGGGCACGCGTGGCG
>JBFMBT010000385.1:0-5444 GCA_040754875.1 Verrucomicrobiota bacterium | reverse complement strand
TCGCTTACGACGAAGCCCGTTATTTGAAGCAATTGATTCACCGCAAAAGCCCCAACGCCGCGACCACGCCATGACGCCTCTTGCCCGACATTTTTCCCTTGCCGGACCTCCTCAGATGTTGCGCTACCCATTTTTCTGTCCACAATTTTTCTGTCAGCCGCTTTCCCCAATCGCAAATCGCAAATCAAAAATCGCAAATCACCGATCCAGCACGTCGCGCACGAGGCGGGCGAGTTTTTGCGGGGCGTAGGGTTTGGGGAGGAAGTTGACGCCGTCCTGCAACTCGATTTCGCCGGAGGCGGCTTCGGCGCTGTAGCCGCTGGTGTAGATGACTTTCAGGGCGGGCTTGCGCGCGCGCAACGCCTCGGCCACATCCGCGCCGCTCATGCCGTCGGGCATCACCATGTCGGTCAGCAACAGGTCAATCGTGGCGCCGTGATCTTCCCAGACCGACAACGCATCCACACCGGAGGTGGCTTCCAGGACGCGATAACCCAGCCGTTCCAGGACCATGCGGGCCAACTGGCGCAAGGCCGGTTCGTCTTCCGCCAGCAGAATCGTTTCCCTGCCGCCGCGCAGCGGTTCCGCGGAAGCCGGTTTCGCCGTGATTTCGCCTTTGCGCCCATTGGCGGGCAGATACACCTTGAACTCCGTCCCCTGCCCCACTTCGCTCTCGACTTCCACCCAGCCGTGATGTTGCTGGACAATTCCCTGCACGGTGGCCAGACCCAGTCCCGTGCCTTTGCCGACGGGTTTGGTGGTGAAGAACGGCTCGAAGATGCGCGCCTGAACCTCGGGCGGCATCCCGCAACCGGTGTCGCGCACGCCCAGGCAGACGAATTCTCCCACGCGCGCTGTCGTTTGTTCGCGCACCCACGCTTCGTCCACCGTCACGCGCACCGTCGTAATGACGAGCTTTCCGCCGCGCGGCATGGCATCGCGCGCGTTGACGGCCAGATTCAGCAACACCTGCTCCAACATGCCGGGGTCCGCGTGCAACGGCAGCGGATGCGGCGAATAATCCAGCCGCAACGAAATGTCCTCGCCAATGACCCGCCGCAACATCTGCGTCACGTTGGCAACGACTTCGTTGAGGTCCAGCGCGCATGTTTGCATGACCTGCTTGCGGCTGAAGGCCAGCAACTGGCGCGTGAGCCCGGCCGCGCGGTCGGCCGCCTGGCTCATTTGCTCGACCGGCTGGCGCAAGTCCGCCGGCAGCGTCTCCTCCTCCAGCACCAGATCGGCGTAGCCGCGAATGACGGTGAGGATGTTGTTGAAATCATGCGCCACGCCGCCGGCGAGCTGGCCGATGGCCTCCATCTTCTGCGACTGGCGGAATTGTTCTTCCAGTTTCTGCCGTTCCTCCTGCGCGAGCAGGAGCGAAACCAGATTCGCCACGGCCACGGCGAAGGTTTGCTCATCGGGCGTCCATTGACGCGCCGGGCCGATGTGTTCGCAGCAGAATACGCCGGTGGCGATCCCCTTGGAATGGATGGGCGCGTCGAGCATGGAGGTGATGCCCAAGGGCCGGAGATACGTTTCGGTGAATTCCGCCGTGCGCGGGTCGTGGATGGCGTCGTGCGCGGCGATGATGTCCGCCGTGGCCATGGCGCGGAAGTAGCCGGGAAACGCTTCCTCCTTGAGCACAGCGCCGGAGTCATGACGATGAACGCCCCGCTCGTAAAGTTCCGCGCAAACGATGTCCCGCTTGTCCCGTTCGTAACGCCAGACGCTGACACGGGCCACGTCCAGCGCGCGCGCGGTGACCTCGGTGATTTCCCGCAACGCGGCCGCCATATCACCGCCTTGCAAGACGTGGCTGCGCGTCAAGGCCACGAGCGCGGCCTCGTGCCGCGAATAGCGCGCGTTCATCTCCCGCAGCACCTCCTCGGCCTGCTTGCGCTCGGTGATGTCCAGATGCGAGCCAAGCATGCGGGCCGGCTTGCCCTGCGCGTCGGCGATCAACGACGCTTGCGCCAGAATCCAGCGATAGGAGCCGTCCCTGTGGCGAAAACGGAACTCCGTTTGATAGTTGGGCCACGGCTTTTCGATGTACGCCCTTACCGTTGCCACCGCCTGCTCCAGGTCGTCCGGATGCACCCGGCTCTGCCATTCCTCAAAGTGATTGGAGATTTCGTCATCGGCATATCCGATCTGCCGTTTCCACTCGGGCGAGAACCACACGGTGTTGCCCTGCAAATCCCAGTCCCAGAGACCGACGTTCGAGGCGCTGGTCACAGTTCGAAGCCGCCGTTCGCTCTCGCGCAACGCTGCCTCTCCCCGCTGCCGTTCCTCCTCGCGCCCGTGAACTTCGAGGGCAAAGCCGATGTCCATCGCCAGTTCGTCCAGCAACCGCAATTCCTCGTCGTTGAAGAACTCGGTCTCGCCCGCATAGAGATTGAAGGTTCCAACGATGCGGTCCCCGGACCTCAAAGGCAGCGCCGCCATGGCGCGGTAGCCGCGTTGCATGGCCTCGTCGCGCCAGGCAGCGGCCTGCGGGTCGTGGGCAAAATCGTTGCAGACGCCGTGTCCGCCGCCCTCCAGCGCCTGGGCCGTGAAGGCGCATCCGCGTTGCGGCTCGTCCAGAAGCTCGCCCAGGACCGCCAGGGTGTCGGGTGCCGCGCCGGCGTGGGCCACAACTTCCAGCCGGTGCGCCGGCGGCCGCAGCAAACCAATCCACGCAAACCGGAACCCGCCTCTCTCGATCGCGATGCGACAGGCTGTTTTCAGCATCGCCGGCAGGTTCTTTTCCCGGACGATGGTTTCGTTGATGCCGCTCAACACGGCATAAACACGGTTCAAATGCAGGATGCGCTGGTGGGCAAGGACGCGCGCGGTAATGTCGGTGACGAAGCCCTCCAAGACCGTGGTCTGGCCGGCGGCATCGCAAATGCCCTGCCCGCGTTCCCACACCCACTTCACCGCACCGCCCGCGTTGGTGATGCGGTAGGTCAATTCAAAGTGCCGACGGTCCCGCACCGCCGCCTGGACGTCTGCCCACACGCGGTCGCGGTCCGCCGGATGAATCAGGTCGCCGAAGTGGCGGCGATGCTCGATGAAATCAGCGGTTGGATAGCCGGTGAGAGCGTCGATGCCGTCGCTGACGAATTCCATGGTGTAGAATTGGTCGTTGCGACAGCGATACGCCAGGCCGGGGAGGTTGCCGATGAGCGTGGTCAGTTGGCGTTCGCGCTCGCGCAAGATCTCCGCCTGGGCCGAAAGGTCCCCATTTTTGTGTTCGAGCTTGGCCACCAGCCGCTCGCTGTATTCCTTCATCAACTCAACTTCCGGCAGTGTGACTCGCGGTTCCGGCCGTTGGGTGGGATGAAGGCTCATGACTTCCCGCAACGCATCGACGATCGCCGTCGTGGAGGCGGGCTTGCGCAAGAACTTGTCCGCCCCCAGATCCAGCGAAAGCTTCTCGTCGGACGCGGAGGTGTAAGTGGCGGTGTAAACGATGAACGGCAGGGCCTGCCAGCGCTCGCTCTTGCGCACTTCGTGACACAGCCGGTAGCCGTCCATGCGCGGCATGAGGATGTCCGAGATGATGGCATCCACCGGCGCGCGCTCCAGGTTGGCCAGCGCTTCAACCCCATCGGCAGCCTCCAGCACAGCCATGCCCTCGGCTTCCAACTGGGCACGCAGCAGCTTCAGGTTCGTGGCAATGTCATCGACGATCAGGATGGTCATCTAATTTGCGATTTTAGATTTGCGGTTTGCGATTGGGGGAACAAGGCAAAATCATTAGGGGGCAAAATCATTTTTTGCGGACGTTGAAGGGTTGAAGAGTGGAAGCGTTAAATGAGTTAAATGGGTTACATGAGGTGGGCGCGCGCAGGTTTCGGACCGCGGCTGTCCCCAGCCGCAGCGCGTGGACTGCAACCGGAGGCCAGGAGGTTCGTTTGAATTGTATGCGTGAGGAGATCATAACGTCATACGGGAATGGAGTCGCAGACGGCCCCAAACGAAGGTTGGCAGGCGGCACGCTGCGGCTGGGGACAGCCGCGGTCCGAACCAGAGTGAAATGATTTTGCCCCGTAATGATTTTGCCATCTTTGGGATGGACCAGGCGCAACAAAGCGGCGCGGGGCCGCCGCACTCCCCCGGAGGGCTGACAGAAAGATTGCGGACAGAAAAATGGGGGACGGAGTGATGGGTGCGCAACAGCCCCAAAGGGGCTGCGTCCTCCAGCCCAAGGTTGGGGCAGGGTGGTGCGGGTGCTGACGACGTTCTGAACTGCCTGCAAGGGGCGGGACTACCTTGGGAATGCCGTCGCCAACCATCCCCAACCCCAACGGGGTTGCGGCCGATCCGGGGATTGCCACAACCCCGTTGGGGTTGGAAAGCCCGACGACACGCCACCCAGGGTAGCTGACGCAACCCTGGGCTGGAGGACGCAGCGCCGTTGGCGCAGGACCGCGGCTGTCCCCAGCCGCAGCGCGTGGGCTGTAACCGTGAGTCGGGAGGTTCGTTTGAATGGATGTACGTGCGGTGCTCATAACGTCATACGGAGATGGCGTCGCAGCGGGTCCCAAACGAAGGTTGGCATTTCGCACGCTGCGGCTGGGGACAGCCGCGGTCCGGAAGGGGGATTGCACGCGAGGCGTTGGGATGACACCGCGCGCAACAAAGCGGCGCGGGGCCGCCGCACTCCAGGACGCTGGCGCGTGCGCGACGTGCCTCTGCCCTTCGCGCCAATTCGCGTGATTCGCGTCACACCTTCTTCCCAATTCGTGTCCATTAGTGTGCATTCGTGGTTACGCCCCAATCGCAAATCGCAAATCTAAAATCGCAAATCCCCTTCATCCTTTCCTCCGCTCCAATACTTCCAACACCTGGCCGCCGAGCCGGCGGGTGTCGATGGGTTTGGTGATGTAGCCGTCGCAGCCGGCGTCCAGCGCCTTCTGGTCGTCGCCTTTCATGGCGAAGGCGGTGAGGGCGACGATGCGGATGTGGCGCGTGCGCGCATCGGCCTTGAGCAGGCGCGTGAGCGTGAGGCCGTCCATGCCCGGCAGGGCGATGTCCATCAGGATAAGGTCGGGAATCGAATCCTTGAGGACGGCCTGGGCCTGCTCGGCATCGGCGGCCTGGAGGATCTGGTAACCTTCAAACTCGAGCACATCGGACACGAGCTTGAGGTTCGTGGGATTGTCATCAACGACGAGGATGGTCATGGGGAATTTGCGATTTTAGATTTGCGATTTGCGATTGAGGAAGCGATGGGATTGCCGATTTTGGATTTGCGATTTGCGATTGATCTGGGAAAAACGTGGCGGGTGATTCGATACACTCAGGGAAAAGCCAACCTTCCAAAAACTGGTTCCCCGCTATTTTCAATGGCTGGGAAACCTTGTAATCTGATGGCGCGTGATACCTGAAAAAGCTTTTGAACGATTGTTGGGGCTGGACGAGTGTTGGGCCGTCGGCGGGGCGGAGTATGAAAC
>JBFMBT010000384.1:0-5487 GCA_040754875.1 Verrucomicrobiota bacterium | reverse complement strand
CCAGCAGGTCGCCCCCGCCCTGCACAATCTTGCCGGACGCCGCGTTGAACTGCAGCCGGTCCGCCGTGGCCGCGGGAGCGGCGGCCTCCGCCAGCGCCTGTTTCGCAACGAAGGCTGATTGCTGCGCCCGCGTGCCATAGGCGATCAGTGTGTGTCCCAGTTCGCGATTCAACCGCGCCAGTTCCGCGTCCATGGGAGTGGCGATGACGGCCATGTTGCCCGTTTGCGCAATCGCCGAGAAGGCGCCTTCGGCCAGCTTCGCGATTTCCTGCCAGACAGGCGTGGTAGCGGAGAAGTTTCCACACTGCACGGTGTTGATGATCAAATCCTTCTTCACCGCCTCCTGGCAGAGCTCCGGATACTTGGGCGAATTGGGATAATCCATGTGCGGCGGGGCGTCGCCGACGAGAAACACAATCTTGAGGACGCCGCGGTCCTTGCTCCAGCTCAGCTTGCGCACCGCATCCGCCAGCGCTTCGTTCACCGACTCAGGCGCGTCGCCGCCGCCCTGGGCCTGGAACCCGATCAAGTCGGAATAAACCGCGTCGATGTCGGAATTGAGGTCGAAAACTTTCGTCACATAGGCGTCGCCGCGGTCGCGATAACCCACGAGCCCGACGCGGATTTCCGGCGTCGGTTTGGCGCCAATCATCTCGTTGGCGATGGCCCAGATTTTTTGTTTCGCGCCTTCGATCAATCCGCTCATCGACCCGGTGGTATCCAGGACAAAGCAGACTTCGATGCGCGGCTTGGGCTGCGGCTCCGGCGCGCTGGCCGGGGCATTGCCCGCGACGAACCAGACGGCGAGGCAAACAAGAAGTCGTTTCATAGTTCAGTTTCAATTTCCAATGGTTAGACGGCGCGCCCGAAAGAATGCTCCGTTGCTTGAGGCTGGTGGCACGAATCGGTCCGCTTCCGAGGCGTGGAACTTTTTTGATAGAAGCGGCGTGGGTGGCCCGAACATTATCTGTAAACCCGGGCGGCAGTGTGTTCCGGGCCAACAGGTTAGCGAGAAAGACTGTTATGACTGATATTTGCCACCAGTGCGGTGCGGCCCTGCCGTCGCCGGTGGCGGGCGGCTTGTGCGCCGAGTGCGTGAGCGCGCTGACGCACACGCTGAAGGTTGAAACGCCCGAGCCAACCGGTCGGGGCGCGGGTGAATCGTTGTCCGGGGCGGAGACGCTGGCGAACACGCCGCCACCGGCGACCGGGCGCGGGACGATCGCGGTGAAGCTGCCGCGGGCGACCGTTGCGGACGGGGCTCGAGAGCGCAACTTTGGCGATTATGAATTGCTGGAGGAAATTGCGCGCGGCGGAATGGGGGTGGTGTATCGCGCGCGGCAGGTGAGCTTGAACCGGCCGGTGGCGCTCAAGTTGATCCTGGCGGGCGATTTTGCCGACGAAGTGGAGATCAAACGGTTCCGCCTGGAAGCGGAGGCGGCAGCGAATCTGGATCATCCGAACATTGTGCCAATTTACGAAGTGGGGGAACACGAGGGGCGGCATTACTTCAGCATGAAACTGGTGGAGGGCGAAAGCCTTTCGCAAATGCTCGCGCGAAGCAGCCAGCGGAGCCAGAAGGAGCGGCGCGCGTCCCGGGCCGGGGCCGAGTCTCCGGGCACGGCGCACGACACGTTGCGGGCGCAGGCGGGGATGCTCGCCAAGGTGGCGCGGGCGGTGCATCACGCGCATCAACGAGGCATTCTCCACCGGGACTTGAAACCGGCGAACATCCTCGTGGATGGCCAGGGCGAGCCGCATGTGACGGACTTCGGGCTGGCCAAACGGGTGAAGGAGGACAGTGATTTGACGATGAGCGGGATGGTGATGGGCACGCCGCAATACATGGCGCCGGAACAGGCGTCGGGAAAGGTGAAGGAATTGAGCACGGCGGTGGACATCTACAGCCTGGGCTCCATTCTGTATCAGTTGATGACGGGCCGTCCGCCCTTCGAGGGAGAGACGCCGCTGGAAATTCTGCAAAACGTGGTGCTGAAGGAGGCCGAGCGCCCGAGCACGATTTCGCGGGCGATCGATTCCGACCTGGAGACAATCTGCCTGAAGTGTCTGGAGAAGGACCCGAAGCACCGTTATGCGAGCGCGGACGCGCTGGCGGAGGACCTGGAGCGCTGGCTGCATCACGAGCCGATTCACGCGCGCCCGGTGACGACGACCGAGCGGGTGTTCAAGTGGATGCAGCGGCGGCCGATCATCGCGTTGATGGGCGCGGCCATGGTGACGCTGGCGGCGCTGGGCGTGGTGGGAATCGAATGGCAGCGCCGCCTGGCCGAACAGGCGCGGGAACAGGCCGAACACCGCGCCATCGCGGAAGGCGAAGCCAGGCTGGCAATGCAGCGGGCGCAAAAGGCCGAAGCGGAGGCGCGCGGCGCCGCGGAGCGCGAGGCGGAGCGGGCGCGGCTGCACGAAAAGAAAACCGCGCGCACGCTCTACGTGGCCCACATGAACCTGATTCAACGCGCCTGGGAAAACGCCGACGCCGGACAAATGGTGGCGTTGCTCGACCGCCAGCGCCCCGCGCCGGGGGAGGAGGATTTTCGCGGGTTCGAGTGGTTTTACTGGGCGGGCAACGCATACAAGTATCGGCAGAATCTCGCCGGGCACACGTTGAACGTGACGGCCGTTCAGTTTGATCCGCGCGGGCAGTTCATCGCGTCGTCGAGCTGGGATGGAACGGTGCGGATCTGGCGCGGGGCCGGCGGGGAGGACCAGCTCACGGTGCGTGGCCATTTGAAGGAGATTGCGGCGCTGGCTGTGTCGCCCGATGGCAACACGGTGGCGTCGGCGGGTTGGGACCGGACCGTGCGTTTGTGGAACACGGCCAATGGCTCCCTGAAGGAAACGCTGTCCAATCATTCGGACGAAGTGTGGGCGCTGGCGTATTCGCCGGATGGCAAACAGATTGTTTCCGGTTGTCGCGGCGGGGAGATTCATTTTTGGGGATTGGAACCGAAACAGTTGGTGGGCTGGACGAAACGGGATCGGAACGACGTCCGGTGCCTTTGCTATTCGCCGGACGGGCAGCGGTTGGTTTCAGGCAGCGGAAGAAACGTGGGTGAACCGGGCGAATTTGTGGTGTGGAATGTGCGAACCAAAGCGCCGGAGCGGACCATGCAAATCGCCCGCGGACGAGTCCTGGCGGTGGCATGGTCGCCCGACGGCCGGCTGGCGGCCGCCGGCGTTCAGGATGGCACGATTCTGGTGTGGGACGCGGCGACGTGGGAGCAGAAACAGATTCTGTTTGGCCACGGGGACCTCGTGTCCAGCCTGGCGTTCTCGCCGGACAGCCGCTCGCTGGTGTCGGGCGGTTTTGATCGCACGGTGAGGTTGTGGGAACTGGAGACGGGCCAGGGAAAATCGACGTTCATCGGGCACGCGGACATGGTGCGGGCGGTGGCGTTCCATCCCACGGAGCCGGTGATTGCGTCGGCCGGGAATGATCGGACAATCAAATTGTGGGACATCGCGGCGAACGAGCCGGCGGGAGTGTTGGCGGGGTTGTCCAACCGGGTGATGGCGATCGCGTTTTCCGCGGACGGCCGGCTCGTGGCCGGCGGCGGGAACAACCCCATCGTCAAAGTGTGGGATGTGCAGCGGGGCGAAGCGCTGCATACGTTTCGGGGTGCCAACGGCTCGACGCATGCGCTCGCGATTTCGCCGGATGGGAAGCTGCTGGCCGCCGCCGGGGCAACGCCGACGATTCAATTCTGGGATTTGGAAACCGGCGGGACGAAACAGTTGTTGCGGGGGCATCAAGGACGGGTGCTGGCGATGACCTTCGCGCCCGACGGGAGATCCATCGTGTCCGTGAGCGCGGACCGGAGGGTGCGGCGTTGGGAAGCAACGGCCTTCCTGCCTTTATGGGAGGGGGAGCCGGTCATGCTGCGCGACAAGCTGGGCTTCACGGGGCCGGCGGCCCTTTCCCCTGATGCGCGAACGCTGGCGGTGGGCGCGGGAGGACGGGAATGGCAGCTTTGGGACACGCGCACCGGCGAACTCAAGCACCGGCTCACGGGGCACACCGGTTACCTGAGTTCCGTGGCGTTTTCACGCGATGGCCGGCGGCTGGCGACCGCCGGCAGCGACGCCACGGTGCGGATTTGGGAGGTGGAAAGCGGCAAGCCGCTGGGCATTTATCGTGGGCACGCGGGCGCCGTGGAAGCGGTCCAGTTTTCACCGGACGGGCAGACGGTCGTCAGCGGCAGTCGCGACCGGACGGTGAAGCTGTGGGACGTGTTCACGGGCGAGCCGAAGATGACATTGAAGGGGCACGGTGAAGTGGTCTGTTCGGTGGCGTTCGCGCCGGATGGGAAAACTTTGGCGTCGGGCAGTTGGGACATGACCCTGCGGTTGTGGCGGGCGGGATCGGAGGCGGCATTCATCGAGCGCCACCATTCACCCGCGCAGGCGGGGCTTTCGCCAACCACCAGGGCGCAGCAGGCGGGGCAACGATAAGGCAACGCATCCCCGCACGCTGCTTCATCGTAATTCCATGCACGTGGGAATACGTGGGATTACGTGGGACAAACTGCCGATTCCGCCCGCTTCCGCCCGATAACGGCGGTTTGGGGTTCGGTCGGGGAGTCACTTCTTTTCCAGTTCCGGAATGAAGCAGCCGATGGCTTTGGTGGCGGGGTTCTTCACGGGCTGGCCGGCGAGGATGGCGTCGAGGGCATCGCGCAGGTCGCGCTGGGTGGGTTCGGCGCGTTTCTTGCCGTAGTCGGCCACGCGGTCATCGATGCGGCCGCGATAGAGAAGTTTGCCTTGCGGAGAAAGGACGGCGGCTTCGGGGGTGACGGTGGCCTTGGTGAATTTCACGAGCTCGTGTTTCGGGTCGAGCAACACGGGCATGGTGTAGCCGAAGTCCTGCGCGTGCTTTCTGGCGTCGGCGGATTTGAGGTCGGGGTCCACGTGGACGAGGTAGAAGGCGACGTTGCTTTTGGAATAGGTTTCGAAGATGCGGCGGAGTTCGGGCGCGTAGCCGTTGGCCACGGGGCAGTCGGGCAGGATGAAAATCAGGACGGTGGCGGATTTTTCCTTTTGTTCGAGGGGGCGGTGCGCGGCGCCTTGGATGTCCTCGATCTCAATGGGCGCGGCGTGAAGCGGGGCGAGGCAGAAAAAAATGGCCAGGGAAATTTGTGCAACAGATCTCAAAAGGCGGCGTCGCAACAGCCAAGAGAAAGTCAGTATAGATGATTGGCTCGCCCTCACCCCAGCCCTCTCCCCCAGGAGAGGGTGAACATAGAGGCGACCAGGTGCATGCAATGCGCCTGCATTCATGCGCTGCGCATTGCCGCGCGACGCACGGAAATTGTCAGGGCAATCGGTTGATTGGGTTGGCGGCATATGATCAATGCTGGTGACGCGCGAAACGGGAGGCAAGTTACAGAAGATAGATTTAAAGTATGGGAATTCGAGAACGAGGACGAGGAGGAGGACGAAGACGATTTTGAACGCGCTTTACCGCGC